>CATLHC010000048.1 GCA_949948775.1 uncultured Oscillospiraceae bacterium
ATGCAAAGCTGGTTCAGTACGCAATGAAAATCCGTACGCCCAAGCTGATCGTTATGCTGGTCACAGCCTTTGCCATTGGCGGGGCGTCCATTGTGTTCCAGTCCGTCATCAACAATACCATTGTTACTCCCTGCCTGCCGGGTATGAACTCTCTCTATACGCTGATCCACACCGCAGTTGTCTTTGCGGCGGGTCCGGCAGTATTCTGGCCGCAAACGCAAACTGCTCGTTTGCGGTGGACTTGGTGCTGATGGGTGTGGTGGCAACGGTAGTCTGCAGCTATCTGTTCAAAAAGGCCAAGCACAATGTTCTCTATGTGCTGCTTATTGGGACTGTCCTGCCCTCTTTCTTTTCCAGCATCCAGAGTACCCTCACCCGCGTGATGGACCCCAATGAGTACGGCAATCTTCTGGCAACCCTGGCGGCCAGCTTCAGCAATATCAACTCAGAGATCATTATCATATCGCTGTTCGTGCTGGCGGGCGGCCATCTCCTTGTGGAACACATCTACTCCTACACGATTCCGGTCAGCGTATTTATCACAGTGGGCGGCGGAACGGTGGACTTTAAAGGGTCGGATATTGTGAAACGGAAAAGCCGGAAGCTGTCCAAGCGGCTGGCAATCCTGACGCAGGCCAACAACATCCAGATAAAGCTGACTGTGCGGGAGCTGGTGACTTTTGGACGCTTCCCCTGTTCCGGGGGCGGCCCACGGCGGAGGACCAGGAGATCATTGCACGGGCCATCTCTTACATGGAATTGGGGGCTTTTGAAGATCAGTTTATTGGCGAGCTTTCCGGCGGCCGGCGCCAGCGGGCGTATATCGCCATGGTGATTGCCCAGGACACAGAGTATGTTCTATTGGATGAGCCGACCAACAATCTGGATATTTACCATGCCGCCAACATGATGAAGATCGTCCGCCGCCTTTGCGACGAGCTGGGCAAGACGGTGATTTTAGTGCTGCACGAGATCAACTACGCGGCATTCTATTCTGATTATATCTGTGCGTTTAAGGACGGCAGGATTGCCAAGTTCGGCACGGTAAAGGAGGTGATGACCAAGGAAAATTTATCCCAGGTGTGCGGCATGGACTTTGAGATCATGGAGATCGCAGGCCGTCCGCTGTCCATCTACTATTAAGCTCCCACTCGGTACTTTTATTGAAGAGGAGAATTACACTATGAAAAAATTGATGTCCCTGTCTCTGGCCACCATGCTTGTGCTTGGTCTCGCCGCCTGCGGCGGACAGGCCGGCGGGGCGCCTGATCCGAACCAGCCGGAGAACAGTACAACTCCGGTTTCCGATGGATCGGCTCCCTCTGAACATCTCTCAACCCCCGCCGCTCCTGAAACCATCACCAGCCTGAACGGCAACCGGGAGCCTGCGGAGCCGAAGGTTCCCTATGCCCCCCAGCGCATCGCCATTCTGGATATGGCCAGTCTGGATATTCTGGACGCGCTGGGTGTGGGGGATCTGTGGTCGGCTCCGCCTCTACCAGTCTGGATTACCTCCAGAGCTATGTGACGGATGCGAATATCTCCAACCTGGGGACGATCAAAGAAGCCGATTTAGAGGCGGTCATGGCCTGTGAACCCGATGTGATCTTCATCGGTGGGTTCTGAGCAAACCCTACGACGCGCTCAGTGAGATCGCACCCGTAGTCTATCTGGCTACCGACAGCAGCCTTGGCGTGGTGGAGTCGGTCCGCAAAAATGCCGCCACGATTGCTTCCGTGTTTGGTCTGGAGAATCAAGTGGCAACACTGATGGGCGGATTTAACAGCCGCATCAAAACGCTGAAAGCCTTTGCGGAGGGCAAGAACGCCACTGTGGGCCTGTGTACCGGCGGCGGCTTTAATACCCTGGGCAATGATGGCCGCTGCTCTATCATCGGCGTGGAGATTAGATTTGAGAATGTGGGTGTGGACGCCAGCATTGATACCTCCACCCACGGAAACGAGGCGTCCTTTGAGTTCATCGCGGACAAAAACCCGGAGTGCATCTTTGTCATGGACCGTGACGCCGCCATTGCCGCAGAGGGCGCGCAGCTTGCCCAGGAGATCGTGGAAAATGAGCTGGTCATGGGAACAGATACCTACAAAGACGGGCACATTGTGTATCTGGCCCATTCCGCTGTCCAATACGCCGCCGAGGGCGGCATCACCTCACTGGATTTGATGCTGGCGGACCTGGAGAACACCCTGCTGCCATAAATAGAAAAGCGCCGGTGTGATTTCTACCAGTCACATCGGTGCTTTTTTGTATTCTATAAAAATATCCATATATTCTATGATGAAATATGGCTCATGACAACTTGTTTTTTCGGATCTTTCAAGCGGCTAATTTTTTCCTGCTGTACTGCCATGAATATCTCATCAGAAATAATGGCCTCATGGGTGTCGGTGTAGAGATACCGTTCCATGAGGCCATTGTTTTCGATCTGGACAGCGCCGATGCTGAGCGTCTTCTGGAGCAGCACCCGTCCGGTGTATTTTTCATTGGAGAGCAGTTTGTCAATTGCCTCCCGATTCCATTTGGGCCTGCCGGTGGGGGAGGGAATGCCCTGCCTCTCCAAACCAGCCGCAATTTTCCCCAGACTGTCACCAGCAAGATACCGTTCAAATATCCAGCACACTACCTGAGCCTCGTCAGGATTTACTGTCAGTTCACCGTCAGGGCCAACTTCATACCCATAGCATTTGTGGCGAGCCATCTTAGAACTGCCGTCCTGAAACCCCTTCCGGAGACCGTTCTTAATTGCTTCACTTTTTTGAATCACATTCATTAAAATTTCCTCCTATAAACAAGAATACCGCAGTGAAATCACTGCAGCGCAACGAGTTTTTGCATTCTGTATATAAAAATTGACAGACCAACCCCTTGGCGGTCTGTCAACTTATCATGGTGCGGGCATGGGGACTCGAACCCCAACGCATCACTGCACGAGAACCTAAGGGGTATGTCACCTTAGTGAAAGATTTTCAGAGCCATCCATATCGTAAGGGAAGGACATCTTTCCAACGCTTCAAAAGATGTTCGGTCGTGGCCGGCCGAACATCTGCTATATCATAGCACACTCTGCCGGAAAAGTATAGCATGATTATAGCTTGCTGGAGAAAATTTCTGCTTCTACATGACGCGGTTTGTAATGTGAGTATGATGCATTGTAAATCTGAATGCGATCCTGAAGTCCGAGGTCACCGCCCTGCATTTGAAAATATTGATTTTACGGACTTTCTCGTGTTTCTTATTAAGAGGCGGGGGATGGGGCGTCTTTCTTTAAATTATACCATGCCCCCCACCGAATGCAATCGCGCCGGGCGGCAGCTTGTTGCAGGCGGTTTTCACCGCCTGCCTATACGAAAAAACCATTCTTGCCTTTTTTGCACCTTTCTCCTATAATAATGTGGAAAAAACGGCAAGGGGGGGTGGCGGTCATGTCCGAGATGGAGCTGCGGCTGGAGCCGAAGCAGGTACTGCAGGTGTCGCCGCAAATGCTGCTGGCAACGCGGATGCTGCTGATGCCGGCGCAGGAGCTGTCGGACTATCTGGCGCGCGCCGCCGAGGAAAACCCGCTGTTGGAGCGGTTGGAGCCCTGCAGCTTCTCCTCCGGCCGCGAAAGGACGTATGCCGTCGAGCCTCCGCATACGGCGGAGGTCGGACGGTGGGACGCTTCCATGACGTCCCTCGCGGCCAGCCTCACAGAACAGATCGAGCGGCTGCGGCAGGATAAGGCCACCACCGCCTTGTGTACCTATATGGTACAGCTCTTGGATGAAAACGGCTATCTGCACCCGGAGGATCTGGCGGACATCCGACAGCTGGGCATTGAGCAGACGCTGATCGATCGGGCGCTGGCCATCCTGCAATCTCTGGAGCCGGCCGGTGTGGGCGCCCGCAGTGCAGGGGAGTGCCTGCTGCTGCAATTGCAGCGACGTTACCCGCGGGAGAGGACGGCGGAGCAGATCGTCACACAGTGCCTGCCGCTGCTGGCCAAAAAGCAGTGTGCCGCCATTGCCCGGCAGCTGGGACTCCCGGAGTCGGAGGTTCGTCGCGCCTGCGGGCTCATACAGCGGCTGGAACCCTACCCCGCCGGACGCGAGGAGCCTGCGCCGGAGCCAGTCTATGTACTGCCTGATATAACGGTGGAGGAAACGGATGGACAGTGGTGCGCACTTCTTAATGACCGGTATTTGCCGCAATTCTCCATCAGCCGCCAGTATGTGGCGCTGTTGGAGCGCTCCGACGAGGAGGAGGTGCGGCGATACCTGAAGCAGAAGCTGCGTCAGGCCCAGTGGATGCTGTCCTGTCTGGAAAAGCGGCAGCATACCCTACAGCGGTGCGCCGATCTGATCCTGCACACCCAGGAGCACTTTTTTCGGGGTGAAACGGCACACCTGTCGCCCATGACCCTGCGGGAGGCGTCGGTACATATGCAGCTGCACGAATCCACCGTGGGACGGTGCGTAAAGGGCAAATATCTGCAATGCAGACAGGGTGCGTTCCCGTTGCGGTATTTTTTCTCCGGATCGGTGAACGGCTGCTCCGGACAGGCACTGCGCATGGAGTTCCGGGCGCTGATCCGGACGGAGAATATACACAGCCCCCTCAGCGACCAGACCATCGCCCGTCTGCTGGGCGAAAAGGGTATGCCCATCGCCCGCAGAACGGTGGCCAAATACCGGGAGGGACTGGGCATACCGCCCGCTTACCAGAGAAAACGGACATAAACACCTTTGCCGGGGCTGCGCCCCGCTTAGCTTGGGAGGGAGACGGCTATGAGCAGCAGCGACGCACTGAAATGGCTGAATGAGAACTTCAATTTTGTGGATTCCGTGACCATTATCGACCACAGCGGCACGATCATCGCCAAGCAGCGGTTCAATCCCCGCTATACCGATGAGGAGAACGCCGTCGACAACCAGTGGGCGCTGGGGAAAAACCTGCTGGAGGTGTTCCCCGGTCAGAACTTTCAATCCAGTGCGCTGCTGGCCGCCCTGAAGGAGGATGGTGTGATCTACCGACAGCAGGAGATCGTGTGGAATCATCTGGGAAAGAAGTCTGTGACCAACAACCTGACCATCCCCATCGTCTGTCGGGGACAATTTGTCGGCTCTGTGCAGCTGTCCCGCGATGTGACCAACATGGGACGCTCCGGACGAGCCGCCCCGCGCGTATCGTCCGCCTCCACCGGCGCCCGCTATACGGTGGAGGACATTGTGGGCCGTTCCCCAGAGATCCAGGAGGTGCGGCGGCTCATCCAGCGCATCGCCAACAGCAGCTCCTCCGTGCTGGTCTACGGGGAGACGGGTACCGGCAAGGAGCTGGTGGTATCCTCCATCCACAACGCCAGCTATCGCAAGGACAAGACGTTTATGCCCATCAACTGCGCCGCTCTGCCGGAATCCATTCTGGAGAGTCTGCTGTTCGGCACCCATCGGGGCGCCTTCACCGGCGCGGAGGATCGGGCCGGTCTGATCGAGGAGTGCAGCGGCGGCACCATCTATTTGGACGAAATCAACTCCATGCCGCTGAAGCTTCAATCCAAGCTGCTGCGGGTGCTGGATACCAAGACGGTTATGCCGCTGGGCGCCACCAAGCCGAAGGATGTGGATATCCGCATCGTGGCATCCGTGAACCGCTCTCCGGAGCAGCTGATGCAAAACAAGGAGATGCTGCCGGATCTTTTCTTCCGGCTTAACGCCATCCATATTCGCGTACCGCCGCTTCGCAGCCGCCCGGAGGATATAGAGCTGTTGGTACGTCACTTTCTGGAAAGCTACAACCGCCAGTTGGGGAAGCAGAATCACGGCATCAGCCCGGAGGCTATGGCGCTGCTGAAAACCTACAGCTGGCCGGGCAACGTCCGGGAGTTGGAGCACACCATCGAAGCCGCTCTCAACCTCACCGATGGCAGTCAGGAGCTGCAGGTCGCAGATATCCCCGCCTACTTTTTCTCCCCCGGCAGCGCTGTCGGCACCGACGCGCCCAGCGCGCCCAACATCCCCCTACGGGAAGCTGTGGCCAACTACGAACGGGATTTGATCCGCAAGGCCTTACAGGACACCGGCGGAAACATCGACCGGGCGGCGGCGCTGCTGCAGCTCCCCCGTACCACGCTGTACTCCCGTATGGACAAGTTGGGACTGCGTTGACTGTCCATTTCTCGACGTAACTGTGTCGAAAAATAGACAGCCCACTACGTATCCGGCATAAAACGGCACTTTTACCCGCACTACACCGGTCTACGCCCAAAGGTCGCGGCCTGTCGAATTTCCGACACACCGCGACCTTTTCTTTGTTTCTGCTGCAAATCTGTGCAGTTCCTCTGTTTTGGCTGGGGCGAACGCCTCACTTTTTCGGCAAAACGCACAAACTCTGGGCTAAAAATATGGCAAAGACAACAGCGCTATTTGGCACGAAACTTGCTGCTAATATGGGGCAGCGGCGGGTTCTCAGCCCGGACGCGGATAGGCAGCCCGCACCGGCGCCAGCCCGCCGCAAGATTATTTCAAAAGGAGAGAATCACATGGATATCAACTTCGGTATTTGGTCTCTGATCCCCCCCATTCTCGCAGTCGCGCTTGCCTTTCTGACCAAGAACGTCATTCTGTCATTGTTCATCAGCCTGTTCAGCGGCTGCCTGATCCTGGCCTGCGGCAACCCCTGGACGGCGCTGCAAACCACCTTCAGCGATTACCTGTTCGTGGACATGACCAGCGGCAGCAATGCCCAGACCATTGTGCTGATGGCCGTTATCGGCGGCTTCGTGGCACTGGTGGAAAAATCGGGCGGCGCCCGCGCATTCGCCCGCGCCATCTCCAACAAGCTGACAAAGCCCGTCAGCGCGCAGATCGCCTGCTGGCTGGGCGGCCTTGCCATCTATTTCTCCGACTCCGGCAACAGCCTGATCCTGGGACCCATCTTCCGCCCTGTGTTCGATAAGCTGAAGGTCTCCCGCGCCAAGCTCGCATACATTCTGGACTCCACCTCCTCTCCCGTCTGCATCCTGATCCCCATCACCGGCTGGGGCGTGTATGTCATGAACATCATCGCCACCCAGTATGGGGCAATGGGCATCGAGGGCTCCGACGCGGGCACCTTCATGCAGGCCATTCCCTATCAGTTCTATGCGATCCTGGCTCTGGTGCTGATTCCCGTCATCGCGCTGAGCAAGAAGAACTTCGGTTCCATGGCGCACTCCGAGCAGCTGGCTCTGAACGGTCTGACCGAGGAGCAGCTGAAGTCCGAGGACGCCATCGTTGTGGAGGACGACAAGGAAGTCTCCATGTGGAACATGCTGCTGCCCCTGATCGTTCTGTTCGTCGTGATCTTCGCCATGTTCATCGGCTGGGGCTGGCCCACCCACAATATCCCTGGCTCCAAGATCCGTATCGCACTGACCTCCGGCTATCTGCTGGCCGTCATCACCTGCCTGATCATGATCGTCAAGCAGAAGCTGATGACCTTCCAGCAGGCGTTTGATATCTTCGTCGGCGGCATCCAGAAGATGGGCTCCATCCTGGCTGTCATCGTGGTCGCTTGGGGCGTGGGCAGTGTCTGCGGTACGCTGGGCACCTCCACCTTCATCGTGGAATCCACCACCGGCACCCTCAGCCCCGCGCTGGTTCCCGCTCTGCTGTTCGCTATCGGCGCTGTGATCTCCTTCGCCATCGGCAGCTCCTGGGGTACCATGGCCATCCTGCTGCCCATCGGCATCAACATGGCCTACAGCTTCGGTCTGGGCTTCCCGCTGGTCATCGCCGCCGTCCTCAGCGGCAGCCTGTTCGGTGACCACTGCTCCCCCATCTCCGACACCACCATCATGTCCTCCATGGCCGCCGGCTGCAACCACATCGAGCACGTAAAGACCCAGCTGCCCTATGCGCTGGTCGCCGCTGTCGCCTCCTTCATCACGTATCTGGTGGTGGGCTATACCTCCATGGGCGCAGCGCTCTCCCTGCCGATCGCTATCGCTGTAATGCTGGTGCTGTACTTCCTGTGCTGCAAGCTGTTCGTAAAAAAGGCCGCCTGACCTGTTATCCATCTATCGGAGCAAAGGATTATGACTATGAATAAAGATTACTACAAGCCTTATGAGGGCCGCGATATCCAGATCCTGGATCAGCATGCGGCCAACACCATCGCAGAGGATCACCTGACCTTCCCCTATCAGCTGCTGGATCATCTGGCACATGTGCTGATGCTGAAGGAGCAGGAGATCATCTCTCCGGAGGATGCCGCGCAGATCCTCCGCGCTGTGCTGAAGCTGCGCCGTGAGGGACCGGACATCGTCCCCCGCAAGCACGGGCTGACCGATCTGTACTCCAACGTGGAGGAGTGGGTCATCGATCAGGTGGGCATTCAGGTGGGCGGCAAGCTGCACACCGGCCGCTCCCGCAACGACATGAATCCGGCCATTGAGAGAATGTACATCCGGAAAAAGCTGCTGGAGCAGATGGAGGCCATCACCTTCCTGATGGAGACGCTGCTGGTGCAGGCGGAGGCGCATAAGAACACCATTATCCCCGCCTACACGCACCACTCCCAGCAGGCACAGCCCATCACACTGGGCCACTTCTATATGAGTGCCTTTGAGAACTTCGGCCGTGATATGGAACGGCTCATGCACGCCTACGAGCACGTGGATCTCAGTCCCATGGGCGGCGGCGCCGTGGCCACCACCGGTTTCCCCATCAGCCGCGAGCGGGTGGCGGAGCTGCTGGGCTTCCACGGGATGCTGGTGAACTCCATGGATGCCACCAGCACGCTGGACTACGCCTATGAGCCGGCCTGCGCCATGGCTATCTTCATCAACAACGTGGGCCGTGTCACCGAGAGCCTGCTGCTGTGGAACCTCAACGAGGTGGGCATCAGCCGTCTGGCGCTGCCCTACTGCTCCTACAGCACCATCATGCCGCAGAAGCGCAATCCTGTAGCACTGGAAACGCTGCGCTATTCCGGCGAATGGACATACGGCACGTTGTCCAGTATGTTCAACACCATGAAGGCCTACCCCCCCGGAAACGGCCGGGAGCCCGGTCTGGTGGTGGGACAGTTCTTCGAGATCATGCAGCGCATCACCGACAGCGCCTTCCTGCTGGAGGGTATCATCCGCAATCTGGAGGTGGATGTTCCCCGCGCTCTGGAGGTGGTCCGCAGCGGCTTCAGCACCGTCACTGATCTGGCGGATGAGATGGTACGCAGCATGGGCCTGTCCTTCTCCGCCGCTAAGAAGATCGTCGGCCGTATGGTGGTCATCGCCCACGACGAGGGCATCGCCTGCACGCAGATCGACACCGCACTGGTGGCACGCGCCGCCAAGGAGGTGCTGGACATCGACCTGCAAATGCCGCAGGAGCTGATCACCAACGCCCTGGATCCCGTGCAAAACGTCACCCGCCGTCATATCATCGGCGGTCCCAGCCCTGAGCGGGTGCAGGAGACCATCGACAACGGCCAGATGCAGGTGGAGCAGCTGAAGACATGGCGTCTGGCTGAGGAAGCTCGTCTGCTGGCCGTGGAGGATGCGCTGGTCGCAGCGGCAGAGGCCGTTGTTCAGGCAAACTAAAAGTAAGTTCCCCTCCCTTTCTCCTCACAAACGGCAAAAGCGCCGTGCGCCCCGCACTCCTTTCGTGCGGGGCGCTCCGGCTCTTGCCGGAAAACCCAACGCGGTGATGTTTTCACCGCCCGACAAGATCACAGGAGGAACAACCTATGTATCTCAGCGATATTTTTTCTTCTTTTATCTGCGGGGAGCCGTCCTTTGACTCCCAAGTGCGCTATCTGGCCAAGCGCTCCATTGTGGATACGATGGGCGCGATGCTGGCGGGCAGCCGCACCGAGGTTGTCAGACAGCTTCTGCCGGTGTATACTGTTCCCGGAGGCTGCACGCTGGTGGGACTTCCCAACACCGTCAGCGCCAACAACGCCGCCTTCCTAAACGGCATCAGCGGCCATGAGCTGGAGCTGGACGATACCTCGTCCTCCAACCTCGGCCACCCCACCGTTGCCGTATTGCCCAGCGTTCTGGCTGTGGGCGAGGAGCGTGCTTCCTCCGGCGAGGAGGTGCTGACGGCATTCATTCTGGCCACAGAGGTGGAGTGCAAGATCGGGCGGATATGCGCCGCTGAGCTGCATCGCCGGGGCTGGCACGCCAGCAGCATCACCGGTGTGTTGGGCGCGGCTGCGGGCGCCGGATATCTGTACGGACAGGACAGCACGGCCATGCGGAACACGCTGGGTATCGCCGCGTCCATGGCCTCCGGCGTGCGGGAAAACTTCGGCACCTCCACCAAATCCGTCCACATCGGCAAAACCGCCGGAGACGGCGTGCTGGCCGCGCAAATGGCCAATTGCGGCATCACCGCCTCTCCCTCCGCGCTGGAGGGACACGAGGGCTATCTGCGGGAATACGCCGGCTTTGACGGCGTCACCTTCGGCGACGACTTCGCCCGGACGCTGGGCGCGCCCTACGATCTGTGCTCCCCGGGCTTTGCGATCAAGCTGTACCCTTCCTGCAGCAGCACCCATCGCGCCATCGATGCGCTGACGGAGCTGATACGGGAGAACGATCTGAAGGCCGCCGATATCGCCAAGATCGAGATCGGCCTGAGCCAGAGCGCCCTGCGGGAGCTGGTAACGCCCTACCCCCGCGACGGCGAGGAGGCCAAGTTCTCCATTGGCTTCCAGATCGCACTGTACCTGAACGGGCTGGACAATATGCCCGTAAACTACAGAGAAGATGTGATCCGGCTGCCCGATGTAGCGCGGATCATCCAACTGACCAGCATGTACAACGAACCGAAATATGACGGCCTGCCCACTGACATGGGCGTAGGGCCCGCCTTCGGCCGGATCGCCACTGTCGACGGCCGGGTGCTGACCCGTGAGCGCATATACCCCGATGGACACCTGACGCACCCCATCCCCGATCAGGGCATCCACGACAAATATATGAAGAGCGCCCTGCCCGTTCTGGGGCAGGAAAAAGCAGAGGAGCTCTATCGCCGCCTTATGGCGTTGGAGGAGGAGCGGGATATCCGCAGCCTCATGGCTCTCTGCCGCTGAGGAAAGGAGCACAACCCGCTATGGACAATATCAAAGAAAGAACATTGCAGATGCACCGGGAGCACCACGGCAAGCTGGAGGTCGTACCCAAGGTGTCCATCTGCGACACCGACTCCCTGTCGCTGGCCTACACCCCCGGCGTAGCGGAGCCCTGCCGGGAGATCGCCAGGGATTCCAGTGACGTATATACCTACACCAGCAAGGGGAATATGGTGGCCATCGTCACCGACGGTACCGCCGTTTTGGGACTGGGCGATATCGGCCCCGCCGCCGCACTGCCGGTGATGGAGGGCAAGGCCTGCCTGTTCAAGACCTTTGGCGGCGTGGACGCCTTCCCCATCTGCCTGGACACCAAGGACCCTGATGAGATCGTGCGCGCCGTGCAGCTGATGGCGCCCGGCTTCGGCGGCATCAATCTGGAGGACATCTCCGCCCCTCGGTGCTTTGAAATTGAGCAGCGGCTCATCGAGCTGCTGGGCATCCCTGTATTCCATGATGACCAGCACGGTACGGCCGTGGTGGTGCTGGCCTCGCTTATCAATGCCGCCAAGTGTATCGGAAAGCCTCTGTCCGCCATTAAGACGGTGATCAGCGGCGCGGGCGCCGCCGGTATCTCCATCTGCCGCCTGCTGCTGAAGGCCGGTGTGGAGGATATCATTCTCTGCGACCGCAGCGGCGCTATCTACGAGGGCCGCGAGGGACTGAACAGCGCCAAGGCGTCTATTGCCGCCGTCACCAACCGCGGTCTGTGCAAGGGAACGCTGGCGGACGCCATGCAGGGCTGCGACCTCTTTATCGGCGTGTCCGGCCCCGGCATCGTCACGGCGGACATGGTACGCTCCATGGCGGATAAGCCGATCATTTTCGCTCTGTCCAACCCCACACCGGAGATCATGCCCGACGCGGCAAAGGAAGCTGGCGCTTACATCGTGGCCACCGGCCGCAGCGATTTCCCCAACCAGATCAACAACCTGCTGGTGTTCCCCGGCATCTTCAAGGGCGCGCTGGAGGTGCGGGCGCGGCGGATCACCGAGGATATGATGATCTCCGCCGCCCACGCCATTGCCGGGCGCGTCAGCCCCGATGCACTGGCCCCTGACTGCATCATCCCCAGCATTTTTGACAAGACCATCGCCTCCGTGGTGGCGGACGCCGTGAAAGCGCATGTGAAGGAGTGAGCACCATGAGAGAACTCAGCGCCACCGCCGTGCAGCGCGCCGTGGCCGCCATGGTCATCGACGCCAACTGCCGAATCAGCCCGCAGGTCCTTCAGCAGATGGAGCGCTGCCGGGCGGAGGAGGAGCAGCCTCTGGCTGCCAGCATTCTGGGTCGGATCATCGAGAATGACCGGCTTGCAGCAGAGCGGTGCGTGCCCATGTGTCAGGATACCGGCATGGCTGTGTTCCGCGTACAGCTCGGGCAGGAGCTGCACATCACCGGCGGCTCGCTGGAGGCCGCCATTCAGGAGGGCGTGCGGCAGGGCTACCGGGAGGGCTATCTGCGCAAATCCATTGTGGCAGACCCGGTGTTCCACCGGGACAACACCGGCGACAACACCCCTGCCGTTATCTACTACGAGCTGACGGAGGGTGACCGCCTGACCCTGACCTTTGCGCCCAAGGGCTTCGGCAGTGAGAATATGAGCGCCGTCAGGATGCTCAAGCCCGCTGACGGCGCCGAGGGTGTCAAGGCATTTGTGCTGGACACCGTGCATCACGCGGGCCCCAACCCATGTCCTCCCATCGTGGTGGGTGTGGGCATCGGCGGCACCTTTGAAAAGTGTGCGCAGCTATCCAAATTCGCTCTGATGCGGGAGTTGGGCAGCAGCCATCCCCAGCCGGCGTACCGGGACATGGAGCAGGAGCTGCTGCGTGCTATCAACGAGATGGACATCGGCCCTGCGGGGCTGGGCGGACATACCTCCGCACTGGCCGTCCATATCGAGACATTTCCCACACATATCGCCGGACTGCCGGTGGCCGTGAACATCTGTTGCCACGCTTACCGCCACGGTACCGTGACGCTTTGACGGAGGGACACGCGATGAAGCATTTGACACTCCCCCTGACACCGTCTGCCGTTGAGTCGCTCCGCGCCGGAGACGAGGTGCTGCTCACCGGTTGGCTCTATACCGGCCGCGACGCCGCCCATAAGCGGCTGGCCGCCTGTCTGGCCGCCGGAGAGCCCACACCCTTCCCACTGACGGGCGAGACACTCTATTATGTAGGACCTGCGCCGGCCCGTCCCGGTCAGGTCATCGGCCCCGCCGGGCCCACCAGCAGCTACCGCATGGACCCCTACACCCCGGCACTGCTGGAGCATGGGCTGCGATGCATGATCGGCAAGGGCCGCCGCTCTCCCGAGGTCGTGGATGCCATGATAAAGCACCACGCGGTGTATCTGCTGACCATCGGCGGCACGGCGGCGCTGACGGCTGACGCCATTTACAAAAAAGAACCTGTCTGCTATGAGGATCTGGGTACGGAGGCCGTCTGCCGCCTCTATGTGAAGGATTTCTACGCTATTGTGGGGATCGACTGCCACGGCGGCGCCGTTGTCTGACGGACAGACCCGCCGTGCGCACAAAGGATGACGCTATGAAAAACAGGATCAACGGTATGCACTTTTCCTCACCGGCCTTTTACAAAAAAGCGCTGCGTCTGGCGCTGCCCATCTGCCTGCAGCAGGCGCTGAATCAGGGAGCGTCCTTTCTGGACACGATGATGGTCAGCCACGTGGGCGGTGTGGGCGCCGTGACCGTCGCCACACAGATCGACAACCTTCTGATGTTGGTAGGCTTCGGCGTCAACTCCTGCATCCTGATCTTCGCCTCCCAATTCTTCGGCGCCGGAAACACCCGGAACCTGAAGCGCTGCTTTGGCCTGCAGCTTCTGCTGAACGTATGCATCGCGCTGACCTTCTTCCTGCTGGCCAAGCTGGGCGGCACATGGTTTTTGTCCTTTTTCAGCGACGATGCACATCTGATCGAACTGGCGCAGCAGTATATTGCCATCAGCGCCTTTTCCTATTTTTTCACCGCACTGATCAACGGGTACACTTTCATGTACCGAAGCGTGCAGACCACAAAGGTCCCTATGCTCCTTGGCCTGGGTACCAACTGTCTCAACGCCCTGCTGAATTACCTGTTGATTTTCGGAAAGCTGGGGCTTCCCGCTCTGGGTGTGCGGGGCGCGGCCATCGCCACCGTCATCGCCACCTTCTGCGGCCTGATGGGACATGTGACCTACGCCTTCGCCACGCGGCAGCCCTTCCTCGGCCCGATGCAGGAGCTGTTTCACTGGCCATCTGCCTTCCTGCGCCCTGTGTTCCGGCGGATGGTTCCCATGGCCGGGAACGAACTGGTATTCGGTCTGGGCGACGCCATGTATCTCAAGGCCTTCGGTATGCTGGGTACCGCTATGCTGGAGGCATATCAGGTGGCCTATAAGATTGGCATGGTGCCTCACACCATTGCCGACGGCATGGGCAGCGCCAGCGGCATCCTGCTGGGAGAGCATCTGGGGCGCGGTGAGACGGAAAAGGCCCGCTCCGTCATCCGCGGTCTGTTCCCGCTGGCCATCGGCCTGTCCATCGCAGTTTCTGCTGTGATGATTCTCATCGCACGCCCGGTCGTCAGCATCTTTGCACTGCCGGGCAGCTCTGTAAATTTGGCCGTCCTGATGGTCAGGCTGTTCAACATCCGTATCGCTACGCGGATGTTCAACGCTGTGCTGCTGTCCGCTATCCGCGCCGGCGGCGACACAAGGTTTCTGCTCCTTATGGACAGCGGCCTTGTCTGGCTGGTGGGCATTCCTGCCGCCTACATCGGCCTGCTGGTGCTGCGAGTAAACTCTCTGCCCGTGTTGTTCCTGCTGGTGCAGACGGAGCAGGTGGTGCGCCTGATCGTCGGGCTGTTGCGATGCCGCTCCGGCAAATGGCTCCATAATCTGACAGAGGAAACAGGGACGCAGTAAGCTGCGTCCCTGTTTCTTATGATTGGAGAAGAGCTGCGGCACCCATGATAGGCGGGACAAGGGGGACGGTGGGCGGTACCTGGCAGGAAAATGGGCTTGCCTTTTCCAATCAGAAGGGAGGTCATCTGTCCTATCGCACATTGGATATTTACGGACACGTCACGAAGAAAATGAAGCAGGATAGCGCACAGCAGATGGCTGAGGCGCAGATGTGCCGGAAGGCGTTCTGCCGGGAATATCGATAGGCCCCGTCTCTTTCAGATAGCAGTCCATGACTGCCGTGGTCATAGCAAAGAGAAGGACGGCCATGCAGATGATCGGACGAATGATTCTTGTGATTCTTTTCATAATGCTGTCTCCTTGCCGCGCTGGGATAGCGGCGCAGCTTAAAATGTCATTGATTAGCTTCTTGTAGTGATGAAAAAGGAACAGCTCAGCTTCCGGGCAAATACCCGGAAGCTGAGCTGTTTGTTGGCCTTTAAGGCATGATAAGACGATTACCGTGCACGTTTTCTCTTAAGGTGGACGGCGCCGGCCAGCGTAAGGGTACTTGCCAGCAGGAGGGCGCTCCACAGCGGAAGATTGCTGCTGTCTCCGGTGCTGGCGCTGGCAGTGCCCTTGACGAAGATGACCTCGATGGTATGGGTTCTACGGACATTCTCAAAGTTGTAGGACTTCACCGCGCCAATGCTCTTGCCGTCAATCTTGACGTTGGCGACAGCATAGCCCTTATCCGGAGTGATGGTGAAGGTCTGATCTCTGCCCTCACGGACGCTGATGCTGCCGGAGGGAGAAATGGAGCCGCCAGACCCGGCAGTTGCCTTGATGGTGTAGTAGCTGTAGCCGCTGCCGCCACCGCCTTCATTGCCGCCTGTGCCGCTATTGCGCAGAATCGTCAGCGTGTAAGTTTTAGCACCGATTCCCACGACAATGTCGGTTGTGCCGCTGTTGGGGATGGCAACGGTTGCGCTGCCGCCGGTGGACAGAGCCTGTCCGTTGATGCTCACGGGCTCGCCGTTTCCAGACACCGCTGTGACTAGCGTAGATGTTGCTCCGCTATCATTTTGCAGCGTATAGGTATAGTTCGTTCCGTTGGCGGTAAAATCGTCGAGCCCCACTGCCAGACCTTCAAAGGTCAGAAGGTCATTACCGGGCACTGCGGCTCGCACCACTACGCGGGTGCCAAGCCGGGAGAAGGTGACGGTTTCCGCCCGGAAGGTTTCCCCGGAGATGGCACCGCCAATACTGGTCTTTTTCGTTTCCAGAACGGCCCCGGCAGCATCCAGCAGCGTGGCCACCAGCTCTGCGCTAGTCTGAGGCTGCAGGCAGTTGTTGCGCAGGGTAATGGCGGCAGTGCTGTGACCGTTGCCGTCGTTCCCCTGTGTCACATCCATCGTCAGCTGCTCTCCGGTGCGGGCCAGTGCGCCGGTCATATGGACGC
Organism: uncultured Oscillospiraceae bacterium; assembly: GCA_949948775.1. GTDB lineage: Bacteria > Bacillota > Clostridia > Oscillospirales > Oscillospiraceae > Enterenecus. The sequence goes on from CATLHC010000048.1 coordinate 16,489, forward strand.
TGGCCTCGCTGTCACTGCCGTCATACTCCGGCAGGCGCTGATTGCCTCCCGTTCCACCGATCTGGCCTTCCGCCCACGCCTCGGCGTACAGATAGGTACCCACATTGGGGATCTCGGTTTTGCCAATGGATGTCATATACCTGCCCAGATCATAGGTCAGGTCCAGTGTAAAGGTTCCCTGATCGATGCGGGCGAGGGCGCTGTCTCCGGAAACGGTGATTTCATTACCGCTAACCGATACGCCGTTTGTGGTGCAGGCTACCTCTGCAGGCTTGGTATGCAGATCATCCGCATAGAACGCAAGCTTCACCTCGCGGTTCCTTCCGCCGGCCAGCGTGGCGGCAGAGGAATTATAGAGGGTCATGCGCACCGTGCGCTTGCCGGCGCTCTCCGCAATCACTTCCATTTGCGAGATGCCAATGTCGGGATAATCCAGATACACTGTGCCGTTTTCGTTGATGCCGCCGGCGGCGGTGATGGTATAGCTCGGGTCGGTCACGCGGTCCTTCACATGGTGCCAGACGGTAAGGGTGGTGCTTTCATTGGGCAGCAGTTTTTCCGTAAGGGTGGCGGTTTCCCCGCTGCCAAGCTTGACCGTTAGGTTTGTCACATCGTTCAGCCCGGTGTTGCGGATGGTAAAGCGAATGGGTGTCAGGCTGTTCAGCACCAGCGTTGCATAATCCACACCGATCTGTTCCACTGCCACCGCATCGGTGATAAAATTAGAGGTAGCGGTATAGAGGATCGTTTCCTCACCCGGAACGGTCACGCCGCCGATTACCTCCGGTTTTTCATCGTCATACCGGGTGGCCTGAATGGCAGCCTGCACCCGATTGATGCCGCTGACATAGGCATCAAAGTGGTCAGCCAGCGTGCGATTCGGCAGCTCTGCCAGTTCCAACGGTGCGGAGAGAGTGTAGGTATTTGCGGCATAGCGCAGCTTGGTCGCCTTCAAAATGCCGTGATCTACCGCGCCGTTAGCGTCATTGACAGTCTCATTCCAGACGATGGTAAGATCATTGAGGCTGCGATGGCCCCCGCTGAGGGAAGCGAAGTGGAAGTCTCCGCCCACGACGGCGTTGCCGCTGCTGGTCAGGGCAGACAGAGAGCCGGGGAAGCTGTTGGACATGGTGCCGCTGCCGTCCACAGCCAACAGCTGGATATCGCTGCTGCCGTCTCGGACACTATGCCAACCGATGACAAATCGGTCATCCCCGCTGCCGAAGTTGGCTGCAACGACCTGGGGGGGTCGTCAAGATTGCTGTCACAGGTCGCCAGCATGGCTGTACCGGGAGTTCCGTCAGCAGCCACGGTACAGTAGGCGATCTCGTAGTCGGAGGTATCTCCGGTTTCGCTGCGGTCCAGCGAGTAAACCGCCATAGCGGTTCCGTCGGGCAGCATGGCCGCCTGCAACGCCTTCACGCGGCCAGTAGCACCGTTATAAAGCATTTTGGCCTTGCTCCAGGTGCCGTCAGTGCTGTCATAGCAACGGTACATGATACAATCTCTGGTAGTGAAGTTCAGCAGGCTGTTGCTGCCCTGCGTACCGGGATCGGGGGTGTAGACGCTGCGCCAGAACACGATGGCCTTGCCGTTGCCGCCCACTGCCGTGGCTGGGGCCAGATCCGGCGTGCCGTCGTTGGTTAGGCGGGTGGAGGTCCAGGCTGCGCCGTCATAGTCCAACATTATTCTCCGGCGGCGGGATCGGCCTCCGCAGCATACGATGAACAGTTCTCCATACCTGAAGCCTGCTGCCGGGATAGGCTTTTCTCAGCTTCTCGACCACGCGGTTCTTCGCCTTCTCCACGGCGGACTCCTTCATCATGTGATACATCCCGATCTCTTTCAAGGTCGCCTCCGGGTATCCGAACACGCCGCAGGTTTTGCCGAGAAGGTCCCTGTCCTTCTTCGGCAGGGCGTCGAACAGCTCCCAGAGAAGCTCAAGGCAGACCTTGCGGTACACGGCCTGCTCCGCCGAAACGGAGAGCATCCACGGCATCAGCCGCTCGTAGGGATCGCCGTCATAGCCCTCCGAAACAAGATCAT
>CATLHC010000049.1 GCA_949948775.1 uncultured Oscillospiraceae bacterium
AGGGCGCGGCCAAGGTGAAGGAGCGCTGCCCCGAGGCGGTGCTGATCTTCCTGATCCCGCCCTCCATCGAGGAGCTGTCCCGCCGCCTCCACCGGCGCAATACCGACGAGGAGGAGGTCATCCAGCGCCGGCTGGAAAAGGCCAGGCAGGAGTGCCGGGAGTGCGTGCGTTACGACTATCTGGTGGTGAACGATACGGTGGTGGAGGCCGCCCAGGAGATCCAGTCCATCCTCCAGGCGGAGCAGTGCCGCGCCCAGAAGAGACTGCACCTGGCCCAGAGCATTATCGGCCAGGATTGACTATAAAAGCGAAAGGAAGGATATTTATGCTGCTTTATCCCCCCATTAAGGATCTGCTGGGCCAGGTGCCCAGCCGCTATATGCTGGTGAACCTGGTGGCCAGCCGGGCCAGAAAGCTGTCCAGCGAGGCGGAGAGCTCCGGCGAGCCGCTGGAGGAGAAGGCGGTGTCCCTGGCGATCCAGGAGGTGGCCGACGGCACGCTGACCGTGGAGGAGGCGGAGGAGGGGCTGTCCGCCGGGGAGTCCGCGCAGGAAAGCGCGCAGACCGAAGCGTAAGAGAAAGGACCCAGAAAGGGCAAGCGGGGGGACTGCTTGCCCTTTGGACGTCAGGGAGGTGGAGCAGGTGGCAAAGATCGCCAAGCTCGCTGTGTCCGCGGCCACCTACGCCATCGACCGGCCCTACGATTACCTGATTCCTCCCGCGCTGGAGGGGGCGCTGCGGCCCGGAATGCGGGCGGCAGTGCCCTTCGGCCGGGGGAACAAGGGCTGCGACGGCATCGTGCTGGCTTTGGGGGAGCGGGAGGATACGGCAAAGCTGAAGTCCATCCTGGCCCTGCTGGACGAGGAGCCGCTTTTGGACGAGTCCGCCGTCCGGCTGGCGCTGTGGATGCGGGAGCAGTATTTCTGTACCGTGTATGACGCTATGCGCGCAATGCTGCCGGCGGGGCTGTGGTTTTCGCTGAAGGACTGCTGGCGCGTGGCCCCCGGCGTGGACCGGGCGGCGGCCTATGAGGCGGCGGGGGAGTCCAAACGGGCGAATGCGCTGGTGGAGCTGCTTTTTGCCGGCGGCGGCTGGGCGGAGGTGGGAAAAATCCGGACGGCCTTCGGTGTGTCCGACCCCGGCCCGGCCATCCGGGAGCTGGAGGGAAAGGGCGTCATCGTCCGGGAAACCAGCGCGCAGCGCGGCGTGAACGACAAGATGGAGCAGATCGCCGCGCTGGCCATGGACCCCAGCGACGCCATGGCGCTGCTGGAACCCAAGCGGCGGCGGGCGCCCCTTCAGTACGCCGCTGGGGAGACCATCTGCGCCGTGGGGGAGACCTCCGCCAAGGAGCTGTGCTATTTCACCGGCGCGTCCATGACCACCTTACGCGCGCTGGAGCGGATGGGGGTGCTCACCCTGTCCAAGCGGGAGGTGTACCGCCGTCCGCAGGCGCCCGTGTATGAAGAGCCCGCTCCGATTGCGCTGAACGGGGAGCAGCGGGCCGCCTATGAGGGGCTGCTGGACCTGGCCGGGCGGGGCGGGGCCGCGCTGCTGTACGGTGTCACCGGCAGCGGCAAGACGCAGGTGTACCTCAAGCTGATCCACGCGCTGCTGGAACAGGGGAAAACGGCGCTGGTCATGGTGCCGGAGATATCCCTGACGCCCCAGCTTATGCGCATTTTTACCTCTCACTTCGGTCATGAGGTGGCTATACTCCATTCCTCCCTGTCCGCCGGGGAGCGGTGTGACGAGTGGAAGCGGGTCCGCCGGGGCGCGGCCCGGGTGGTGGTGGGCACACGGTCCGCCGTGTTTGCGCCGCTGCCGGACTTGGGCGCCGTCATTTTGGACGAGGAGCAGGAGCCGTCCTACAAGTCGGAGCAAAATCCCCGCTACCACGCCCGGGAGGTGGCCCGATACCGCTGTAGCAGGGCGGGGGCGCTGCTGCTGCTGGGGTCCGCCACGCCGTCGGTGGAGACGATGTACCGCGCACGGCGGGGAGAGTACCGCCTTTTTGCGCTGAACCACCGTTTCAATGAGCAGGTGCTTCCCCAGGTCACGGTGGTGGACATGAAGGACGAGCTGCGGAGCGGCGGCGGCGGCACCATCAGCGCGGCGCTGGCCCAAAAGCTGCGGGAGACCGTCGACCGGGGAGAGCAGGCCATTTTGTTTCTCAACCGCCGGGGGGCCAACCGCATGGTCACCTGCGGCGAGTGCGGGGAGACGCCCACCTGTCCCCGGTGTTCGGTCCACCTGACCTACCACTCCGCCAACCGGCGGCTGATGTGCCATTACTGCGGCTGGTCCCAGCCCCTGCCGGACCGGTGCCCAAGCTGCGGGGGACTGCTGAACTTCATCGGCGCGGGCACCCAGAAGGTGGAGGAGGAGCTGCGCTCCCTTTTGCCGGGGATTGGGGTGCTGCGCATGGACGCGGACACGGTGTCCGCCGTCCACAGCCACGAGAGTATCCTGGAAAAGTTTCGGAGAGAGCGTATTCCCATCCTTTTAGGTACCCAAATGGTGGCCAAGGGGTTGGACTTCGAGAATGTCACCTTGGTGGGGGCGGTGTCGGCGGACCAGTTGCTGTATACGGGAGACCTCCACGCCGCCGAGCGGGCCTTTTCCCTGCTCACCCAGGTGGTGGGCCGGGCGGGCCGGGGGGAGAAAAAGGGGGAGGCCGTCATCCAGACCTTCACCCCGGACAACGACGTGATCCGTTTCGCCGCCGCCCAGGACTATGACAGCTTTTACGCCCAGGAAATCCGGGTCCGGGAGCTCCGGGGTCTGCCGCCCTGCGAAGACCTGTTCGTGCTGTGCGCCTCCGGGCCGGAGGAGACGGCGGTGCTGCGTGCGCTGCTGCGCCTGCGGGACGCGCTGGGCGCGGCGCTGAACACCCCGGCCTACGCGGGGACGTCCTACCGTCTGCTGGGACCCGCCCCGGCGGCGGTGGTCAAGGTGAACGAACGCTACCGCTACCGGCTGATTTTAAACACACAAAATGCCAAGGCCATGCGGCTGCTGGCAGCCCATCTGCTGCGCCGGGCCCAGGCCGATAAACAGAACCGGGGGGTGGCGCTGTTCGCCGACCTGAACCCCCTGAATTAAACGAGGAGGAACCCGCCATGTCACTGAGAAAGATTCTGACCCAGGGCGACCCGGCGCTTGCCAAGACCTGCCGCCCGGTGGAGAAATTTGACCAAAAGCTCCACTGGCTGCTGGACGATTTGAAGGAGACGCTGGAAAACGCCGGCGGCGTGGGCCTGGCCGCCCCCCAGATCGGCATCCTGCGCCGGGTTGTGGTGGTGGAGGACGAGAACGAGCAGATGATCGAGCTGGTCAACCCGGTGATCGTGGACCAGTCCGGGGAACAGGAGGGCTGGGAGGGCTGTCTCAGCGTGCCCAACCAGTATGGCTGGGTGTCCCGGCCCAATTTCGTCACCGTCCGGGCCCAGAATCGGGACGGCGATTTCTTTGAGGTCTCCGGGGAGGAGATGGTGGCCCGCTGCTTCTGCCACGAGCTGGAGCACCTGGACGGCCACCTGTTTGTGGAGCATACCGACGAGCTGTACACCCCGGACGAGATCGACGCCATGGAGGAGCCGGAGGAGGAGCAGGAACCGCCGGAGTCCCAGCCCCGGAAGCAGGCCGGGAGAAGGGGTAAAAAAAGATGAGAATTGTCTTTATGGGCACGCCGGACTTTGCCGTGCCGTCGCTGGAGGCCTTGGCGGAGGCAGGGCACGAGATCTGCGGCGTGTTCACCCAGCCGGATAAGCCGAAAAACCGGGGGATGAAGCTCCAACAGTCCCCGGTGAAACAGAGGGCGCTGGCGCTGGGGCTTTCCGTGTACCAGCCCGCCAAGATGCGGGACGGGGAGGCGCTGGCCATTCTCCGGGAGCTGAAACCGGAGCTCATCGCCGTGGCGGCCTACGGGAAAATCCTGCCCACGGACATCCTGGAGCTGCCCCGGCTGGGCTGCGTCAACGTCCACTCGTCGTTGCTGCCCAAGTACCGAGGGGCGGCCCCTATCAACTGGGCGATTTTAAATGGTGAGGACGAGACGGGCGTCACCATCCAGTATATGGCCGAAGGGGTGGACACCGGGGACATTTTAGCCCAGAGCAGGACGCCCATCGACCTGAATGAGAACGCCGCCCAGCTCTATGACCGGCTGGCGCGGATGGGGGCGGCATTGCTGATCGAGACGGTGAAGGAGCTGGAGGCGGGAACGGCGAAGCCTGTCCCGCAGGACCACGGCAAGGCCAGTCATGCCTCCATGCTGTCCCGGGAGCAGTCCCCCATGGATTGGACGAGAACCGCCCGGCAGCTCCATGACCAGGTCCGGGGACTTTATCCCTGGCCCGCCGCCACTGCGGTGCTGGACGGCGTGCGGTGCAAGATCCTGCGTACAGCTTTGTCCGGCGAGACCACCGGGAAATCGGCGGGGACCGTTCTGCAGGGGGACAAGAAGGGGCTGAAAATCGCCTGTGGCGGCGGAGATGTGCTGGAGGTGCTGGAGCTTCAGCCCGACGGCAAGAAGGCCATGGCCGCCTCCGCCTTCCTGCTGGGTCACCCCGTTCCCCCGGGAAGCATACTGACAAAACAGGAGTGATCGCATGGGCTCGGCCAGAGAGACGGCGGTGCTGACCCTGGCCGCCTGTGAGCGGCAGGGGGCCTGGTCGGACGGCCATTTGAAGCGGGCCATCCGGGAGCAAAAGCTGGACCGCCGGGACGCAGCCCTGGCCACGCGGCTGTGCTACGGCGTACTGCAAAACAGGCTGCTGCTGGACTGGCGGCTGGGCCGGGTGTGCTCCATGAGGTTGGAGAAATTGGACCTGCGGGTGCTGTGCGATCTGCGCACGGCGGCCTATCAGCTGCTATTTTTGGACAAGATTCCCGCCAGCGCCGCGGTGAACGAGGCGGTAGAGCTGGCGAAGCGGCATAGCCGCAATCCACGGGCGGCGGGGCTGGTGAACGGCGTCCTCCGGGCGCTTTTGCGGGAGGAGACGCCGGAAATCAGGGGTCGAGACGACGTCGAGACACTGTCCATCCGTACCAGCCATCCCCGGTGGCTGGTGGAGGAGTTCGCGGGACAGCTTGGACTGGAGGGCGCGGAGGCGCTCCTGCGGGCCGACAATGAGCAGCCCCCCACCACGGCCCAGGTGAACATTTTGAAGACGGCGCCGGAAAAGCTGGCGGAGGAATTGCGTACCGCTGGCGTGGAGGCGGAGCCGCACCCCTGGCTTTCAAATTGCCTGCTGCTGACAGGTACGGGGGATCTGGAGCGGCTGGACGCCTTTCGGCGGGGAGATTTTTACGTGCAGGACGCGGCCTCCCGCCTGGCGGTGACGGCGGCGGAGCCGAGGCCGGGCCTGCGGGTGCTGGATTGCTGCGCCGCCCCCGGCGGCAAGTCCTTTGCCGCCGCCGTCGCCATGGAAAACCGGGGGGAGTTGATCTCCTGCGACATCCACCCCCACAAGATCAAGCTGCTGGAGGCGGGCCGGGACCGGCTGGGGCTGGACATGATCAAGCCCACCCTCCAGAATGCCGCCCAGATGCGGGAGGATTGGGGGGAGGCTTTTGATATGGTGCTGACCGACGTGCCCTGTTCGGGGCTGGGCATCATCCGTAAGAAGCCGGATATACGCTACAAGGACCCGGAGCCGTTAAAGGGTCTGCCGAAGGTCCAGCGGGGCATTTTGGATAACTGCGCCCGGTATGTCCGCCCCGGCGGGGTGCTGCTCTACTCCACCTGCACCCTCCTGAAGAGGGAGAATGACGAGGTTGTGGACGGCTTTTTGGCGGGCCATCCGGAGTTTACTCCGGAGTCCTTTGACCTGCCTCATCTGGGGCGTCAGCCCGGCAGGCTGACCTTTTGGCCCCACATCCACGGTACAGACGGCTTTTTCGCGGCCAAGCTGCGCAGAAAGGGGTGATCCCCATGACCGACCTGAAATCCATGACTCCGGAGGAGCTGGAAGCGTATTTCAAGGAACTAGGCCAGCCCAAATTCCGGGCCATGCAGGTGTTCCGCTGGCTCCACGGGGGCGTGGAATCCTTTGACGAGATGACCAACCTGCCCAAGACCCTGCGGGAGCGGCTGAAGGAGGAGTGCCTGCTCACCGTTCCCCAGGTGGAGCGCAGGCAGGTGTCTCAATTGGACGGTACCATCAAATATTTGTGGCGCCTGAGCGACGGAAATTGCGTGGAAACGGTTTTGATGCGCTACAAGCATGGGAATACTGTATGCGTGTCCAGCCAGGTGGGGTGCAACATGGGCTGTGTGTTTTGCGCCTCCACCCTGGGCGGAAAAGTCCGGGACCTGACTGCCGCGGAAATTTTGGACCAGGTAATATTTACCGAAAAGGACTGCGGAGAGACCATTTCCAACATCGTCATGATGGGAATTGGCGAACCGCTGGACAATTTTGATCGTGTTTTGCGGTTTTTGACCCTGGTGAATCACCCTGACGGGGTAAATATCGGCATGCGCCACATCTCCCTGTCCACCTGCGGGCTGGTAAAGCAAATTGACAAACTGGCCCGGCTTGGGTTACAATTGACGTTAAGCGTTTCCCTCCACGCCCCCGACGATGAGACCCGCACGAGGCTCATGCCGGTGAACCGGGCCGTGGGGGTGGATCTGCTCATGGATACCTGCCGCCGGTATTTTGAGACCACAGGGCGGCGCATCTCCTACGAGTACGCCATGATAGACGGCGTCAACGACGGCGATGAGCAGGCGGACCGGCTGGCGCGTCTTTTGAAGGGCCAGCCGGGGCATGTGAACCTGATCCCGCTCAACGAGGTGGCCGAGTCGCCCCTGAAGCCCAGCCGCCGGGTGCGGCAGTTTCAGCAGCGGCTGGAGAGCCGCGGCGTTACCGCCACGGTGCGGCGGAAGCTGGGGGGAGACATCGACGCCTCCTGCGGCCAGCTGCGGCGGCGGATCATGGAGGGAGAGACCCATACCCCAGAGGAGGGATCAACTTGAAGGTTTGTGGTGTAACGGACATAGGCTGTCATAGAAAAGACAACCAGGACAGCTATGACGCAAGGCAGCTGGAGCGGGACATTGGCCTGCTGGTGGTGTGCGACGGTATGGGCGGCGCCAAGGCGGGCAGCGTGGCCAGCTCAGTGGCGGCGGAGACCTTTATCGCTGCGGTAGAGGCCGCGGCGGCCGAGGGCATTCCGCAGGATTGGCACCACCGGGAGCGGCTGCTGTCCGACGCCTGCCGGCAGGCAAACGAGAAGGTATACCGGCTCAGCCAGGAGAGGTCCGAGTATGAGGGCATGGGCACCACCCTGGTGGGAGCTCTGGTGCAGCCCGGGGCGGCGTGCCTGGTCCATGTGGGGGACAGCCGGGGCTATGTGCTGGAAAATAATTCAATTCACCGGGCCACAGTGGACCACTCCCTGGTGCAGCTGCTGGTGGACCGGGGGGAGATTACCCCCGCGCAGGCCAGGGTACATCCCCAAAAGAACCTGATCACCCGCGCCCTTGGGGTGGACAGCCAGGTGGAATGCGACGTGACCTGGCTGGAACCCAGTGCGGGCAGCCGGCTGCTGCTGTGCAGCGACGGGCTGACCAACGTGCTGGAGGACGAGACGATTTTGGAACTCAGCGGCCGGGAGGAGGAGCCGGAGCGCTTCTGCCGAACGCTGCTGGAGCTGACGCTGGAACGGGGTGCGCCGGACAACGTGACCGTTGTGCTGGCGCAGCTGTGACGAGGAGGACTTTTACCATGGATCAATACATAGGTAAAATGCTCGACAACCGCTATGAGATCATCGAATGCATCGGCATAGGCGGGATGGCCATGGTCTATAAGACCAGGGATCATCGGCTCAACCGCCTGGTGGCGGTGAAGATCCTGAAGCCGGAGCTGGCCCAGGACGCCGATTTCCGCCGCCGCTTCCACGATGAATCTCAGGCCGTTGCCATGCTGTCCCACGCGAATATTGTGTCCGTGTACGATGTCAGCCGGTCCGACGGATTGGATTACATTGTCATGGAGCTGGTGGACGGGCTGACGCTGAAGCAGTATATGCAGCGGCGGGGAACCCCCCTGAACTGGCGGGAGGCCCAGCACTTTATCACCCAGATCATGCGGGCGCTGAGCCACGCCCATGGCCGGGGCATCATCCACCGGGACATCAAGCCCCATAACATCATGGTTCTGCGGGACGGCAGCGTGAAGGTCACCGACTTCGGCATCGCCCAGTTGGCCAGCGCCGCCCAGAACACCATGACCCAGGAGGCCATCGGCTCGGTACACTATATCTCCCCGGAGCAGGCCAAGGGCAGCCATGTGGATTGCCGCACGGACATCTATTCCGCGGGTGTGGTGCTCTATGAGATGCTCACCGGACGTCTGCCTTTCGAGGGGGATACCCCGGTGGCGGTGGCCATCCAGCACATCAAGTCCATCCCCGTGCCTCCCCGGGATTTGAACCCGGGCGTGCCCCAGGGGCTGGAGGCCATCACCATGAAGGCCATGGCCCCGGAGCTGAGCCAGCGGTACGCTTCGGCGGATGAGATGCTGGATGATTTGAAGGAGTTCCGCAAAAACCCGGACTATGAGCCCGAGGTGCGGGTGGAACCGGCGGAGAGCGACGAGCCCACCATGGTGGTGCCCACCAAGGTGATCACCGCCTCGGTGCGGGTGCCGGTGGAGCGTGCGGAGTCCGCCCAGCCCCGGCCCGAGCGCCGCCGCCAGAAGGCGGAGGACGATTATGGCTACGATTACGACGACGAGCCGCCCCGACGGGGCGGCGGAGCGGCCGCCGCCGCGGTGGTGATCGTAGTGGTTTTGGCCGTCGTCGGCATCATGTTCTACTTCATGTACAATTTCTTCCTCAAGGACCTGCTGTTCAGCGAGTCGGTGGAGTACGAGGTGCCCGATCTGCTGGGCTACACCATGGAGCAGCTGGAGCAGAACAAGACCATCTTAGGCGACTTTGTGCTGGAAGAGGGACCCAAAATGCACAGCGACCAGTACCCTGAGGGCCAGATCTGCGCCCAGACGCCTGAGGCCAAGAGTAAGGTGAAGGACGGGACCATAACCATCACCGTCAACGTCAGCGGCGGCGAGGACAAGATGTATATGCCCAAGGTGGAGACTTGGGACGCGCGGCAGGCCATCAAAACGCTCCGGGATGAGATGGGGCTGAAGGTGAACCAGGAGGAGGACTTCTCGTCCACCATCACCAAAGGCTATGTCATCTCCCAGAGCTGGCTGCCGGACACCGAGATCTGGGAGGGCTGCGAGGTGACCATCGTCATCAGCAAGGGCCCGGAGATCAAGCAGGCCACGGTGACCCTGTTTGTCGGCCTTCCCCTGGAGGACGCCAAGCTTCAGATCACCCAGCTGGGGCTGAAGGTGGGCGAGGTGACGCCGCGCCACAGCGACGAGTACGAGGAGGGCAGGGTGATGTGGCAGAGCAAGGCCCAGGGCGAGGCGGTGGACAAGGACACTGCCATCGACCTGTGGGTCAGCCTGGGGCCGGAGCCCGAACCCTCCGACGAGCCTTCGCCCTCCAATGAGCCGTCCAGCGAGCCGCCGGGGGAGAGCGGTCAGCTCCCCGACCCCACCCAAAACGTGGCCGCGCCCACCAGCACCCAAACCATCACCGTGGACCTGGGCGCCTATGAGGGTACGGTGGATGTGCGCATCGTGGTGGGCGACGTGACGATTTTCAACAACGGGGTGGATACCAACATGACCAGCAGCATCAGCCGCCAGGCCACCGCCTCCGGCACTCAGATGGTGTATATCTACATCAACGGGCTGCAGGTGGACAGCTATCCGCTGTCGTTCTGAGCGCATGACGGGACGTATTGTGAAGGCCCTCAGCGGGTTCTATTATGTGGATACAGGGGAGGGGGAACCCATCCCCTGCCGCGGCCGGGGAAAGCTGCGCCACCAGCGGGTCACCCCCCTGGTGGGGGACCGGGTGGAGGTCACCGCCGCCGAGGACGGCAAGGGGATGGTGGACGCCGTTCTACCCCGGAAAAATCAGTTCAGCCGCCCCGCTGTGGCCAACATCGACCAGATGGTCATCGTGTGCTCCGGAGCGACGCCGGTGACAGACCCCTTCCTCATCGACCGCATGGCGGCCATGGCGGAGTGGAAGGGCTGCGAGGCCCTCATCGTCTTCAACAAGTGCGATCTGGAGCGGGCGGACGCGCTGGCTGAACTCTACCAGGAGGCGGGCTTTCCCACCCTCCAGGTCAGCGCCGAGACCGGGGAGGGAATGGGCGGCTTGGCCGCCGCTGTTGCCGGAAAGGTGTCCGCGTTCACGGGGAATTCCGGGGTGGGCAAGTCCAGCATTCTCAACGCCCTGCAGCCGGGCTTTGGCCTGGAGGTGGGGGAGGTCAGCGAAAAGCTGGGCCGGGGCCGCCATACCACCCGCCATGTGGAGCTGTTCCCCGTGGCCGGGGGGCTGGTGGCGGACACGCCGGGCTTTTCCTCCTTTGACGTGGAGCAGATAGAACCCATCCCCAAGGGGGAGCTGGCCGGGGCGTTCCGGGAGTTTGTCCCCTATCTGGAGCTGTGCCGCTTCCAAGGCTGCGCCCATGTGAAGGAGCGGGGCTGCGCCGTGCGGGAGGCGGTGGAGGAGGGAAAAATCTCTCCCAGCCGGCATAGGAGCTACGTTCGGCTGTATGAGCAGGCCAAGGAGATCCCTGAGTGGGAGCTGGCGAAAAACAGGTGAAATGAGAGGACCCTTCGGAATTTCCCGGAGGGTTCTATTTTTTCTCGAAATTTTGGGAACGAGACAACCTTGCCTCACATATGCTGGTATATGATCAAACGGCTTGAAAAGGGATTGCGATCCTTTTCAAGCGCTGCGGCGCATACGCCGCGGCAGGCTGCTTTCAGCGGCCTTGGTTTGAATTTCATAGTCAAATAGAAGCGGGCTTTGCCCGCCGAAAAGAAGTTATTTGGCTATATCATCCGGCAGCGAGAAAGGGGGGCGTTTTCATGCGAGTCGTGGTGGTAAAGTTCCCAAAGGCATTGTGCGGCCTGATGCGCAGGATTTTCCATATGGATTGAGGTACTTAACCGCTTTGGGAGCGGCGGGCGGGGTTCGAGTGGAGGGGGCGGGATGGGTTCCCTTTGGTGGGCGGGCCCCCGCCCGGCGTTCGGGTTGGCCCTCCCCCTGGGGGACCCCGCCCACTCCCCGCCCGCCGTTCGAGAGCCCCGCCGCCAGCCCTGCGGGGGCACCCGCCCCCGTACCCCTGGGGAAAACCGGGGCGGTGTGAGCCGTCCAGGGTGGTACTGCCGCTACCGCGCCAACCACATCCATATCAGAAATGACTGAGAGAATTCCCCCGCCTTAAGGGCGTTGCAATAAGAAAACATAAGAAAACCTGGTAAAATCAGTGCCTTTTAGGGTAGCGGAAAACGGGGCGGAGCAAACAAGTGTACAGCAGTACAAAAAACGGACGACATCGGCAAAACACCGCCCGTTTCTGCACCCCGGCGAACGCCGCAGATTTTGAAAAAGTCTGCGGCGTTTTTCCATATCCAGACACACGCTGGAGCGGGTGTTAAAACAGAAGTTTTCAAAGGCGGACATTGCAAAGGCGCTGGGGAAATGTGAGCGGTCTATTCACATATGAAATCAACCGGGGCCTGTGCGTGCAGCAAACGACGGACTATGAGTTTGTGAAAATGTACTGCGCGGACGTTGTAGAGCGGAGGCGCAGGAAATTTCTGACCGAGGAGGGGGCCGTTTTTGGAGGGACCGGGAAAGACTCTTGCTATTCCGAAAAAGGTCTGCTATAATATCGGCAGAAAACGATGAATAAGGAGTTGTAAAGCTGTATCATGGACGCTTCTGTGCCCATATTTCAGCAGGGGTTGGGTCCCCTGGGCCTGGACGTGCCCCCGGCGGGGGAATGCGGATTTGAAGAGCTTGCGGCGGCCTACCGCGTCCGGCTGGAGCCGGGGAGAGGTCCCGTTTATATTTCCGGCATGACCACCATGGCGGAGTGCCGGGCCGCCCTGCTGGCGGTGAAAAAGCAGAACTGCGGCGCCCCTTGGGTGAGCTGGGTGTGCGACGAGGACGGGGAATCCCCCACCCGCGTGCGCATGCTGGCCGCCCTGTTCGTGTGCGAAGGGATGGGAGCGGCGGCCTTCGGCATCGACTGCCCCGAGGAGGCGGCTGAGGAGCGGCTGGCTGAGCTGGCCGCATACGCCCATATTCCCCTGTTCCGCGTCAAGGCGGGAAAGCCGGAGTCCTATGCCTATGATCGGGTCGTCCGGGACCCGGACGCGATCCCCTGCGCCACCGGGACGGAGCCCTGCTTCATCCGCCGGACCATCGATGTGGGGGAAGAGCTGGAGTGCGGTCCCGATCTGCTGGAGGATATTATCGCCGCTGAGGACGACCCGGTGGGGGCGGTGAAAATCGCCATCCAGAGCCAGGATGATGTGGAGATTTTCGCCGCCCATCAGTACGCGGTCCGGGAGGCCCTGTGCCTATGGTCCGATGTGCCGGAGCTGCTGGAGGACGCCCTGCGGGTATACCAGGGCCGGGCGTTTTATGACAATACAGGCGACATCGACCGGGAGGAGCTGGACCGGCTTGCCGGGCTGTATGGACTCATCATATTATAAAGGAAAGGAAGCGGCGGTATGGAGACGATCCGGTATACCCCCCGCGGGGTCTGTTCGCAGAAGATGGAGATTGATGTGGAGGACGGTGTGATCCAGGCCGTCCGAGTGATGGGAGGCTGCAACGGCAACCTGAAGGGCATCGCGGCTCTGATGAAGGGGATGCGCGTGGAGGATGCCGTTGCCCGGATGGACGGCATCCGCTGCGGCATGAAGCCCACCTCCTGTCCAGACCAGCTGGCCCAGGCGCTGAAGTCCGCGCAGGCGGGAAATACATTATAAATAGAAGCAGCAAAGAAGCCCTCCGCCGCCGGCGGGGGGCTTCTTTTGGAGAACAGCCCCTCCGCTGGGAATTATTGTGGCTTGCCGAAAGATTACAAACCGGTTACAATAAAATTGCAATAAAACCCAAGGAGTGACGGAACATGAAAATGAAGCAAGCCCTTTTGGGGCTGACGCTGGCGGCGGCGCTGGTCCTGCCCGCTTCGGCGGCGGACGCGCTGCGTGTCAACGGGCAGGACCTGTGGACCCAGGCGCGGGCTCGGCTGGTGGAGGGAGGGACCACCTATGTGTCCCTGCGCACCGTGGCCGGGGTGCTGGCACCGAACGCCGTGGTGAGCTGGGAGAACGGCACCGCCTGGGTGCGGGGCAGCGGCGTGACCCTGTCCGCCCGGCCCGGCGACCAGTGGCTGACGGTGAACGGCAGGGCGCTTTACATTCCCTATGAGGTGCGGCTGGAGGATGGGACCACCCTGGTGCCGGTGCGGGCGCTGGCCCAGGCCTTGGGAGGCGAGGTGGATTGGAGCCGGAAGGACGGCGTGACCCTCATCCCGGGCAGCGGCAGACCCGCAGATCCATCCTATACGGAGGAGGAGCTGTACTGGCTGAGCCGGATCATCTCCGCCGAGAGCCGTGGAGAGCCGCTGCTGGGCAAGCTGGCGGTGGGCACGGTGGTACTCAACCGGGTGGCCAGCGACGAGTTCCCAGACACCATCTACGACGTAATCTTTGACCGCAAATGGGGCGTGCAGTTCACGCCGGTGGCCAACGGCACCGTCTATGATGATCCGACCGAGGAGAGCGTGCTGGCCGCCAAGCTGGTGCTGGATGGCGCCCGGGCCGCAGGAGACAGTCTATACTTTTTGGCTCCGGATCTGACCGACAACCACTGGATCATGGAGAATCAAACCCACGTAACCACCATTGGCTGTCACTGGTTCTACAAATGAGAATCCAATAATTTCCAGTACAATTTCGCCGAAAATTGTGAAAACTGTTTAATATGCACAATAGCCGAGCCTGAAAATGGATCAGGTTCGGCTATTTTGTTGCTTTCAAAAGGTTGCAAAATGGTTTTGAATAAGTTACAATATGGTTACAATTTGAGAACAAATTGTAATAAGGAGAGATTTCATGAAAACACGAGCTACCAGTTTTGCGCTGGCTGCCCTCGCTGTCGTGAGCCTTATCCTGCCCGCAATGGCGGCGGACCCCGATGCGCTGCCGGCGGAATCCCCCGCGAAAAGCGAGGAAATCGAAGAAACAGAAAAGGTGCGCAATGCCGTCCTGCTGGACGGTGAGCTTGCCGAGACCGTAGAATTCGAGGTCGTGGACGGCGTGTGCTATGTCACCGTAAGCTCCTTCGTGTCCCTGATGGACGCGGAGGCTATGGTGGAGGAGGAGGACGGGATCGTATACGTCAACACCTCCACCGTGGTGGATGTGGTGGCGCTGGACGAGACCGCAGACGAGTCCGAAGCCGCTGAGGAGTCCGGCTCCGACCAAAGTGTGGAGCTCGACGCCGACGCGGTTGGCACGGAGCCGGACCTGACCGCCGCCGCCGATGTGGTGAACGCGGACCTGGACCTGACCGCCGCCGCCGGAGCCGCTTACCTGACGGCCAATGGCCGGTACCTCTACGCACAGGGCGGAGTGGTCCTGATCAATGACCGTGTGGCGGCTCCCGTGCGTGTGCTGGCCCGGGTGTACAACCTGGACGTGGACTATGACGCCGAGGACGAGCTGGTCCTGCTCAGCCGCCGGGAGGAGGCGGAGCCTTACCTGGCCGATGCCGACGAGGTCTACGACGCGGACGTGCTCTACTGGCTGTCCCGTATCATCCATGCCGAGAGCGGCAATCAGCCCCTGGAGGGTAAGATCGCTGTGGGCAACGTGGTGATGAACCGGGTGAACGACCCCAGGTTCCCGGACAACATCTATGATGTGCTGTTCCAGAAGAACCAATTCACCCCCGCCTCCAGCGGCTCCATTTACCGGGAGCCCAATGAGGAGTCGGTGGTGGCCGCCATGCTAGTGCTGGACGGCGCTCAGGTTATGCCGGAGGCCCTGTTCTTCAATGGGGCCGGGGCGACCAGAAGCTACGCGGCCAGGACCCGCACCTATGTGGCTACGATCGGGGATCACGCATTCTACAAGTGAACGACGAGGGCAAACGCCGCGGCGCCTGAGGGCTGCCGCGGCATTTTTCTGCCCCGCAGGCGTCCGGGGGATGCATAGAAAATGTCAGAAATGGCGCTATTTGGTATAAAATCGCGGTAAAAGTCCAAAAATCGACGACCTTTTTGTGAAAATTTTTAGAGAAATCAGTTGATTTGATGGTGAAAAACGGGTATAATATTTATGGAAAGTTATACATATTTTGGGGGTGAGAGATTTGTTTCAGATCGGAGATAAGGTGGTCCACCCCATGCACGGCGCGGGCGTCATTGACTCCATCGTGCGGCGCAAGGTGGCGGGTCAGGTTCAGGAGTATTACCAGCTCAAGCTATCGGTGGGCAATATGGTGGTCATGGTGCCCACGGACAACACGGGGGAGATCGGGATGCGCCCTGTGGTGTCCGGCGCCAAGGCGGAGGAGCTGATGACCGCCATGGAGGGCATTGAGGTGGACATGACGCAGAATTGGAATCGGCGGTACCGGGAGAATATGGTTCGCCTGAAAAGCGGCGATCTGCTGGAGGTGGCCCGGGTGGTCAAGGGCCTTCGCCAGCGGGAGGGCCAGCGGGGCCTGTCCAACGGTGAGCGGAAGATGCTCCACACGGCTAAGCAGATTCTCATCTCTGAGCTGGTGCTGGCGCAAAGCCTGCCCTATGAGACGGTGGAGAGCAGTGTGGATACCGTGCTCAGCCATTGAGATGAGAATCGGATAGTGTTCAGCGAGAGGGGCCGCGAGGCTCCTTTTTGCGCAAGAAGGTGTCAAGGAACCCCCGCACGGGCCCAGTGGAGCGGGCCGGTGGGGAGAGGACGGGCAACGGAATGAAAGAGATGCCCGCCGCAAGGCGGGCGTAGTGGAATGGAGCTTGTGAGGACGATATGGGTTTGTTTCGCAGACGAAAAAAGGAGGCAGGGCCCAGCTGCTCTGTGGTGGTGGTGGCCGCCGGTTCGTCCAGCCGGATGGGCTTTGACAAAGTGATGGCGGAGGTGGGCGGCGAACCCGTCATCGTGCGCTGCCTGAAGAATTTCCAGCACGCGCCCAGCGTCAGCGAGGTGGTGGTGGTCACCCGGGCGGACCTGGTGCCGGACGTCGCCCGGCTGTGCCAGGACTACGCCTTGACCAAGGTGACCAAGGTGATCCGGGGCGGGGAGAACCGCACTCAGTCCGCTCGGCTGGGCACGCTGGAGTGCGATCACAAGGCCCGGCTCATCGCTATCCACGACGGGGCGCGGCCGTTTACCGCCGTTCAGGTGATTGAGGACGCTGTCGCCCGGGCGGCGCAGAGCGGGGCGGCCGCTCCCGCCGTTCCGGTGAAGGACACTATTAAATCGGCCCAGGACGGCGTTGTGGAGCGGACCTTGGACCGCAGCAATCTATACGCAATGCAGACACCCCAGGTATTTGACGGCGATCTGATCCGGGCGGCACTGCAAAAGGCGCTGGACGATGGAGTGGAGCTGACGGATGACTGCGCCGCCGTGGAGCGGCTGGGCATGAAGGTGGCGCTTACCGCCGGAGACGAGCGGAACATCAAGCTGACCACGCCCACCGACCTACTGATCGGCGAGGTTTTGTCGGAGGAGGTGCCGGTGCTGTGAGAATCGGACACGGCTACGACGTGCACCGCCTGGTGGAAGGACGCAGGCTGATTTTGGGTGGAGTGGATATTCCCTTTGAAAAGGGCCTATTGGGCCACTCCGACGCGGATGTGCTGGCCCATGCCGTCATGGACGCTCTGCTGGGGGCGGCGGCGCTGGGGGATATCGGTAAGCTGTTCCCAGACCATGATCCGGCCTATGAGGGGGCGGACAGCTTGGTGCTGCTGCGGCGGGTGACGGAAACGCTGGGCAGGAACGGGTACGAAATCGGCAATGTGGACGCCACCGTGTTGGCCCAGCGGCCCAAACTGGCTCCCCATATCCCGCTGATGCGGGAGAAGCTGGGCCGGGCCATGGGGCTGGACCCGGATCGGGTCAGCGTCAAGGCCACTACAGAGGAGGGGCTGGGCTTCACCGGCGCAGGGGAGGGCATTGCCGCCCACGCGGTGGCGCTGATCGAAGAAAAATGAAACTGTTGCGGGCCGAGGACACCCTGCGGCCCTTTCTCTTGGCCCAAGCCAGTCCCCCTTTATTTGTGATATTTGATTTGATGATGGGCGCGCCCGCCCCGGCCCTGCGGGGGCACCCGCCCCCGTACCCCTGGGGAAAACCGGGGCGGTGTGGTGGAAAATAGCATATCACCATGGCCTTGCTCATATATTAGCCACAGAATACGAGCAAGCCACCTACGGCATACGCCATTCGGCGTAGCCTCCAACGGCAAGCACAGCGCAGGGCCTGGGGTTCAGCCCCAGGCCCTGTTCCATTGTGTCGGCGATCTGCGGCGCAGGGTGCCCGAGGCGGCCTGACCGGCGCACACCCGCCGCGCTCCCTGTCGCCCCTCCATTGTACCACGGGTCAAGGCCAAGCGGCTTCGCCGTGGGCCAAAGGACGGCCCAGCCTTGACGTACCGTGGTCCCCTGGAGGTGCCGCCAGGAAGCGGCAGAAAGGAGTGGCGGATATGCTAAGCGCCAACTTAAGCAAGCAGGAACGACGGGCCATCTACAAGCGGGATGGATACCGCTGCGCCCTGTGCGACAGCACCAGGTACCTGCAGATTCATCACCACGTGCCCAGGGGAGAGGGGGGCACCAACAGCCCCCACAACCTGATCACCCTGTGCTCAGACTGCCACGCCCTGGCCCACGGCACCAACCTGCGGGGCTGGCAGGACGTAACCCAGGAGAGCATCCAGCAAGCCTGTACCGAGTACCTGGCAGACTACTACGCGCCGGGGTGGAATCCCTGGTGCGCCAATCCAAGGCCATGCGAACAGTGCCCGCGCAGGACCTGGTGCCAGTGGCCCCAGACCTACGATGAAGACTGCCCCTTCGATGCCCCGCCCCCATGAGGGGGTGGGATCGGACCCCCCTCGCCCATGGGGCGCAAGGGGGGATGCTCGCCCATGGAGCGCAAGGGGGGGATGCTCGCCCATGGGGCTCGAGGGGGGGATGCTCGCCCATGGGGCGCGAGGGGGAGCTGGACCAGGTGCGCTTAAACCCGCCCGCCAGCAATGCTCCAGGTTTCAGCGGTGCCCGCCCGGTCGGTCCGTGGTCCCGTCCGGGGT
>CATLHC010000050.1 GCA_949948775.1 uncultured Oscillospiraceae bacterium
GTGGAAAACGATGTGGAGTTGCGAAAACAACCAGGATGTTGGCTTAGAAGCAGCCACTCATTAAAAGAGTGCGTAATAGCTCACTGGTCGAGTGACTCTGCGCGGAAAATATAACGGGGCTAAGCATACAACCGAAGCTTGGGCTGCACGCAAGTGCGGGGTAGGGGAGCGTCGAATATGGGGTGAAGTCGCATCGGAAGGAGCGGTGGACTGTATTCGAGTGAGAATGCCGGAATGAGTAGCGAGAATCATGTGGGAATCATGATGGCCGAAAATCTAAGGTTTCTTGGGGAAGGTTCGTCCGCCCAAGGTAAGCCGGGAGCTAAGGCGAGGCCGAGAGGCGTAGTCGATGCACATACGGTTGAAATTCCGTAGCCGCCGAAACTTAAACATGCTGACACATTGGGATAGCCGGACCCCGGCGTTGGTTGACCGGGGCGTAAGGGACCGAACTTATAGTAGGGAAGCCGGCGATGCTCAGTGGCGAGAAAAGGCATGATGTATGCTAAGGCGCCCGTACCGCAAACCGACACAGGTAGATGAGGAGAGAATCCTAAGGCCAACGGGAGAAGGGTTGTTAAGGAACTCGGCAAAATGACCCCGTAACTTCGGGATAAGGGGAGCTCCCTAAGGGGAGCCGCAGAGAATAGGCCCAAGCGACTGTTTACCAAAAACACAGGTCTATGCTAAATCGAAAGATGACGTATATGGGCTGACGCCTGCCCGGTGCTGGAAGGTTAAGAGGAGGGCTTAGCGCAAGCGAAGGTCTGAATTGAAGCCCCAGTAAACGGCGGCCGTAACTATAACGGTCCTAAGGTAGCGAAATTCCTTGTCAGGTAAGTTCTGACCCGCACGAATGGCGTAACGATTTGGGCGCTGTCTCAACAGCCCACCCGGCGAAATTGTTGTACTGGTGAAGAAGCCAGTTACCCGCAACTAGACGGAAAGACCCCATGGAGCTTTACTGTAGCTTAATACTGGAGTTCGGTAATTCATGTACAGGATAGGTGGGAGACATGGAAACCGGGGCGTCAGCTTCGGCGGAGTCACCCTTGGGATACCACCCTTGGATTGCTGGGCTTCTAACCTGCGGCCTTGAATCAGGTCGGGGGACACTGTTAGGTGGGCAGTTTGACTGGGGCGGTCGCCTCCTAAAAGGTAACGGAGGCGCTCAAAGGTTCGTTCAGCACGGACGGAAATCGTGCAGTGAGTGTAAACGCATAAACGAGCCTAACTGCGACACCGACGGGTGGAGCAGTAACGAAAGTTGGAGTTAGTGATCCGGCGGTATGCAAGTGGAAGTGCCGTCGCTCAACGGATAAAAGCTACCCTGGGGATAACAGGCTGATCTCCCCCAAGCGTCCACAGCGACGGGGAGGTTTGGCACCTCGATGTCGGCTCGTCACATCCTGGGGCTGAATTCGGTCCCAAGGGTTCGGCTGTTCGCCGATTAAAGTGGCACGCGAGCTGGGTTCAGAACGTCGTGAGACAGTTCGGTCCCTATCTGTTGCGGGCGTAAGAGATTTGAAGGGAGCTGTCCTTAGTACGAGAGGACCGGGATGGACGAACCTCTGGTGCACCAGTTGTCCTGCCAAGGGCACAGCTGGGTAGCTACGTTCGGACGGGATAAACGCTGAAGGCATCTAAGCGTGAAGCCCCCCCTAAGATAAGATCTCTCATCCTTCATGGAGTAAGGCTCGACGTAGACTATGTCGTTGATAGGCCGGAGATGTAAGCGCAGTGATGCGTTGAGTTGACCGGTACTAATAAGCCGAGGGCTTGACCTTACAATAAGGTGAATGCAGGCTGCTTGTGGAAGTTCACATTGTTCAGTTTTGAGGGTGCGGCAAACCCTGAAACGCACCTTTAGCTCAGTTGGTAGAGCACCTGACTCTTAATCAGGGTGTCCAGGGTTCGAGTCCCTGAAGGTGTACCACTCCCTGTTGAGTGGGAGCACTCAACAGGGAGTTCCAAGAAGATGGCAGAGCGACGCAAAACGGCCCGTTGGTCAAGTGGTCAAGACGGCGGCCTCTCACGCCGCAAACGGGAGTTCGACTCTCCCACGGGTCACCATTTTCTTAATTGAATAAGGTTTTGACCGTGCAAGCGGTTAAAATAAAAGCGCGGGAGACCGCGCAGACGAAGTCGGTGCTGATTGCGGTGAGGGTCCACCCGTTCCCATCCCGAACACGGCAGTTAAGCTCACTCGCGCCGAAGATACTTGGCTGGCGACGGCCTGGAAAAATAGGTAGTGCCGACACAAAGAAGCAGACAGCTGAAAAGTTGTCTGCTTTTTTTGCGCGAACTATTTTGTGACTAGTTTGTTTCCTTGGAAAACAATTCCTCAACTAATTCAGCAGCGGAGGTAAGGTAGGACGCGGGGACGAAGAAGCGGATCTTCTCTGATAAGGGACCCATTTTGAGGGCCAGACCAGCGCCTAGTGAGCTTTCCTTGATAAATGGTATGCTGTGCTGCTGCAAAACATCGGCCAGCATACCCGCCCAGATGGGACTCTGCTCTGTCAGAAGGCACATTTCTTCGGATTGTTCGGTGAAATGCGGTGCTGCGGAAGGTGTCGTTAACGCGTCATATGTTTCCATACTCATGATGACCAGATCGCCATAGCCGTTCTTCGTGATGAAAATCGGTTCGTTTTTTGCGTGGCAAAGTTCTGAGATTTCGGTTGTATTCCGCAGGTCGGTGATGGGCCTAATTTGCGGCATAAGATTCCCTCCTTTTCACGTATAAAATTATAGCATAATTATGTATCTCGGACAAGATATTTTTTTGCTCTCGGTGTACAATTGAAACCGAGAGCAAAAATCTAGACTGAAAATCAGATCAGATACAAGGCTCAGAGGGTAAAATCTTCGTCCTTTAGGTGTTCAAAGCTGGCCGCCAGGGGCTTGGGCGGCGTGCGCTTCAGAGGATCGTAGCGGAATCGGCGGCAGGAGCCGGTACAGGCTACGATCCCTTTTTTTACGCAGATCATCTGCCCCTCGTCCAGAGCCATGGGCGAACCCCATTGACAATAGGAGCAGCGGGGCTCGATATGTTTGTCAAACAGCATGGCTATTCCCTCAATTTCTATATAAAGCGATCATGTTACTCATTATACACGATGATGTGGAATATTTCCACACTTATTTCGCCAAAGTGAGCCGCAAAGGCCTGCCAATACCAGCCAGCCGCCCAGCGCGGCCAGAGAGGACGCCGCCAGCGCTGTGGAGAAATCAAGGGCCGCAATGGATTCCGCTTGCTCCGCCAAGTAATCCGCCACTGGTGCAGACAGCGGGAACAGCCGAGTCAAAAACCAGGTCAGTCCGGCGGCGATCAGGCCGTGGCAGAGCTTCCCGGCTAAATAGGTTTTGGCGGATAGGCCGCTGTCCACCAGAAAGGACAGCACCTGGCAGTGGACGGACAGCCCGGCCCAGCCCAGCATGAACGCGGCCATGGAAACCCGCCCCGCCAGCTGGGCGCCGCCCCGGAGGGAGGATACGCCGGAAGAGAGCTCCAGCAGTCCGGCCACCAGTCGGCGGGCCCACTCAGGCTGGAAGCCGGCCAAGGCCAGAAGCTGAGCCAGGGCGGTGAATACGCCGTACGCGGCCAGAAGTTGGAGGACCACGGCGAAAAAGATCACAAAGGCGCAGATATTCAGGGTACTCTGCAGGGAGCGGGTTACGGCTCCGGTGAAAGCGGTAGGAACGGTGACCGCCTGAATGGGCTTAAGCCGGGGGTTGGAAGGCCGCTTTTCTCCTAAAGCACCGTAGAAGCGGAACAGCAGTCCTACCAGCAGAGACGCCAGGGCGTGGGTCAGATAGAGCAGCAGCCCCACCCGGCTGTCCCCAAAGACACCCGCGCCCACGACCCCCAGGATGAAGGCGGGGCCGGAGTTGTTGCAGAAGGCCAGCAGCCGCTCCGCCTCTGGTTTGGAGCAGAGCCCCTGCTGGTAGAGCTGGAGGGCGGTCCGGGCGCCTACGGGATAGCCGCCGATGAAGCCCAGCGCCACTGCCGCCGCGCAGCTTCCGCTCACCCGGAAGAGGGGGCGCATCAGCCCCTCCAGCGCTCTCCCCAGATATGCCGCCAGCCCCAGGTCCACCACCAGGGAGGACAGCACGAAAAAGGGGAACAGGGAGGGCACAATGACGTTGAAGCACAGGGCCAGCCCGTCCTTGGCGCCGGCGATGGCCTGGTCCGGCGCGGCAACCAGCCCGGCTGTGGCAAGAAGCAGCGCCAGCCCCACCAGCGCGTCCCGCACCTTTTTTTCCTTCAGCAGCCTCAGCACGCCATCACCCCCGTGGGAGAGATTATGCGGGGTGGGGTGAAAAACTTGCCTGTCCAACAAATTTTCCCACGCCTGGGCAAACGGTACAAGGTTCCAGGCGATTGTGCTTGGAGATTTGGGCGGGGCATGGTATAATATTTTCACAAATTTGAACCATGCAAAGGATTTGAATCTGTGGGAGGTATTCGGATGCAGTACGAGATTACCGAACAGATCCCTCTGCTGGATGAGCAGGGGAACCTCACCCGGGCGGGGTATGCCAAGCGTCTGCTGCCGGTGTACGACCGGAAAAAGGTCCGGGGCGGCGCCACCCGGCTGAAGGAGTGGGACTATTACTACATCGGAAACGAGCGCTTCGGGGTGGCGCTGACGGTGGCGGACAACAGCTATATGGGGCTGGATTCCATCTCGTTCCTCTCTTTTGAGGGCGAGCCGTGGGAGGTCACCAAAAGTCCCATGTCTGTGTTCCCCATGGGACGGACCGGCCTGCCTTCCATCTCGGCGGCGGGGATTACCGCCAGCTCCGGCAAAAAGCACGCTATTTTGTTCCAGGTGGGGGACGGCCAGCGGAATCTCACCGCCCATGTGGAGAACTTTAAGGACGGCCGGCCCATCGACGTCCACATCGTCCTGTCGGATGAGCCGGAGGAGTCCATGGTCATCTGCACCCCGTTCAAGAAAAAGGCCCATTTCTATTACAACCAAAAGATCAACTGCATGCGGGCCAGCGGCACGGTGCGCATCGGTGGGGAGGAGTACCGCTTCGAGCCGGACAGCTCCTTTGCCGTGCTGGACTGGGGCCGGGGGGTGTGGACCTATCACAACACCTGGTACTGGGGGTCCGCCTCCGGGCTGGTGGACAGGGTGGACTTCGGGTTCAATATCGGCTATGGCTTTGGGGACACCTCCGCCGCCACGGAAAATATGCTGTTTTACAACGGAAAGGCCCACAAGCTGTCCAAGGTGGATTTCGGTATCCCCATGAGGGGCGGAAAAGAGGATTACATGAAGCCCTGGAGGTTTAGCAGCGACGATGGGCGCTTTGAGATGGACCTTGTCCCCGTTCTGGACCGGGCGTCGTGCACGGACGTGAAGCTCATCAAGAGCGACCAGCATCAGGTGTTTGGCCGGTTCAGCGGCACGGCGGTGCTGGACGACGGGACCAGCCTCCAGGTAAAGGACCTGATGGGCTTTGCGGAAAAGGTGGAGAACAAGTGGTGAATAGCGCGAAAGCGCCCGGCTCAGCCGGGCGCTTTCGCGCTATTCAAAGGCGTCCAGGACGCGGTAGAACACGCCCTCCCAGTCCAGGTCCGAGGGATCTTCCGGATGACCCTGCATGGCCTGAGCGCCCCACATGTACAGCTCATAGCAGGCGCCCTCATAGACGAAATAGGCCACCGGGTGGGTCCGGTAGGTGGTGGAGCTTGGCGCTGTGCCTTCGGGGGGAAGGACCAGCACCGCCTTGACGCCGTTGGACAGGGTGCGTTCTTGAGCGGTGCAGCCCTCCGCCAGCGGGAAGCCGTTGGGATAACCCTGGCTTTGGTGCTCCGTGGCAAATGTGGCGGTCAGGACGACGGAAACGCCGTCGATGACGCAGGCGGAAGAAAGGTAGATCTGTCTAAAATCGGCTGGGTTTAAAGAACTCCCAACCAGGCCCTCGTAGTTGACACGGAGGGTGTATCTGGCCTGACCGGGCAGAGGGTCTCCGCCGTCCAGGAGCGGGTTTTGGATGATGGGATAGCCCAGATGCTCCTGCGCTTCGTGAAGAGAGTCCAGCTCCACGGACCACATGGG
Source organism: uncultured Oscillospiraceae bacterium (assembly GCA_949948775.1). Lineage (GTDB taxonomy): Bacteria > Bacillota > Clostridia > Oscillospirales > Oscillospiraceae > Enterenecus. Next base: position 6,081 of record CATLHC010000050.1, read on the forward strand.
CAGGCCGTTGGGTGAGGTTAGGATGCTGGGGCCAAAATCCTCGGCGGCGAAATGCTTCACATTGGCGGATAAAACCTGCTGATAATAGCTCTCGTCCCTCTGCACAGTCCAAATGCCGAAGCCCCCATTTGCCGCGGCCAGGGCGGTGCCGCTCAGAAGAACGGCCAGCGCCGCCGCCGCGGCCAGCCAGAGCGCCTTCCGGCGGGGCCACTTCCGGGGCAGGGCGTTTAAGGGAGCCGCGTCTCGCGCCAGCTCTTCATCGATCTCTCCGACGGCCCGGAGCAGGCGTTCACTCTGCGCACTCATAAAGAGTAATCCCTTCTTTCTCCAAAAATTTTTTCAGTGATTTCCGAAGCCGGAACAGCATGGAGGCCGCCTTGCTGACGCTCATGCCGTTTTGGGCGGCCACCTCCTTGACGGGGCAGAGATACCAATACCGCTGTAAGAACACCCGCCGCCCCGCTTCCGGGCGGAGCTGTGCCGCAGGCGGTCCAGGGACAGGTTGCGGGTGAGCCTGCCCAGAAAAGCGGGCAGGGAGTTGGGGCGCTGGGGCGGGATGGACTGCCAGGCCCGGTACAATGCGTCGTTGACGCATTCCTCCGCGTCCTGGGGGGAGGGGAGGATGCGCCCGGCGATGGCCCGGCAGTAGCCGCCGTATTTGCCCTCCGCCTCGGCGACGGCCCGCTGGTCCCGCCGCCAGAACAATTCAATAATCTCGCTGTCTTCCATGGTGGTTCCTCCTTTGGTGCAAGGGCCCTTCACCTTGACAGACGTAAAACGGGGGCAAAGCATTGCATCTCCGGCGATTTTTTGCAACAGTATAGTACGTGCAGGGGCGGTTGGCAAGGGCTTAAGACTTTCCTGCTTTAACGCGGAAAAATTTTCTTGAAAAAGGGGGTTGACAAACGGGGGGACGGTGCGTATAATAACGACAACAACAAAACAGCACAAACCAGTGACGGAGAGAAGTACCCGGCGCGGCAGACCTTCAGAGAGCCCCCGATGGTGGGAACGGGGCGGCGAGCGGCCGGCGAATGGACTTCGGAGGGCGGACCGAACGGCTTTTGTACCAAGTAGGGACCGACGGGCATCCCACCCGTTATCCATCGGGGCGCGTATGATGGTACGCGTAAGCGAGCGGACGTTTTATAACGTCAATTTGGGTGGTATCGCAGAAGCAGCGGCTTTTGTCCCATGTGTGGGGCAAAGGCTTTTTTGTTTGCCTTTTCCTCCCCGAGATTCCGGCAAGACTCGGGTCATCTGCCGCCCAAAATCATATAATATGGAGGAAAACATCATGAAAACCCGCAATGTCGTCAAGAAATTCTTTGCCGTCGCCGCCGCCGTGGCTGTGACCCTGTCCCTGTGCGCCTGCTCCAACGGGCAGTCCCAGGTGACCCAGCAGTCCCAGACCGGCCAGTCCCAGGCCCCCGGCACTCAGGCCCCCAGCGGCAATCCCCAGCAGCCCGCCGGTGAGGCGGACTACACCATCGGCATCTGCAACTATGTGGACGACGCGTCCCTCAACCAGATCAACGAGAATATCCAGGCCCGCCTCAAAGAGATCGGCGAGGAGAAGGGCGTCACCTTCCACGTTGACTATGAGAACCCCAACGGCGACGCCACCGTCATGAGCCAGATCATCGCCAACTTCCAGGCCGACAAGGTGGACCTGATGGTGGGCATTGCCACCCCGGTGGCCATGGCCATGCAGGCCGCCACTGAGGACAGCAAGACTCCCGTGGTGTTCTCCGCCGTGTCCGACCCGGTGGGCGTGGAGCTGGTGGAGTCCCTGGAGGCTCCCGGCTCCAATCTGACCGGCACCTCCGACTTCTTGGACACCAACGCCATCATGGAGCTGATTTTCGCGGCCAACCCCGACGCCTCCAAGATCGGCCTGCTGTATGACGTGGGCCAGGATTCCTCCGCCGCTCCCATCGCCCACGCTAAGGAGTATTTGGACGCAAAGGGCATTGAGTATGTGGAGCGCACCGGTACCAACACCGCCGAGGTCATGCAGGCGGCCCAGGCCTTGGTCAGCGACGGCGTGGACGCCGTGTTCACCCCCACCGACAACACCATCATGACGGCGGAGCTGGCCATCTACGAGATCTTCACCGACGCCAAGATTCCCCACTACACCGGCGCGGACTCCTTTGCCCTCAACGGCGCGTTTTTGGGCTACGGCGTGGACTACGCCAACCTGGGCCGTGAGACCGCCGACATGATCGCCGAGATCCTGCTGGACGGCAAGGACCCCGCTTCTATGGCCGTCAAGACCTTCGACAACGGCACCGCCACCGTCAACACCGAGACCTGCGAGGCTCTGGGGCTGGATTACGCCGAGATTGAGGCCGCCTTCTCCCCGCTGTGCACCAAGGTGCAGACCATCACCACCGCCGAAGAGTTTGGCGACGTGAACGGATGAGTTACTTTCTTTTGAAAAAAGAAAGTAACCAAAGAAAACTTTAAACGATGTCCTCCTGCAAGGGGAGGGAAAAGGGGCCGGGGAGCTTTCCCCGGTCCCTCCAAGCGAGTTTTAGAAGGAGGGACTTCCCATGGACCTGTCCGCTCTGCTGACCGTGGGCCAGACTGCGTTAGAGCTGGGGTTGATCTGTTCGCTCACGGTGCTGGCTTTGTTTTTGAGCTATTCCATGCTCAATGTGTGTGACCTGTCCACCGACGGGTGCTTTACCCTGGGAGCGGCGGTGGGGGCCGTGGTGGCCGCCGCCGGTCATCCGCTGCTGTCCATACCCGCCGCCATGCTGGCGGGAGTGTGCTCCGGCCTGGTCACCGCCCTGCTCCAGACAAAGTTCGGCATCAACAGCCTGCTGTCGGGCATTATCGTCAATACGGGGCTGTATTCGGTGAACATCGCCGTGATGGCCGGGTCCGCCCAGATCAATCTGAACAAGGCGGACACGGTGTTCACCATGGTGAAGGACCTGCTGGCCGGGACGCCGCTGGCGGGGCAGTCCACCACGGTGGTGGCCGCTGTGGCGGTGATTTTGACGGTGGCCTTTCTCACCCTGTTCCTCAACACCCGGCTGGGGTTGGCCATCCGGGCCACGGGCAACAACCCGGACATGGTGCGCTCCTCCTCCATCAATCCGGTGTTCACCACCATCGTCGGCCTGTGCGTGGCCAACGCCTTCACCGGCCTGTCCGGCTGCCTGATGGCCCAGTCCCAAAAGATGGCGGAGATCAACATCGGCGGCGGCATGGTCACCATCGCCCTGGCCTCCCTGCTGATCGGCTCCACCCTTATGGGCCGGGGAGGTATCTTTACCCGTGCGGTGGGCATGGTGGTGGGCGCGTTCATTTTCCGACTGGTCTACGCGGTTGCCCTGCGGCTGGATGTGCTGCCCGCGTTCATGCTCAAGCTGATCTCCTCCGTCATTGTGGCACTGGCCATTGCCCTGCCCTATTTGAAGGAGCAGTGGCCTACCGTTTCCCGCAGGCTCTCCTACAAAAAGGCCGCCGCGGGCAGGGGAGGGAATTGACATGCTGAACATCACCCACATCTCCAAGACCTTTAACCCGGGCACGGTGAACGAGAAAAAGGCCATCACCGACCTGTCCCTCCACCTGGCTCCAGGGGACTTCGTCACCATCATCGGCTCCAACGGGGCGGGCAAGTCCACCCTGTTCAACGCTGTCTGCGGGGACTTCCTCACCGACCAGGGCTCCATCGTGCTCAACGGGCAGGACATCACCTTTATGCCGGCCTTTAAGCGGGCTAAGCACATCGGGCGGCTGTTCCAGGACCCCATGCGGGGCAGCGCGCCGGGGATGACCATTGAGGAGAACCTGGCCCTGGCCGCGGGCAGCGGCGGCTGGTTTTCCCACATGAGCCAAAAGGACAAAAAGCGCTTCCGGGACCGGCTGGCCCTGCTGGACATGGGGCTGGAGGACCGGATGCGCCAGCCGGTGGGGCTGCTGTCGGGCGGCCAGCGCCAGGCGCTCACCCTGCTGATGGCCACCATGAACCCGCCCTGGCTGCTGCTGCTGGACGAGCACACTGCCGCCCTGGACCCCGGTACGGCGGAAAAGGTGCTCAAGCTCACCCGGGACATCGTGGCCGAGCACCACATCACCACCATGATGGTCACCCACAACATGAAGCAGGCCCTGGAGCTGGGCAACCGGACGCTGATGATGGCGGAGGGAAATGTTGTGCTGGACGTGTCGGGGAAGGAGCGTGCGGGTATGACGGTAGACGACCTGCTGCGCCGGTTCAAAGCGGGGACCGGAAAGGACCTGGACAACGACCGTATCCTGCTCTCGGAATGAAAACATCCCCCTTGGCCAGGCCAAGGGGGATGTTTTCGGTTCAAAACGAAACATTGGAGGAGAGTTTACATCGGTTCGCTTCCGCTAACTTCTGACAGTAGGATAGCATAGGCTAACTGATTTGTCAAGAGGAAAACCGAAGAATTTTCCAATACAGCAATCCTTTCCGCGCACCGTTCCGGGTTTTCCCACAAAAGGGCTTCCCCTTTGCGGATATTTATGGTATGATATCCCAGCAGCTCAGTATGAAACCAAAATCGAGGAAAGGAGACCGCTCCATGTTTCCAACCATCGACCGGGTCAAGCCCGGTCTGCAAAAACTGATTGCCGCTTTGCGGGAGATCTATCCCTATGCCTCTGTGCTGGCCGTGGCGGACGACGCCCGCGCCTGGCGCGTCAGCCGCGCCGGTGTGAATATCTCCGCCGCAGGCACCGGAGGGGGCACCGGCTTCGTGGTCCGGGTGTTTGACGGCGTCGGCTGCGCCGAGTATTCCTTCAACGAGTTTTCGGAGGAAAAAATCCCCGGCATCTGCGCGGTGATCGCCAAGCGCCTGGCCGAGCAGAACCAGGCCCTGGAGGGCGTCGTCCCTCTGCCCACGCCCATCCCGGCGGACGAGCCGGCGGTGCTGAAAAAGGAGACCGCTTGGAAGCGGAACCCCCGGGATGTGGGAGACGAGGCCATTGTCGGCAAGATCACGGCCATCCGGGAACGGGCCATGGCTGTGGACGAGCGCGTCCTGGACGCCCAGGCGGCGGTGACCTACCGGGCGTACCGCAAGCTGTTCCTCTCCGAGCACCGGGACCTGGACCAGACCGTCATGTGGACCAACGCCATGGTGGCGGTGATGGCCTCCCGGGGGCAGGAGATCAAGATGTCTTACCACCCCTTCTCCGTGCTGGGCGGCGCGGAGCTGCTGGATGAGATGGACGCCGGCGTGGAGCGGGCGGCCCGCGACGCCCTGGACCTGCTGGACAGCCGGCCCATCCCGCCCGGCGAGTACGACTGCGTCTGCGACCCGGCCACTACGGGCATGATCGTCCACGAGGCCTTCGGCCACGGTGTGGAGATGGACATGTTCGTCAAGGACCGGGCCCTGGCCAGGGGCTTTATGGGTGCGTATGTGGCCAGCCCCCTGGTCACCATGCACGACGGCAGCGCGGTGGACGAGTCCGCCACCATGTTCTTTGACGATGAGGGCACCCTCACCGGGGACACCGTCATCATCGACCAAGGCATTCTAAAGCGAGGCATGTGCGACGCCCTCAGCGCCGCCCGGCTGGGTGTGACCCCCACCGGCAACGGCCGCCGGGAGAGCTATGAGCGCCGTGCGTACACCCGCATGACCAACACCTATTTTCAGGGCGGGGAGTCCACGCCGGAGGAGATGATCGCCTCCGTCCAGGACGGCTTTCTGCTGGAGACCCCATCCAGCGGGATGGAGGACCCGAAAAACTGGGGCATCCAGTGCATGGTGACCACCGCCAGGGAGATCAAAGACGGGAAGCTGACCGGGAAGCTGTACTCTCCCATCGTGCTTACCGGCTATGTGCCCGACTTGCTCAAGTCCGTGTCCATGATGAGCAAAACGCCGGAGCTGTCCGGCAGCGGCCACTGCGGCAAGGGCTACAAGGAGTGGGTCAAGGTGTCGGATGGCGGACCCTATATGAAGGCCCGCATCCGTCTAGGCTAGGGAGGTGGAACCATGATTGAGAGAATCAAAAGCGCCCTGGCCCGCTGCGGCGTGGCCATGTGGCGCGTCAACGAGACCGTGGAAGAGACCGCCGAGCTGTTCTTTGTGAAAAAGCAGCTGGACACCCGGCGGAGCAAGGATGTGCGCAAGTATGACGTCACGGTGTTCCGGGATGTGGCGGCCCCCGGCGGGGGGAAGCCCGCCCGGGGTTTTACCTCGGTGCGTCTCATCGCCTTCATGGACGACGCCCAGATGGACGAGGAACTGAAGGGGGCGTACTACGCCGCCCAGTTTGCCGCCAACCCCTATTTTGACCTGCCCGATTCGGCGCGGGCCCCCATGGCGAGAAAGACAGGGGAGCTGGCCGAGGCCCCTCTGGCCCGGAGTGCCGGAAAGATGGTCAAGGCCCTCTTTGCCCCCGACGTCCACGGGGACGCTTTTGTCAACTCCGCCGAGCTGTTCGTCAGCCGCAGCGTCCACCACATCGTGTCCTCCGAAGGGACGGATGTGTCCTACACCGACGCCAGGGTGTGCGGCGAGTTCGTGGTCCAGTGCCGGGAGCCGGAGGATGTGGAGATCCACAACACCTTCGAGTACGACCAGCTCGACGAGCGGGCCCTGTCCGCCAAGGTGGAGGAGGCGCTGACCTTTGTTCGGGACCGGGCCCGCGCCCAAAGAGTGCTGAAAAGCGGCAAATACGACCTGGTGCTCAGCGGAAACGCCGTGGCCGAGGTGCTGTCCTATTATATCAGCCGGTCGTCCGCCTCCTCGGTATACGCCCGCTACTCCACCTGGAAGCGGGGGGAGGACGTGCAGGGGGAGACGGCGGGGGAGCGCCTGTCCCTGACGCTTCAGGCCACCGCCCCCTACAGCGGCGAGGGCATTCCCATGGCCGACCTGCCGGTGCTGGAGAGCGGTACGCTGAACGCCTACCACGGCCCCAACCGCTTCTGCCGCTATCTGAACGTGAAGCCCACCGGGCTTTATGAGAAGGTTTCCTGCGCCAACGGCACGACGCCCTTTGAGACGCTGAAAAAGGGGCCGGTGGTATGGGCGGTGACCTTCTCCGACTTCCAGATGGACGCCATGAGCGGCCATTTCGGCGGAGAGATCCGCTTGGCCTATCTCATCGAGGACGGCAAAGTCACGCCCATCACCGGCGGCTCGGTCAACGGCAGCATCCTGGAGGCGCAGAAAAATCTGGTCTTCTCCACCGAGCGCTACGTCACCGCGCAGTACGAGGGCCCCTACGCCGTGCGTCTGAAGGGCGTTTCCATCGCGGGGGCGGGGGAATAAACGAAAAGCGCGCGGCGCGGGGATGCCCCCGCGCCGGTGGTCTCAACGGTACCGCTTTCGCGGGAGGCAGCGATTGACAGCCTCGGAGAAATGGGATACCATAGACGAGCAAAAAGGACCCGCGGCTTTTCACAAACTACCACAAGAAAGAGGCGTTATCATGAGACGCATCTGCATCATTATGCTCCTGTCCGCCCTGCTCCTTTCCGGCTGCGCGGGGAGGCCCGCGCAGTCCTCCGCCGCTCCCGGCCCTTCCGCCGAGGCCGCCCCATCCGCCCAGCCGGAGCAGGATGCCGCCGCCGTATCTTTCACCGACGACTTGGGCCGGGAACTGGAGCTTGCCAGGCCCGAGCGGGCCGCCGCCCTCATTGGCAGCTTTGCCGATATCTGGTGCCTGGCCGGGGGAAAGGACACGCTGACAGCCGCCGCCGGGGACGCCTGGACCAACTTCGACCTGGATTTGGACGAAAACGTGGCCGACTTGGGCTCGGTGGCCCAGCCCAATCTGGAGCGGCTGCTGGCCTGTGAGCCGGACCTGGTCCTGGCCAGCTGCAACACCGCCGCCGACGTGGAGCTGCTGGAGACCTTTGAAGACGCCGGCATCCCCGCCGCCTATTTCGAGGTGGACAATTTCGACGACTACCTGCGGATGCTGGAAATCTGTACCCGGCTCACCGGCTGCCCTGAGAACTACGAGACCTATGGCGTTCAGGTAAAAGCCCAAGTGGAGGAGGCTGTGGCCCGTCAGGACGGCTCCGCCCCCAAGGTGCTGTACGTCCGCGCCTCCGGGTCCAGCTGCACGGTGAAGGGCAGCGAGGGGAACGTGCTGGGGGAGATGCTGGCGGATCTCGGCTGCGTCAACGTGGCGGACAGCGATGATTCCCTGCTGGAAAACCTCAGTCTGGAGGGTATCATCGCCGCCGATCCGGACTATATTTTCGCCGTCCTCCAGGGTTCGGACAAGGACAAGGCCCGTGCTACGCTGGAGAGCACTCTGCTGACCAATCCCGCCTGGTCCACCCTCCGGGCGGTGGAGGAGGGACGGTTTTACACCCTAGACCACACACTTTACAACGTGAAGCCCAACGCGCGCTGGGGGGAAGCCTATGAAAAGCTGGCGGACATCCTCTATCCGGCACAGTAATGCCCCGCTGCTGGCGGTCCTGTGCGCGCTTGTGCTGCTGGCCGCTGGGCTGAGCATGTGTTTGGGTTCGGCGCTCATCGCCCCCGGCGATATTCTCCCGGCCCTGTTGGGGGAGCCGGTGAGCGCGGCGGCGCGGATCATCCGCTATGCCCGCCTGCCCCGGACCTGCGCTTGCCTGCTGGCCGGGTCGGCGCTGGCGGTGTCCGGCGCGGTGATCCAGAGCGTGCTGGGCAATCCCCTGGCCGCGCCCAACATCATCGGCGTCAGCTCGGGCGCGGGGCTGGCGGCGGCGCTGTGCGGAGCGCTGGCCCCCGCTGCGGCGGCCGCCGTCCCCATCGCCGCCTTCGGCGGGGCGCTGCTGGCGGTGCTGCTGGTGCTGTTCATCGCGGAAAGGACCGGCGCGTCCAAGCTCACCTTGGTGCTGGCGGGAGCGGCGGTGTCGGGCATGTTCAGCGCAGCCACCGACGCGGTGGTCACCTTTGTGCCCGACGCCCTCAACGGCTACTCCGATTTCCGCATCGGGGGCGTGGCCAATCTGGCCATGAGCCGGATTATCCCCGCGTTTTGGGTGATTCTGGCCGCCATGCTCCTCGTTTTCTCCCTGGCCGGGGAGTTGGATGTGCTCCTGCTGGGGGCGGACACCGCCCAGAGCCTGGGGCTGCGCGCCAAGCCTCTGCGCCTGATCCTGCTGGCCCTGGCCGCCGCCCTGGCGGGGGCCGCGGTCAGCTTTTCCGGGCTGCTGGGCTTTGTGGGCCTGATTGTGCCCCACATCATGCGCCGCCTGATCGGGGAGGACAGCCGCCCCCTGCTGTGCGGCTGCGCTTTGGGGGGCGCGGTGACCCTGACTCTGTGCGACCTGGCGGCCCGGCTGCTGTTCGCCCCCTATGAGCTGCCGGTGGGCATTGTACTGAGCCTGGCTGGCGGGCCGTTCTTTATCTGGCTGCTCCTGCGGCAGAGGGGAGGACGGGTCCATGATTGAATTGGAACACCTCTGCGCCGGGTACGGCGGGCGGGATGTGGTCCATGACGTCACCCTCTCGTTTTGTCCGGGCCGGGTGCTGGCCCTGCTGGGTCCCAACGGCTGCGGCAAGAGCACCCTGCTGCGCGCGGCCCTGGGCCTGGGTTCCAGGAGCGGCGGGAGGGTGCTGATGGACGGGATCCCGCTGGAGTCTCTGCCCCTGCGGGAGCGGGCGCGGAAGGCCGCCTACCTGGCCCAGTCCCGAACCGTGCCCAACATCACCGCCCGCAGGATGGTGCTCCACGGGCGGTTTCCACACCTGTCCTACCCTCGGCATTACCGAAAGGAGGACGATGAGGCGGTGGACCGGGCGCTGGACTGGGCGGACGCGCGGGACATTGCCTCGTGCCCAATGGGGGAGCTGAGCGGCGGTCAGCGGCAGAAGGTCTATTTAGCCATGACCTTGGCCCAGGAGGCCCCCACCGTCCTCATGGACGAGCCCACCACCTTCCTGGATGTGGGCCATCAGCTGGAGGTGATGGCGGTGGCCCGCCGCCTGGCGGACGCGGGCCGGGCGGTGGTGATGGTGCTCCATGACCTGCCTCTGGCCCTGCGGGGGGCGGACGACATTGCCCTGCTGTCCGAGGGCAGGCTGGTTATCTGCGGGACCGCGGAGGAGGTCTATGCCTCCGGCGAGCTGGACCGGGTGTTCGGCGTGGCCCTGCGCCGGGTGGAGACGGACGCCGGCTGGCAGTACTATTATGGTTAGGAGGGACGGCATGGCCTGGTTTCCGTTTTTTATGGACGTCTCCGCCGGGGACGGACTGATCGTAGGCGGCGGGCGGGTGGCCCTGCGGAAAATCGAGAAGCTGCTGCCCTATGAGCCCCAGCTGACGGTGTGCGCCAAGACTTTTCTCCCGGAGATCGAGGCCGTCCCCGGCCTAAAGCTCCTGCGGGGGCCCTTCCAGCCCTCCATGGTGGAGGGAAAACTATTTGTTATCTCCGCCACAAATGATAACGATTTGAATTCAGAGATCGCCGCTCTGTGCCGGGAAAAACGCATCCCCGTCAACGTGGTGGACGATCGGGAGAAATGTACCTTCCTGTTCCCGGCGCTGGTGAAGCGGGGGCCGCTGTCCATCGGCATCTCCACCGGTGGGGCCAGCCCCAGCGGGGCAGTGTACTGGAAGCGGGAGATTGACCGGCTCATCCCCCGGGACGCCGGGGAGCTGCTGGCCTATCTGGACGGCCTGCGGGAGACGGTCAAGGAGGCCGTTCCCGATGGGATGGCGCGGGCGGCGGTGTTCTCCATCCTGTTTGACACCTGCCTGGAGAACGGCTGGCCGCTGAGCGATGAGTGGCTGGACGGCCTGCTGGGCGGGCTGAAGGAGGAATTGCCATGAGCGCTGTTCTTGGGACCGTCTATCTGGTGGGCGCGGGCTGCGGCCAAGCCGACTTAATCACCGTCCGGGGGCTGAGGCTTTTGCAGAACTGCGGCGCCGTGGTGTACGACGAGCTCATCGCCCCGGAGCTGCTGGACGAGGCACCGGAAAACGCGGACCGCGTTTACATGGGCAAGCGGGAGGGGCGGCACTCCGCCTCCCAGGAGGCCATCTGCGCCAAGCTGGTGGAGCTGGCCCGGGCGGGAAAGACCGTGGTGCGGCTCAAGGGGGGCGACCCCTTTGTGTTCGGCCGGGGCGGCGAGGAGGCCCTGGCCCTCCAGGCCGCCGGGATATCCTTCGAGGTGGTGCCCGGGGTCACCTCCGCCGTGGCCATCCCCGCCCTGGCGGGCATCCCCGTCACCCATCGGGGGCGGAGCCGGAGCTTCCACGTGGTCACCGCCCACACGGCGGACACCCCGGACGGCCTGCCGGAGTATTTTGACGACCTGGCCCGCCTGCCGGGGACGCTGGTGCTGCTCATGGGCCTGTCCCGGCTGGAGGTG
>CATLHC010000051.1 GCA_949948775.1 uncultured Oscillospiraceae bacterium
TAATAGTCGCTGATCTCCCCCAGGATCTCGGCGGCGTAGATGAACAGGAGGATGATGACCTCCAGGGTGTCGGGCAAGTCGATATGCAGCCGCCGCTCAAAGGCGGAGGGCAGCATGAACAGCACCAGGGTGAGAATGCACAGCAATACATTCTCATAGTTTTGGTTGAAGAACTGGGCCACCAGCATGAGCACCACCGACAGCCGGAGGATGAAATACACGGAGTAGACCAGCTTTTTGTTTTCAATGTGCCGCCACTCCTGGCCCTTGAGCTGTTTTTTATCGCGTTTTGCCATAGGGACTCCTTTCCTGTACGGCGGGCCGCCTGTGTAAAAGAAACCATGTCAGTCCGCGCCCCCCGGCGCATAGTATGGTTCCGGAGGTGATTTTGATGGACTTACGTAATAACCAGATCACGCTGGGCGAGCTGTGGGACAACCCGAAAAGCCGGGCGGTGTTCCAAAAGCGCATCCCCATGCTGGCCAAGCACCCGGTGCAGGGGGCGGCCCGGACGGTGACGCTGGAGCAGCTGCGGGATTTCATCACCGGCTGGGTGCCGGGGATGAGGGTCAACGGGGTGATGTCCGACCTGAAAAAGCTCTAGGCCGCATACATCACCCTGTTCAGGTAAGTATACCAGAAGGCGGGCCCGCTGTCAATTGACAGCGGGCCTGGTCGATCCTAATTCAGCGCGGGGATGCCGTCAATATCGTTCACAGAGGCCCTGCTGCCGCCGTCGGTGGAGATGTGGCCGGCACAGAGCCGGTATGCCTCGGGCGACGTGGCGATCACGTCCCCCTGGGTGGTCATCAGGGCGAATTCCTCCATGTCATCGCTGATGAGCAGGAAATAGACAATGCCGCGCTCATGGGAGCCGTGAAAGTCCCCTTTGTAGAAGTGGCGGATGGTTTGCACATTGCACTCGCGGGGCCACTCGATCTTTGCCTGCAGGCCGTCAACGTTGGTCTCCTCCGCCCAGGGGACGCGGAACTCCCCCACGAAGCTGTTCTCTGAAAAGGGATACCGGACCCGTTTGCCCCGCATGGAGACCGTGGTTTTCCCCACGGCCTCCCCATCCCGGTAGACCGCCGCCTCGATCTGCTGGTCAATGCGCTGGGTAAGCAGGAGCTTGCCCACGGCACACAGGGCGATGACGAAGAGCAAGACCGCACTCACAATGAGAATAACGCGCTTTTTCATAGCTTACAACTCCTATCTTTTACCTTTCGCCGCCTCTTCCCTCCGCGATTTTCCGCCCGGTGGGGGTGGCGGCAAGGCCCCCTTCCCCGGTCTCCCGCAGAGCGGTGGGCATAGCCCGGCCCACCGCCCCCATGGCGTCGATGACCTCGTCGCAGGGGATGGGGCTGGCCAGCCCCGCCAGGGCCATGTCGGCGCAGGACAGGGCGTTCACCGCCCCCATCACGTTGCGCTTGACGCAGGGGACCTCCACCAGTCCGGCCACCGGGTCGCACACCAGCCCCAGCACGTTTTGCAGCGCCATGGCGCAGGCGGCGGCCATCTGTTCCCCGGAGCCCCCCCGGGCGTGGACCAGGGCGGCGGCAGCCATGCCGGAGGCGGAACCCACCTCCGCCTGACAGCCCCCCTCCGCCCCGGAGATGGAGGCTTTTGTGGCGATGACCTGGCCGAACCCGGCGGAGACGTACAAACATTTCACCATGTCCTCGTCGCTGAGCCTGTCCTTGCGCTGGAGTGGGATGAGCACCGCGGGCAGTACTCCACAGGCCCCGGCGGTGGGGGCGGCCACGATGCGGCCCATACAGGCGTTGTGCTCCCCCAGCTTCAGGGCGGTGGAGATGACCTCCTGAATAAAAGGTCCGCAGATGGAGCGGTCCAGGGCGGCCATTTGGGCCCCCTGGCCCCCAGACAGGCCGCAGGGGGAGCGGCGGGTGGGGTCGTAGTCCAGCACGGACTGCTTCATGGTCCGCCACAGGGCGGCCATTTTGGACAGGCTGTCCTCCCGGGGGACGTCCCGGTCCTGGCAGTCGTCATCCAATACGGCATCCCACAGGGGCTTGTCCGCCGACGCGGACAGCAGAGCTTGCACAGAGCCAAACATATCTCAGCCCTCCTCCAGATTCAGATAGATGCAGCGCACCACGCCGCCCAGCAGGTCAATGTCCTCCAAAATTTCCTCGCTCACCGGCTGGTCGCACTCGATGACCGTGACGGACAGCCCGCCCCGGCGGTCCCGGTAGAGCTGCATGGTGGCGATGTTGGCCCCCTTGCGGGCCAGGCAGGCGCTGACCTCGGACACCACCCCCGGCTCGTCCCTGCCCCGGATGATCAGGGTGGGCAGGTCGCCGGAGAAGGCGGCCTCCAGCCCGTCGATGGAGTTGACCCGGATGCGCCCGCCCCCCAGGGAGGAGGCGGACACCACCACCGTGCGTCCACGGGAGCCGGTGAGGGTCATGACGGCGGTGTTGGGGTGGGCGTCCCGCAGGGTGACGGGGTGGACGTTCACTTCCAGCCCTGCCTCCTTGGCCAGCTGGAGGCTGAAGGGGATGCGTGGGTCGTCGGGGCCCATGCCCAGAAGGCCGGCCACAATGGCCTTGTCGGTGCCGTGGCCCGGCCCGGTGGCGGCGAAGGAGCCGTGGAGACCGATATCCGCCCGGGCGGGCTGGAAGCCCAGCAGCTTGCGCCCGATGTAGCCGATGCGGGCCGCCCCGGCGGTGTGCGAGGAAGACGGGCCCACCATGACGGGGCCCATGATGTCGAAGATGTTCAAAGAAAACCTACCTCCTCAGTGCGTGGATGGAATACCTGTAGTTTAGCACAAGATTCCATCCGCCGCAAGGAAAAGAGCGGCGGTCCGGGGAATCTCCCTCGGGCCGCCGTCCTGATTACTTCACAATCTGCGCTTTGATGAGATTGGTGGTGCCGCTGCTGCTCAGGGGGACCCCGGCGGTGATGACCACCGTGTCCCCAGACTGGACCAGCCCCTCCTTTTTGGCGGTGTCCACGCACAGGGAAAACAGCCGGTCGGTGGAGTCCACGTTGCCGGACAGGAAGGGGACCACACCCCAGGAGATGGCCAGCTGGCGGCGCACCCGCTCCTCGGTGGTGAGGGCGGCCACGGCGCAGCCCGGACGGAACCGGGAGATCATCCGGGCGGTGTAGCCCGACTGGGTGGCCGTCAGGACGGCGGTGGCCCCCAGGTCCATGGCGGTGAGGCAGCTGGTGTGGCTGATGGCGTCGGAGATGTTGGCGGTGTGGTCAAACACGGTGTTGCGGAACCGCTTCCAGTAGTCGATGCCGCCTTCGGCGGCCTCCACAATGTTCACCATGGTCTGGAGGGCCTCCACCGGGTGCTTGCCGGAGGCGGTCTCGCCGGACAGCATCACGCAGCTGGTGCCGTCGAACACGGCGTTGGCCACATCGGACACCTCGGCCCGGGTGGGCCGGGGGTTGCGGATCATGGAGTCCAGCATCTGGGTGGCGGTGATGACCACCTTGCCCTTGTGGATGGCGGACTTAATCATCTTCTTTTGGAGCACGGGCACCTCGTAGGCGGGGATCTCTACTCCCAGATCGCCCCGGGCCACCATGATGCCGTCGGATAAGGCGGCGATGGACTCCAGATTGTCCACGCCCTCCCGGTTTTCCAGCTTGGAGATGATGCCGATGTCCTGGCCGCCGAAACTGTTCAACACGGCGCGAATTTCCTCCACGTCGGAAGCCCGGCGGACAAAGGAGGCGGCCACAAAGTCGAAGTCGTTCTCAACGGCGAAGCGTAGGTCGTCCTTGTCCTTGTCGGTGAGGGCGGGCAGGGCGATGGATACGTCGGGGATGTTGATGCTCTTGTGGTTGGACAGCGGCCCGCCGGTGACGACCCTGCACACGATGTCCTGGCCGGTGATCTGCTCCACCTCCAGGTCCACCAGCCCGTCGTCGATGAGAACGTGATGGCCCGGCTTGAGCTCCTGGTGAAGATTGGCATAGGTGACGGACACCTGCTTGGCGTCCCCCTCCACATCCCGGGTGGTGAGGGTGAAGGCGTCGCCGTCACTGAGTTCAATACGGTCACAGCCGAAGGCGCGGATGCGGATCTCGGGGCCCTTGGTGTCCAGAATGGTGGCCACGGGGCGGCCCAGACTGTCCCTCACCCGTTTGAAGCGGGTGAGCAGGGCGCCGTGGGTCTCATGGGTGCCGTGGGAGAAATTGAAGCGGGCGGCGTCCATGCCGGATAGAATAAGCTGCTCGATGATCTCCTCGCTGTCGGAAGCGGGACCCAGGGTGCAGACGATTTTTGTTTTTCTCATATTGTTTTCCTCCATTTGAAAACACGATATGTTGATTCCTCTTGATTCCACCCACATGATATACAAACCAGCGGAAATGTCAAGGCTTGGAAGGAAAGTTTGCAAGATCTGCTGATTTTCTGTGGCTGGCAGGGACAGAAAGTTGGGTAAAAAAGAGGCGGAGCAGCCGCTGCTCCGCCTCAAAATCAATCGGTTGTCTCCTCTTCGATGGTGCTCTCCAGCCTGGATACCAGCGCCTGGTCCACCCGCCGGTCGGTGAAATTGAGCACCTTGATGCGCAGCCCACAGGCGTCCACCTCCAGCTGGGAACCGTCCTCCGGGATGACGGACAGCTGGGCAAATACCAGCCCGCCCAAGGTGTCGGACTCCTCCTCCTCGGGGAACTCCATCTCCAGCGCCTGCGCCAGCCGCTCCAGCTCACAGGAGCCGGATACCTTCCACACCCCCGGCTCCACCTGCTCGATGTCCTTTTCCTCCAAGGGGTCGAATTCGTCGTAGATGTTGCCCACGATCTCCTCCAGCAGATCCTCCATGGTCACCAGCCCCGAGGTGCCGCCGTACTCGTCCACCACGATGGCCATATGTACCTTCTTGCTCTGCATGTCCCGGAACAGCACGTCGGTGCGGACGGATTCGGGCACGAAGTAGGCGGGGCGCAGCAGCTCGGCCAGGGGCTTTGACCGGTCCTCCTGGGCGTTGAGCAGAAAATCCCGGGTGTTGAGGATACCTACGATGTGGTCCGCGTCCTCCTGGCAGACGGGGAAGCGGGACCGACCGGAGGCGAGGATGGTGCTGAGCACCTCCTCATTGGTATCCTGGGCCCACACCATCACCATGTCGGTGCGATGGACCATCACGTCCTCGGCGGTGGTGTTGTTAAATTCGAATATATTTTCGATGAGCTCCTTTTCAGAGGCCTCAATGGCCCCCCGCTCCTCTCCCAAATCCACCATCATGCGGATTTCGTCCTCGCTCACGTTCTCCTGGTCGGCCCTGGGGTCGATGTGGAGCAGGCGCAGTACGCCGTTGGTGGATTTGGACAGCAGCCAGATGACGGGCCGGAACACCGCGGCGACGGCGCACACCGGCCCCAGGGTGAATCGGGCCACCGCCTCCGTCTTTTTCATCGCGATGCGTTTGGGCACCAGCTCCCCCAGCACCAGGCTGAAATAGGACAGCGCGATGGTGATGAGCACCACCATGATGTTGTTGAGCGCGTGGGGGTCCAGGGCGGTGACGCCCTTTTTTTCCACCAGCCACGTTACCAGCGGATCGGAGAAGCTGTCGGCGGCGAAGGCGGAGGACAGAAACCCGGCCAGGGTGATGGCGATCTGGATCGCGGACAAAAAGTGGTCGGGGGTCTGGGTAAGCCTGAGCAGCCGCTCCGCCTTTTTGTCCCCCTCCTCCGCTTGCTTTCTCAGTTTAGTCTCGGATAGGGAGATGACGGCGATCTCCGCCGCGGCGAAAAAGGCGTTGACAAGGATGAGAACGGCAAGTAAAATCAGCTTCGGTAAGAATGGGTCGTCGGACAAGATGGATGACCTCCTAATCGGCACAGCGGCCTGTTGGATTTGCCGCTCCATTCTATGCGGCGCAGGCCTTAATAGACTATAGTATACCAGCTTTTTTGAGAAATGCAACTATGGCAATCTTCAAAATATGTGACAAACCGTAGGGCGGGACGCCCCCGGCCCGCCGCGCTTCCAACAGGCGCCGTGCAATTCAATGGCGCGCCGAGGTCGTCGCGCACGGCCAATCTCCGTTGTCGGCAATTTAGGGTTTTGCTATGAATAATGGGAAAGGGCCGCCCTCTGGGGCGGCCCTTTTGAAAGTCCTCAGTCGTCCAGCAGCGCCAGCAGAGCGTCTTTGGGCCTGACGCCGACGGCCTTGTTGGTCAGTTCACCGCCCTTGAACACCAGCAGGGTGGGGATGCTCATAATGCCGAACTTCGCGGCCAGCTCGGGCTGCTCGTCGGTGTTGACCTTGCCCACCAGGATGTCGCCGCGCTCCTCCGCGATCTCGTCCACAACGGGGGAGACCATGCGGCAGGGGCCGCACCAGGGGGCCCAGAAATCCACCAGCACGGGCTTGTCGGACTGGAGCACCAGCTCATCAAAATTCTCTGCGGTAATGGTCCGTACAGACATGGCTATTCTCCTTTTAATTAAATTTGTAAATTTTTTGAGCCACTCGGTAGAGCTTCACCGACAGCTTCCGCCCCTGATAGCCGGGGATGTTGGTGCCCACATTGGTCAGCCGGTAGCGGCAGCGGCGGTAGAGAGCGGTGTCCTTCTGGCGCAGGTATTCCCACAGCTCGGTGCGCAGGCCCAGGGCCTCCGGTGTGTCGGCGATGACGGCGAAAATGGACGAGATGGACATCATCATGGACAGGTAGTTGAACATATACCGCCCCAGCTTGGGCTGGACGGCCTTGAGGGCGATGATGTCGTGGGAGTCGATCATATGCTTGGTCACCCGCACCTGCTGGTCGATGCGCCCGGCCATCACCGACTCGTTGACGCTCTGGTCCGCCCGGCCGATGAAGTAGCGGTACAGGTCCAGATTCATATAATACATGGTCTTGACATAGGGCAGGGGCTGGTAGACGAAAATGTTGTCCACGTAGAAGGTGTGGCGGGGCAGCTCCAGAGCGCAGTCCCGCAGCAGCTGGGTGCGGTAGATCACCGAGTGCATCAGCAGGTACTGGGAGGTGCGGAAGCGGCGTATGGAGTCCCAGGTGATGATCTGATCGGTAGGGAACACGTTTTTGTAGCCCATGACCTTTTGGGTGTTGTCCTCCACGTGCTCATAGACATAGTTGGCGATGAGCAGGTCCACCGGGGCGGGCATGGCGGCAAACTCCCGCAGCTTGGCCATCACCTTGCCCAGTGCGTCGGTGTCCAGCCAGTCGTCGGAGTCCACCACCTTGTAGTACAGTCCCCGGGCGTGGCGGATGCCCTGGTTGACCCCCTCACCGTGGCCGCCGTTCTCCTGGTGGATGGCCCGGATGATATCGGGATGCTTCCGCGCCCATTCGTCGCACTTGGCGGGGGTGTCGTCGCGGGTGGAGCCGTCGTCCACCAGGATGATCTCCGCGTCCTCCCCCGCAGCCAGCAGGGTCTCGATGCAGTGGTCCATATAGGCTGCGGAATTGTAGCAGGGGACGGCGAAGGTGATCAATTTGTCCATTGGTACTCTCTCCTCACACTAAGTATGTCCGGCGGGGCGGATTCAGATCAGTTCGTCGGTCAGCGCCAGCGCTCGGGCGGCGATGGCGTCCATGTTGTAATACTTGTACTCCGCCAGCCGGCCCAGCAGGTGCAGGCTGGGGTATTTGCCCGCCTCCGCCTTGTACTTGGCGTACAGGGCGTTGTTATCCGGGTTGATGACGGCGTAGTAGGGAATCTCTCCCGGCCCGCCTGTGTAGGCTCTGGAATATTCCCGCATGATGGTGGTGACGCCGGGCTTCACCTGTCCGGTGAGATGCTTGAACTCGGTGATGCGGGTGAAGTCCCCGTCCACGGTGTAGTTTACGGTGCCGTGGGTCTGGAAATAGTCCTGGGGCAGAGTCTCGTAGCCGAACTCCAGCGTCCGATAGGGCAGGGGGCCGAAGCGGAAGGAAAACAGCTCGTCGGCCTGGCCGGTGTAGATGACGGGGCCGTCAAAAATTTCTCCGTCCAGCCTGATGACGCCGTCTGCCAGCTCAAGACGGCGCAAAGCGTCCGTTCTCGTCTCCACGGTGATGTCGGGGTGGTTCAACATCCGCTCAAACATGGGGGTGTAGCCCTCCAGGGGCATTCCCTGGTAGGCGTCCTGGAAGTAGCGGTCGTCCTTGGACAGCCGTACCGGCACCCGGGCGGTGGTGGCGGGATCGATCTCCTCCGGCGTCTGCCCCCACTGCTTCATGGTATAGTGGACGAACACGTGCTCATACACATAGTCCGCGATGGCGGCGATCTCCGGGTCGGGGTTCTGCCGCAGCTCCAGGATGGTCACCTGGCTCTGGGCGGGGTAGGCGTCCAGCAGCTTCCAGCCCAGCCGCTCTCCCTCCTCCATGCCGAAGGCGTTTTTCAGGGAATCCAGATTGAAGGGGACGGGGAAGAAACAGCGTCCGTCCGTCTTTTTATGCGGCGGGACCACATCGGGATTGTCCCGGGGCAGATTGGCGATCACCTTGTGCTGATAGCGCCGCCACTTGGTAAAGCGGGACAGGTAGTCGAACACCCGCCGGTCGTTGGTGTGGAAGATATGGGGACCGTACTGGTGAATGAGGATACCGGCGGAATCCAGGCAGTCATACGCGTTGCCCGCCACGTGGTCCCGGCGCTCCAGCACCAGCACCTTTTTGCCTCCGTCCTCCGCCAGCCGCCGGGCACACACCGCCCCGGCGTAGCCTGCGCCCACAATCAGGGCGTCGTAATTGGTCAAAGCACTCACATCATTTCTCTCAAAGTTGACACGGGACGATCCAGGCCCGCTTTGTTAAAGGATACCACAATTTTTCCCAAAGTGGAAGGAACAATTTCGAAAAAATTATTTAATTTTCCGGTTTCAGGCGACCGGCAAAAGCTTTTCTGAGATAGTATGCCGCACGGGGCGCGAAATAACAAGCTTGAAACAGGCCGTGATAAAAAGATTGTCAGCGGGCACAAATCGTGATAGAATAGTAAAAATACCATTTAGGGAGAGAGGGAAAGGTGGATGGCTGTCATTCAGCAATTCCGCACTGCCGTGAGGGGGTTCAACCGGCAGGATGTACAGGACTATATCGAGCAGCTGGCCGCCGTCCACCGGCAGGAGCTGGCGGAGCTCCAAAAGCGGCTGGAAAAGGCGGATCGGCGTATTGAGGAGCTGGAGGAGACCGTGACCGGTATCGACGCCATGGCGGACGAATCGTCCAAGACCAGGGCCGCGCTGGACGCGTCCAACCAGATGGTGAGCCGCATGCGGGGAGAGGTGTCCCAGGCCGAGGCCAAGCTGGCGGTGGCCAAAAAGGAGATGGAGCGCCTCCAGGCCCAGATCGATGCGCTGGAACCCATGGCCACCAGCTATCAGGAGATCAAGGATCGGGCGGCCAACGTGGAATTGGACGCCCACCAAAAGGCCCAGGCGGCGGTGAGCGAGGCCAAGGCGGAGGCGGAGCGCATCCGCATGGAGACCAGAAAGTGGCTGAACTGTGTGATGGCGGAGTACAGCCAGCTGCGGGCCGGGTTGGACGGGGTGCTGGAGCAGCTCCAGGCGCTGACCGACGTGCCCAAAAGGGTGGAGGAGCTGGATGAGACGGCCAAACAGCTGCGTGAGCAGGGGGGCTTGAAATGAGCGGGCTGAGCTTGCATACCGCTGGGCTGGCGGGGCGCCTGCCCGCGCTGAAAGCGGGAGATCGAGTGCTGCTGTCCGGAACCATCTATACCGCCCGGGACGCGGCCCACAAGCGGCTGTTTGCGCTGCTGGACGCGGGGAAGTCTCTGCCCTTTGAATTGAAGGGGGCCGTCGTCTATTACGCTGGACCCACTCCCGGCCAGCAAGGGATGGCGGTGGGGGCCTGCGGACCCACCACGGCGGGGAGAATGGACGGCTTTGCCCCCCGGCTGCTGGATCTGGGCCTGACCGCCATGATTGGCAAGGGGGAGCGGAGTCAGACCGTTGTGGAGGCGATTATCCGTAACGGGGCCTGCTACTTTGCCGCTGTGGGCGGCGCGGGGGCGCTGATTGCCCGGTGTATTGAGACGGCGGAGGTCATCGCCTTCGACGATCTGGGCTGCGAGTCCATCAAACGCATGACGGTGAAAGACCTGCCCCTGACCGTGGCCATCGACAGCGCGGGGAACGACCTGTTCAAACAGGGCAGAGAGGAATACAAAAGAGCGTAAAAAATCCCGCTTCCGATCGGAAGCGGGATTTTTGCGCGTTGTAAAGGGAAACTCAGCCGAATACAGCCAGCAGGAACCCGGCTGCGATAGCCGAGCCAATGACGCCTGCCACGTTGGGACCCATGGCGTGCATCAGCAGGAAGTTGTTGGGATTGGCTTCCCGGCCCACGTCCTGGGACACACGGGCCGCCATGGGCACGGCGGACACGCCGGCGGAGCCGATGAGCGGGTTAATTTTGCCGCCGGACAGCTTGTACATGAGCTTGCCCATGAGCAGGCCGCCGATGGTGGAGAACATGAAGGCGATGACGCCCAACACCACGATCATCAGGGTCTGGAGGGACAGGAAGCGGGAGGCCACGGTGGTGGCGCCCACGCTGATGCCCAGGAACAGGGTGACGATGTTCATCAGGGCGTTCTGGGCGGTGTCGCTCAAACGCTCGGTGACGCCGGTCTCCTTGAGCAGGTTGCCGAACATCAGGCAGCCGATGAGGGGGGCGGTGGAGGGAATGAGAAGAATGACGAAGGTGGCCACCGCGATGGGGAACACGATCTTCTCCACCTTGGATACCTGCCGGGCCTGCTCCATCTTCACTTTGCGCTCCTTCTCCGTGGTCAGCGCCCGCATGAGGGGCTTCTGGATCATGGGAATCAGAGCCATATAGGAGTAGGCGGCGATGGCGATGGGACCCAGGAAGGCAGGCGCCAGCTTGGTAGTCAGATAGATGGCGGTGGGCCCGTCCGCGCCGCCGATGATGCCGATGGAGGCGGCAATATTGCCGGCAAAGCCCAGCAGGCAGGCGCCGAAGAAGGCGAAGAACACGCCCAATTGGGCCGCCGCGCCCATGAGCATGGAGGAGGGCCGGGCGATAAGCGGCCCAAAGTCGGTCATGGCGCCTACGCCGATGAAGATCAGGCAGGGGTATACGCCCGCCTTCACGCCGATATACAGGATGTCCAGCAGGCCGCCCAGATGGATGATATCGGTGAAGGACAGCTCTGTTTTGAGACTCTCATCTATGGCGGTCACGATGTTTTCATCAAGCTCAGCCGAGGTGGACAGGGCCTGGGCGTCGGCCATGAGATCGCCGCCGGACTCCGACGCCGCCTCAAGATGCTCCTCGATCTGGTCGGTGGTGTAGCCGCATGCCCTGGCAAACACGTAGTAGTAATACTCCTCCTGGGTATAGCCGCGCTCCTGAGCCGAATTGTAAAGGGCGTAGTCATTGACGGCGTCATAAGGGCACTCATACACGTAAGCGTCCCACATACCCATATGGTACAGCCCCGCGCCGGGGATATTGGTGAGCAGCACACCGAAGGCAATGCCCACCAGCAGCAGCGGCTCGAACTTCTTGCCGATGCCCAGATAGAGCAGGACACAGGCCAGAACGATCATGATGAGGTTTTTCCAGCCGCCCGCCGTAAAGAACCCGGCGAAGCCGGACTCGGTGGCCAGCTTGGACAGGGTTTGTAAGATATCCATACAAGCCCCTCCTTACGCCAGGACGATCAGCGGCGAACCGGTCTCCACATGGCTGCCCTTCTGCACCACCACCTGAGCGACGGTACCGTCCTTGGGGGCGAGGATCTCGTTTTCCATCTTCATGGCCTCCAGCACCACCAGCAGCTGGCCTTCCTTGACGGCGGCGCCCTGGGTCACCTCTACCCGGAGAATGGTGCCGGGCATGGGGGAGTTGACAGGCTCGCCCGCGGCGGTGACAGTGGGGGCCGCGGGAGCCGTGGCGGGGGCGGGCGACGCTGCGCTGGCGGCAGGAGCCGCGGCAGCGGGGGCCGCAGGCGCGGCAGGTGCGGGAGCATAGGCCTCATACTCGTCGGTGAGCATGGCCTTGCCGGCCTCCACCTCCACCTCGTAGGTGCGGCCGTTCAGGGTCACTTTATATTTCATTTCACTTGACCTCCTTAATGGACTTGAAGCGCAGCTCGTTCAGCGGCTTGCCCATCTTGTCGGCCACGATCGCCATGATCATGGCGGCCTCCTTGTCGGGCACGTCGAACAGCTTGACCTCGCCGGCGGAGCCGGGAGCCGGTGGTGCGGCTGGGGCCGCGGGCGACGCTGCGCCGGCAGGGGTTTTGACCTCTGCCTTCTGATTGGTGCCCGCCAGGGCCTTGCCCATGAGGATGACCACGCACATCAGCAGCACCAACCCGAAGAACACCACGGCGTAACCCAGCACGGCGGTGATACCGGCGTCACCGATGCCCATATTGGCGGCGGTTAAAGCGAGAGTTTTCATACTGCTTCCCCCTTACGCCTCGGTGATGGTGTAGGTGGCCACGTTTTCCTCCTTGGCCAGACGGTCCTTGAGGAACTTCTCGGCCTGGTCGGGGAAGCAGATATAGCTCATCATATCCTCCTCGGACCGGCACAGCTCACCCAGGGCCTCCTTGGCCTTCTTGAACTCCTCGCCGGTGCGCTTGGAGTCCTCAATGCGGCAGTCGGTGGGCTGGCCGCCCTCGCCCAGAATCTTGGCCTGGAGTTCGGCGCTCACCGCGCCGGGCGCGATGCCGTACTCACCCTTGAAGTAGTTCTTGACCTCCTTGGAGATCTGCTTGTAGCGCTCGCCCATGAGCACGTTGGTGACGGCCTGGTTGCCCACCATCTGGGACAGGGGGGTGACCAGCGGGGGATAGCCCAGGTCCTTGCGGACGTTGGGAATCTCCAGCAGGGCCTCGTCGAACTTGTCCATGGCGTTCATGTCCTTGAGGTTGGCGATCATATTGGACAGCATGCCGCCGGGGACCTTGTACACCAGGGCCTGGGAGTCGGTGGCCATGCTCTTGGGGTTGATGAGGCCGGAGTCGATATACTTCTGCTTGATGGGCTTGAAGTAGTCGTTGACCTTGTTGATGACCTCCTCGTTCAGCCCGGTGTCGATGCCGTACTGCTGCAGGGCGTAGAACATGGTCTCGGTGGCGGCCTGACTGGTGCCGTTGGAGAAGCAGGAGGTGGCGGTGTCGATGACGTCCACGCCGGACTCGATGGCCTTGGTCAAGGTCATGTAGGCCATGCCGGTGGTGCAGTGGGTGTGCAGAATGATGGGCATGTCGCCGATGGCGTCCTTGATGCCCTTGATGAGCCCCTCGGCCTCGTTGGGGGACATGGTACCGGCCATGTCCTTCAGGCAGATGGTGTCGAAGCCCATGTTCTTGAGCTCCTTGCACATCTCCACGTACTTGGCCACGGTATGCACCGGACTCTGGGTGTAGGAGATGCAGCCGGAAGCCACGGTGCGCTTGTTGGCGTACTTCTTGGTGGCCTCCAGGGCGGTCTTGATGTTGCGGAAGTCGTTGAGGGCGTCAAAGATACGGATCACGTCGATGCCGTTCTTGATGGACAGCTCCACGAACTTCTCCACCACGTCGTCGTGGTAGTGCTTGTAGCCCAGCAGGTTCTGGCCCCGGAGCAGCATTTGCAGCCGGGTGTTGGGCATGTTCTTGCGGATGTTGCGCAGCCGCTCCCAGGGGTCCTCCCCCAGATAGCGCAGGCAGGAGTCGAAGGTGGCGCCGCCCCAGCATTCCACCGAGTAATAGCCGGCCTTGTCCATGGTGGGCAGGATGTCGGCGTAGTCGGAGTAGGGGAGACGGGTGGCCATCAGGGACTGGTTGGCGTCACGCAATACGGTCTCCGTGATTTGAACCTTTTTCTTCAAATTGGATACACCTCCAAATTTCTCTTGGCTTGAATCACATGATGCGACAGGAAGACAGGGCGCCGCGCCGAAGCACGACGCCCTGTTTCGCCCGGTCTGTGTGGTTTTGCAAGGCGGGACGACTCGGCCCGCCGGTGATACGGGCGTATGCCAGGCGCGCCGGGGTCGTCGCCCCCTACAATTGCCCTCAACAGGCGACGGATGAATTACACCTTCGGGCCGGCGGCCACCAGGGCCTTACCGGCGTCGTTGCCAGTGTACTTCACGAAGTTCTTCACGAAGCGGCCGGCCAGGTCCTTGGCCTTGGTATCCCACTCGCTGGGATCGGCGTAGGTGTCCCGGGGGTCGAGGATGGCGGGATCAACGCCGGGCAGGGAGGTGGGTACGGCCAGGTTGAAGTAGGGGATGGTCTTGGTCTCGGCCTTGAGGATGGAGCCGTCCAGGATGGCGTCGATGATGCCGCGGGTGTCCTTGATGGAGATGCGCTTGCCGGTGCCGTTCCAGCCGGTGTTCACCAGGTAGGCCTTGGCGCCGGACTTCTCCATCTTCTTCACCAGCTCCTCACCGTACTTGGTGGGGTGAAGCTCCAGGAAGGCCTGGCCGAAGCAGGCGGAGAAGGTGGGGGTGGGCTCGGTGATGCCCCGCTCGGTGCCGGCCAGCTTGGAGGTGAAGCCGGACAGGAAGTAGTACTGGGTCTGCTCCGGGGTGAGGATGGACACGGGGGGCAGCACGCCGAAGGCGTCGGCGGACAGGAAGATGACGTTCTTGGCGGCGGGGCCGCGGGAGACGGGCCGCACAATCTTCTCAATGTGGTTGATGGGGTAGGACACACGGGTGTTCTCGGTGACGGACTTGTCGGCGAAGTCGAGCTTGCCGTTCTCATCCACGGTGACGTTCTCCAGCAGGGCGTTGCGCTTGATGGCGTTATAGATGTCGGGCTCGGCGTCCTTGTCCAAGTTGATGACCTTGGCATAGCAGCCGCCCTCGAAGTTGAACACGCCCTCGTCGTCCCAGCCGTGCTCGTCGTCGCCGATCAGCAGGCGCTTGGGATCGGTGGACAGGGTGGTCTTGCCGGTGCCGGACAGGCCGAAGAAGATGGCGGTGTTCTCGCCGTTCATGTCGGTGTTGGCGGAGCAGTGCATGGAGGCGATGCCCTTCAGGGGCAGGTAGTAGTTCATCATGGAGAACATACCCTTCTTCATCTCGCCGCCGTACCAGGTGTTGAGAATGACCTGCTCACGGGAGGTGATGTTGAAGATGGCGGCGGTCTCGGAGTTCAGGCCCAGCTCCTTGAAGTTGGTCAGCTTGGCCTTGGAGGCGTTGTAGGAGATGAAGTCGGGCTTGAAATTCTTCAGCTCTTCCTCGGTGGGGGCGATGAACATATTCTTGACGAAGTGAGCCTGCCACGCCACCTCCATGATGAAGCGGATGGCCATGCGGGTGTCCTTGTTGGTGCCGCAGAACACGTCCATCACGTACAGCTTCTTGTTGGACAGTTCCTTGACGGCCAGGGCCTTGCAGGCCTCCCAAGCCTCCTGGGAGGCGGGCTTGTTGTCGTTCTTAAATTCGTCGGAGGTCCACCAGACAGTGTCCTTGGAGTTCTCGTCCATCACGATGAACTTGTCCTTGGGGGAACGGCCCGTATAAATGCCGGTCATCACGTTGACCGCGCCCAGCTCGGTCATCTGGCCCTTTTCATAGCCCTCCAGAGTGGGGTCCATCTCCGCCTCGAAAAGCTGCTCGTAAGTGGGATTGTAGACAACTTCCTTGATGCCGGTGATGCCGAGTTTTTCCAGACCGTAGGTTTCCATAGAAAATTCCTCCTCTAAATATAGTGTATCAATGCAGCGTCCGCCCCCAGGGAGGGGAGACGCGAGCGGATGGTAATGGTGGAAAACCATCTCCCACCAGTTACATAGTATAGCATAACTTCCCATCCAAATCCATGACATTTTGTGTTTGCATGTTAAAGTTTCCACAAAATCAGCGTTTTAACCAACCGATTTTGGGAGGGCACGGAAAGAATGGAAGCACTTTGACGAAGGAGATTTGCGAGGAGAACTGGGGAAATCCAGGGTCTGGAAAAACGTGCTGGAAAAAGCAAATCCCCCGCTCTCCTTCAGAGGGCGGGGGATTTTTAGTGACAGCTTACTCGGCCTCAATCGCGCCGGTGGGGCAGGTGCCCTCGCAGGCGCCGCAGTCGATGCAGGCACCGGCGTCGATCTGCATATGATCGTCACCCATGGAGATCGCGCCCACGGGGCAGGCACTCTCGCAAGCGCCGCAGGAGACGCACGCGTCAGTGATCTTACGAGCCATGTATTACACCTCCAACAGAAATGATGTGTTTGAACCGTTTCCTATTCTATCACATCCTGCGAAAAAAGCAAGTTAAAATTTTGGCGGGGCGAAATGTATAATTTCAGCTAAAATTTCCCATCCTTGCCAAGTGACGATATCATTGCCGGAGCGATGGGAGTGATGACGTGGAACGGCTGAGTATCTTTCAAAGATTGCGGGGGTTTTTTATGATGGATCGGGACAAGGGGCGCAAGGAGCCTCAGAATGTGGCCGGGCGGCCGGGGAGCGATCCTCAGGCCGTCTATCGGGAGGAGCGGCCCAGGACCCGGGAGGGGGCGGACACCCGCCTCACCGACCGGTTTTCCAGGGACCTGACCCGGATGGCGGCCATGGGGGCGCTGGACCCCCTGGTGGGCCGGGAGCAGGAGGTGGGCCGGGTGATCCAAATCCTGGCCCGGCGGACTAAGAACAACCCCGCGCTCATCGGCGAGCCCGGCGTGGGCAAGACGGCGGTGGCCGAGGGGCTGGCCCTGCGCATGGCGTCTGGGGCGGTGCCCGAGCCGTTGCGGGGCAAGCGGTTGCTGAGCCTGGACCTGGTGTCCATGGTGGCGGGGACCAAATACCGCGGCGAGTTTGAGGAGCGGGTGAACCAAGTGCTGGCCGAGGTGCGCCGGGCGGGCAATGTGATCCTCTTTCTGGACGAGCTGCACAACATCGTGGGGGCGGGGTCCGCCGAGGGGGCCATTGACGCGGCCAACATCCTCAAGCCCGCCCTGAGCCGGGGGGAGATCCAGGTGGTGGGGGCCACCACCCTGGAGGAGTACCGCAAGTATATCGAGAAGGACGCGGCCCTGGAGCGGCGCTTCCAGCCC
>CATLHC010000052.1 GCA_949948775.1 uncultured Oscillospiraceae bacterium
GGGAGCCTTGGGCTGGCCCTGCGCGGAGTGGTTCTGGCCGCCGTGACTGCCGCCCCGGCTGCGGCGGCCGCCCTGCCGCTGGCCCTCGGGCTGCTGGCGGGCCTGGCCGGCGCCGTCCCCCAGGTACCGGTCCAGCACCTGGCCCAGATCGGCGGGACCCTCCAGCCGTCCGCCGCCGCGGACCCGCTCCCCCGCCTGGGTGCGCAGCTTTTCCAGCTCCGCCTTGGCAGGCGGCTCATAGCCCTCGGGCCGCTTGCCCTTGCCGCTGCGGACCACGCGGATCTCCTCGGCGAGATAGCTCTTGGGCTGCTCGGTGGAGTCCTCCAGGCGGACCTTGACCTGCTCCTTCAAAAGATTGACGGAGGACACCGTCCCCGCGCCGTCGGGGCACTCCACAAAGGACTCCTGCTTGGGGCAGCGCTTTACCGCGTCCTCATAGGCCCCCTGCTCGTATTTCAGGCAGCACATCAGCCGCCCGCAGGTGCCGGAGATCTTGGTGGGGTTGAGGGACAGGTTCTGGGTCTTGGCCATTTTGATGGACACAGGCTGGAATTCGTCCAGAAATTGGGCGCAGCAGAAGGGCTTGCCGCAGATGCCGAAGCCCCCCAGCATCCGCGCCTCGTCCCGCACGCCGATTTGACGCAGCTCAATGCGGGCCCGGAAAATGCCCGCCAGGTCCTTTACCAAGGCGCGGAAGTCCACGCGGCCGTCGGAGGTGAAGAAAAAGAGAATCTTATTGCCGTCGAAGCTGTATTCCACCTGGACCAGCTTCATGTCCAGGCCGTGGCGCTCCACCAGCTGCTGGCAGACGCGCAGGGCTTCCTTTTCCTTGCCGCGGTTCTCCCGGACCTGTTTTTCGTCCTTCTCTGTGGCCAGGCGCACCACCGGGCGCAGGGGCTGGACCACAGCCTCGTCTTCCACCAGGGTGTTGCGTTTTACGCAGGCGCCGTATTCCAGGCCCTTGCCCGTCTCCACGATGACGCTCTGCCCCTCGGCCACAGTGAGGCCTGCGGGGTCGAAATAGTATTGCTTGCCGCCCGGCCGGAACCGGACGCTGATGATCTCTGTCATGGGGGTGTCCTCCGTATATTTATTAAAATGTTCCACGCGAAACATTCGTTTGAATAGTTAAAAAATTTTTGTGACGAGCAGGCCCAGGGTCAGGCCCGCGCCGGGGTTGTATACCGCGTTGTCGCGGCAGGCTTTCAGGGCCTGGAGTACCTTCATCCCCCGCCGGGGGTGCTGAGCCAGCAGGGCCGAGGTCTGATTTTCCACCTCTGCGAGCAGGGCGGAGAGCTGATCGCCCTTGGGCTTTTGCAGCTCCAGCGCCGTCAGGGCCTGCGCCGCGGCCAGCTCGTCCCCGGTGAGCAGTACGCGGGCCAGGGCGGCGGCCCGCTCCAAAAGCTCCGAGTCGGGCCGGGACTCCTCGGGGGGAAGGGCCAGCAGCTCGCACCGGGAGCGCACCGTATCCAGCAGCAGCCCCGGCTGGGCGGCCGTCAGCAGGAAGGCGGCGTAAACGGGACCCTCCTCCAGTACCTTCAGCAAGGCGTTCTGGGCGGCGGGATTCATGGCGTCCGCCGGATCGATGACGTACACTTTCCGCCCGCCCTCATTGGGACGGATATAGGCGTCGGCGCGCAGGGCGCGGATTTGGTCCACGGTGATCTCCCGCTTGTCCGGGGCGGGGGCGGCGCGGTACACGTCGGGATGGGTGAGCGCCGATACCTTCCGGCAGGCGCGGCACACGCCGCAGGGGGGATTCGCGCCCCCTCCCTCGCACAGATAGGCCGCCGCCAGGCGGTTGGCCAGGGCGGCGCGGCCGTCCCCGCTTCCCCCGGTGAGGAGGTAGGCGTGGGACAGGGGATTTGGTAAGCTGATCATAGCCGCTCGAACCGCTCCACGTCCACCACAAACAGGGTGGCCCCGCCCACGGTGACCTCCACCGGCATGACGGGCATGAAGCCGTGGCTCATCTCGGTGATGGCGGGCATCAGCTGCCTGCGGCTGTGGGAGTGCCGGCGGATGATGTCGACGACCTGCTGCACCTGCTCCGCCTCCACGCCGATGAGCAGGGTCACGTTGCCCGCCAGCAGAAAGCCGCCGGTGGTGGACAGGCGGGTGGAGGAAAAACCGCTTTTGGACAGGTTTTGGATCACCGCCCCGGCGTCGTCATAGTTGATAATGGCGATGATGAGCTTCATGGGGATCACTCCTCCCTGGAGATGACGTCGCAGCAATCTTTTCCATCACAGGCGCGAAGCGCCGTTGTGATGGAGGCATGAAATCATAGTATAATATCTGCACAGCAGATATTAT
This sequence comes from uncultured Oscillospiraceae bacterium, assembly GCA_949948775.1. Classification (GTDB taxonomy): domain Bacteria; phylum Bacillota; class Clostridia; order Oscillospirales; family Oscillospiraceae; genus Enterenecus. The sequence goes on from CATLHC010000052.1 coordinate 2,317, forward strand.
ATCCTATTTCCGTCAAATAGGCCAGATGTTTTTTTTCGATCCGCTCTCCGGGGGCGATCACCGGTACGCCAGGGGGATAGGGGGCGATCTGGCAGGCGCAGACGCGCCCCGCGCTGTCCGCCAGAGGAACCCGCCGCCGGGGGGCGAACAGAGCTTGGCGGGGGGTGAGGACGGCCTGGGGCGTCTCCGGCGGCGGCGGACAGGGGCTGCCGAGTCCGGTGAGTCCCGTTTCGGCCAGGGCGGACGTGAGGCGGGAGAATTCCGCCGCGCCGTCTGCGCAGGTGCAGATACACACCACGTGGCCCCGGTCGGCCATCTCGGGGTATACCCCCCGCTCCCGCAGGGCGGCGGCCAGGGCAAAGCCGTCCGGGCTGTGGAGGGTGAGCCGGGCGGGGTCCAGGGCCAGGCCGTCCCGCGCGCGCAGGGCGGGATGGGATTGGCGCAGGCGGTCCACCAGGCGGACGGTCTCCCGGTAGCGGGCGGCGCCCTCCCCTTCCATGTGGTGCCGGACCGCGTCCAGGGCGGCCAGGAAGACGTAGGACGGGGACGAGGAGCCGGATACGGAGCCCCAGCGCTGGAGCTCCGGCAGGCCAAAGCCGTTGGCCAGCAGCAGGGCGGTCTGACCGGGGGCGGGTAGGGTCTTGTGGGCGGACATGACCACCACGTCGGCGGCCTGATAGCCGGTATAGCCCAGAAAGGGCAGGTGCGCGCCGTGGGCGCCGTCCACCATCAGTTTGGCGCCAAAGGCGCGGCAAACCGCCGCGACGGCGGGAATATCTGACAACACGCCGTAATATGTGGGTGAAGTGATACAAACTGTTTTGATATCCGGGCGGGCTTTGAGAGTTTCCTCCACCACCTCCGGGGAGACCGGCCCGGCGACCCCCTCCCCTGCCAGCCAAGGGCGCGGGAGGAAATGGGGGATCAGGTCCAGCAGGGCCAGGGCGTGGTAGGCCGAGCGGTGGCTGCCCCGGTCCAGGGCGACGGCGCTCCCCTGCCCCGCCAGCAGGGCCAGGCCCGTGTGTACCCCCTGGGTGGAGCCGCCGGTGAGGAACAGGCAGGAGTCAAAGCCCAGGCGCCGCGCCCAGAGCCGCTGGGCCGCCTGGATGGCGTCGGGCTCGCCGCCGAACAGATCGCCGGTGGCGCCGTTCTCGGTAAAGTCGAGTTCGGACGGCCAGGAGAGGCCGCCCGGCAGCGGCCCGCCGTGGTGGCCTGGCATGTCCAGGCGCAGCGGGTTTTGCGCCGCCAGCGCCCGGAGGCTGTCATACAGTGGCGTGGACACGGGTCACCGTCCGTTCAGAAAGGCGTCGGCCGCCGCCAGGACGTCCCGGTCGGAGGGATGGGTGAGCCGCTCCATGGCCGCGTCAAAGGGGAGGAAGCGGGCGTCCGCCACCTCTTCGGGCTGGCAGGCGATCCGGCCGCCCAGAGAACGGGCCAGAAAAAAGACCACCTCTTTCCAATGCCCCGGCCTGGGGGAATAGGCGATGACCTGCCGGAAGCCGTCCAGGAAGTCCACCGTCAGGCCGGTCTCCTCCATAATCTCCCGGACGGCGGTCTCGCGCTCCGTTTCGTTTTTCTCCACGTGGCCCTTGCACAGAGTGGTGTGGCCCTGGGTGCTCTTGAGGATGAGGTAAAAACGGCGGGAAGCGCTCTCGTCCTCGCGGAAAATCACCGCGCCGCAGCTTTTTTCTTGTTTCATGTCGATCCGCCCTTTTCTGATGTCGGGTCCCCGCGCCCGCAAATTACAAGCCATTATATCAAAGAATCGGCGGGCTGCCAACCCGGGGCTGGAAATTTTCGCGGGCATGTTTGTGCGTATGGCCAGAAAATTTGACGAAGCATGGCGGAAAAAATCCGCCCGGACGTCGGCTTGAGACTGGGATTACAGGTTCTAAGAAAACAGACAAAAAAGCGGATTGCGGTTGTTTTCAGTGGATTGCTATGGTATACTAGAGCGTAATGTATCAATATTACAGCCGGACATGCCGGGAGGAGGAGCAGAGGCGCTATGGAAGAGAACAGAAGAAACTTCGGGCGGACGCCCGACGGCACGGCGGTGGAAGAGCTCACCCTGCGGGCCTTGGGGCCGGAGGATGACAAATACGTCTGCAAAATCATCACCTACGGCGGTGTGGTGCGGACGCTGACCATGCCGGATCGTGACGGGAATCCGGTGGACGTGGTGCTGGGATATGATACTCTGGAGGACTACCTCGCCCATGACAAGCATTTCGGGGCGCTGGTGGGGCGGTACGCCAACCGCATCGGCGGGGCAAAGTTTACGCTGAACGGCGTGGAGTACCGTTTGGCGGCCAACAACGGGAAAAACTCCCTCCACGGCGGACTGGTGGGCTTCGACAAGCAGGTTTGGACGGTGGAGAAGTTCGATGGAAACAGCGTTACGCTGTCCCTCGTGAGCCCCGATATGCAGGAGGGCTATCCCGGTACGCTGGAGGTGTGGGTGACCTATACCCTGTCCGACGGGGGGCTGGCCATCGATTACCGGGCCAGGTGTGATCGGGACACGGTGTGCAACCTCACCAACCACAGCTATTTCAACCTGTCCGGCCACGGCAGTGGGAGCGTGGAGGGGCAGTATATCAGGCTGAAAGCCTCCCGGTATACGCCCACCGTGCCCGGCTCGATCCCCACCGGGGAGATTGCTTCGGTGGACGGCACGCCCATGGATTTGCGGAGGGTGCAGAGGATCGGAGACCACATCGACGATCCTTTTGAGCAGCTCGTTATGGCGGGGGGCTACGACCACAACTGGGTGATCGACGGCTCCGGAAAACCGGGCATCCGGGCGGCGGCCGCCGCGTGGTCGCCGGATACGGGCATCGGGATGAACATGCTAACCACCCTGCCCGGAGTACAGTTCTACTCGGGCAACTTCTCCGGCGGCGGTCCCGCCGGAAAGGGCGGCGCGGTGTACGGCGACCGCCACGGCTTCTGCCTGGAGACCCAGTATTTCCCCGATTCCCCCAACCGGCCGGAATTTCCGTCCTGCGTGCTGAGGGCCGGGGACGAGTACCGCAGCACCACGATCTATAGCTTCCTCACGGTGGACAGCGCCGAAAAGCTGGAGCTGCTTTGACCCATCAATCCCCGCAAACCGCTTGCGCCTCGCCGCGGTCTTGCCGAAAGAAAGAAGGAAACCATATGACTGCCACTGAAAAAAAGGCGCTGATGGTCAACGCCTGTAAGGTGCGCATGGGGATCATCGAATCCACCCACGCCGCCAAGGCGGGCCATCCCGGCGGAAGCCTGTCCTCTGCCGAGCTGTTCACCTACCTCTACTTCAAAGAGCTGAACGTGGACCCGAAAGACCCCCGGAAACGGGACCGGGACCGGTTCGTGCTCTCCAAGGGCCACTGCGCGCCGGGGCTGTACGCCGCGCTGGCGCTGCGGGGGTTCTTCCCCTGGGAGGACCTAAAAACCCTGCGCCACATCGACAGCTACCTCCAGGGCCACCCGGATATGAAATCCATCCCCGGCGTGGATATGTCCACCGGGTCGCTGGGCCAGGGCGTCTCCGCCGCCTGCGGCATGGCGCTGGCCGCCAAAAGGCAGGCAAACCCCTGCCGGGTGTACACCCTGCTGGGGGACGGTGAGATCCAGGAGGGCCAGGTGTGGGAGGCCATGATGTTCGCCCACCACTACAAGCTGGACAACCTGTGCGTGGTCATCGACAACAACGGGCTGCAGATCGACGGGCCGGTGGACCAGGTGATGAGTCCCTACCCCATTCCGGACAAGCTGCGGGCCTTTGGCCTGGAGACCGTGGAAATCGACGGCCACGACTTCGAGGCGCTGGAGGGCGCCTTTGACCGGGCCAGGACCGTGAAGGGCCGCCCCTTCGCCATCGTGATGAGGACGACCAAGGGCAAGGGGGTCAGCTATATGGAAAATCAGGTGGGCTGGCACGGCAAGGCCCCCAACGACGAGCAGTGCGGGATCGCGCTGGAAGAGCTGAACGCCGAGCTGGCTAGACTGGAGGCGATGTGAGATGGCGGACGGGAAGAAGATCGCCACCCGGCAGGGATACGGCGAGGCATTGAGGGAGCTGGGTTCGCTCCACGAGGATATCATCGTGTTCGACGCCGACCTGGCGGGGTCCACCCAGACGGGGATGTTTCGGAGTCAGTTCCCGGACCGGCATTTCAACTGCGGTATCGCCGAGGGCAATATGATGGCCGCCGCCGCCGGGGCAGCGGCCATGGGGATGGTGGCCTTTGCCTCCTCCTTCGCCATGTTCGCCGCGGGCCGGGCCTATGAGCAGGTGCGCAACTCCATCGGCTACACCCGGCTGAACGTGAAGATCGGCGCCTCCCACGGCGGCATCTCCGTGGGCGAGGACGGCGCCTCCCACCAGTGCCTGGAGGATTTTGCCCTCATGCGGTCCATCCCCGGCATGGTGGTCATGTCCCCCGCCGACGCGGTGGAGGCCAAGGCCATGGTCAAGGCCGCCTACGAGCACGAAGGGCCGGTCTATATGCGCTTTGGGCGCTCCCCGGTGCCCGTGTTCCACGACGAGAACAGTTTTACCTTTACCATCGGCAAGGGAGAGGTCATGCGGGACGGCACGGATGTGGCCGTCATCGCCAACGGCCTGCTGGTGGCCGAGGCGGTGGAGGCCGGGAAGCTGCTGGCCGAGCGGGGAATCTCTGCGCGGATCATCAACATGGCCACCATCAAGCCGCTGGACGAGGAGATTGTGCTCAAGGCAGCCCGGGAGTGCGGGAGGATCATCACCTGCGAGGAGCACTCCGTCGTCGGCGGACTGGGCGAGGCGGTGTGCGCCCTGCTCAGCGAGAAGCGGCCCACCCCGGTGCGCCGCATCGGCACCAACGACGTGTTCGGCCACTCCGGTCCCGCGGCGGGGCTGCTGAAGGAGTTCGGACTGTGCGCGGACAACATCGCCAAGGTGGCGGAGGAATTTGTGAAAGCTTAACGGAGAGCCCCCGGCCTCGGGACCGGGGGCTCTTTTCAATGGAGAGGCAAAAGATGGAGCTTTATTCCGGGATTCCAAAAATCGTGGAAATCACGGAGGAAAAAGCCTTGACAATCATTATGTAAACAAAATTATGCAGGATTCTGTGCAGCACGACGGTTCACAGGGGTGTGGAAGTTTGTGTGGAAGTTGTGGAAACCTTGGGAACAGCCGCTTTCTAAAAATGGAAAATGCAGGATGCAGGGAAAATACGCCCAATTTTGAATTGTGGGATTTGTCAAAAGCAATTATGGGAGAGGGGAAAAAATGGGACCGCCTGGAACAAAATTCCGGGCGGTCCCGCTGATTTTCAGCGCAGAAGCGTATTTTCTTTGACGACGGTGGACAGTGAGCCGTCGGTGGAGAAATACTGGGCCAGAATGCCCGCGGCCAGCTCCGCCAGGCTGCCGCCGGCGTCGCCCCCCTCCGCCACCAGGCACAGGGCCACCTGGGGGTCGTCGTAGGGGGCGAAGCACACGAACACCGCGTTGGTGGACGCCGCCTTGGCGGAGGTCTCGGCGGTGCCCGTCTTGCAGCCCACCTCCACGGGGAGGGAGGAGAACCACCGGGCCATGGTGTAGGTTTTGGACAGGTCGTACATGCCCTGCTTGATGGCCTGGAGGTGGCTGGGGTCGATGTCGATGGTGTTCAGCGGGGCGGCGTCGTAGGTCTGGGTGACTTGGCTGTAATCGCTGGACTTGAACTCCTTGAGCAGATGGCAGGCGTAGTGGTTGCCCCCGTTCACCAGGGTGGCCACGTAGTTGGCCAGCTGGAGGGGGGTGAACATGTTGTTGTCCTGGCCGATGGCGGCGTTCAGGGTGTTGCCGTCAAACCAGGGCAGGTCGAAGTGCTCCGAGGTCTCCGGCCCGGCCACCCAGCCCTTTTCCTCCACCAGCTCGATGCCGGTGTACTCCCCCAGGCCGAACTGCTGGGCGTACTCCCGGAGCTTGGCGATGCCGGTGCGCCGGCCCGCCTCATAGAAGAAGCAGTTGCAGGAGTCTTTGATGGCGTCTGTCACGTTTTCCATGCCGTGGCGCCCCGGATGGATCCAGCAGTGGGGCCGGGGCGTGGTGTAGAAGGTGTAGGTGCCGGTACACTCGATGCGCTCCCTGGGGGTGATCTTTTCCTCGGACAGCGCCGCCACGGCGGTGAGCATCTTGAAGGTGGAGCCGGGGGCATAGCGGCCCTGGGTGGCCCGGTTGTGCAGGGGATTGCTCTCGTCGGCCAGCAGCTCACTGTAGTTCTCCCGGAAGGTGGACAGGTCGTAGGTGGGGTAGGAGGCCAGGGCCAGCACCCCCCCGCTCATGTCCACCACCGCCGCCGCCATGCCCTTGGCGGGCTCCGGCTCCCCGTCCTCCCCCACCTTTACCTCCTGGCGGGCGGCGTACTGGGCCAGCAGGTCCTCGGTGGTGGCCTGGAGGGCCATGTCCAGGGTGAGCACCGCGTTGTCCCCCGGCTCCGGCTCCCGGCTCCACTCCTGGCTGATCACGTTGCCGTCCTGGTCCTTCACGATGCGCCGGGCACCGCTGACCCCGTGGAGCTGCTCCTCAAAGGCCAGCTCCACCCCCTCCTTGCCCACGGTGGCGTTCATGGGGTAGTCCAGCGCCCGATAGCGCTCCCACTCGCTGCCCGGGTCGATGGGCCCGGTGTAGCCCAGCACATGAGCGGCGTAGCTGGTCTCGTACTTCCGGGCGGTGGCCGTCTCGATGCGCACGCCGGACAGGGCGTTCTCCTTCACCTTGGAGATGAAGGTGATGTCCACCCCGCGGGCAAAGACGTAGGTGTTGTTGTTGATGCCGTTGCTGCGCAGATACAGCTCGTACAGCACTCCGGCCAGATCCCGGTCCCGCTGGGTGGGAATCTCCCCCTCCCCCGTCAGACCGAAGGTCTCGCACATGGCGGCCAGCAGCCGGTCGGCGGAGGGCTCCGGCAGCTTGCCGTCCGGGTCCAGCCATTTGTACTGCTCCAACCGGGCCAGCCTGCCCAGGCTGGTATATTGGGTCTCCTTCTCCCCGTCCTCGTTTTCCACCTGGGAGGAGAACGGAGCGGCTACGGTGTAGGTCCAGGGAGCGGTTTTGGAGATGGGCAGGTTGTCCGTCCATGTCACGCCCTCCTCCCGGCAGATGTCGAGCAGGCGGTCCAGGGTGGCGTTGCGGTCCTTCATGACGGTGGTGTCCAGCTCCACGTTGTAGCTGACCTCGTTGGTGACCAGTATGCGGCCGTAGCGGTCCAGGATGTCCCCCCGGACGCTGTCAACGTTCTCGGGTTGAACGGTGCGAATGTTGGAGTCGGCCAGGTAGTCAAGGCCCTTCACGATCTGGGTGTCGTAGAGTATGGCCACAAAAGCGGCCAGCACGGCGCAGAACAGGAGGATGAGCAGATTGGTGCGCAGCCTGAGGCGGCGGGCCTCCCGCTCCGCCTTTTCCTCCTGGATATGGGTGTGGTCGAAGGGGTTATTCATGGTAGATCCTCCCGTAATGGATGCAGCAGAAGCGGCCCGCCCAGTACACGGGCAGGGCCAGGGCCAGGGTCCAGAGCAGCTCCGGCACGGCCACCTGCAGCAGCACGCCCAGAGGGGCGGTGTGGGAGAGCAGGCGGGCGCCCACCGTCCACAGTTCCCAGACCAGGGCGGCGGCGGCGGAGCAGATGAGATGGCCCCACACGTCCCGCCGCAGGAGATACTGCGTGGCGAGGCCGGAGCCCCAGCCAAAGGCGGACAGAGAGATAATGCACCCCGGACCAAGATAGCCCAGGCTGGACATCACCGCCCCGCAGACCCCGCCGTAGACGGCGCCGAAGGAAGCGCCCTCCAGCGTGCCCCCCGTCACCGCCAGAATGGGCAACAGCTGAGGCAGGGTGATGGGCAGGGGGCCCAGTACATAGTAATTGACCACCGTCACCAGCCCCAGGGCGATGAGGTAGGCGGTCCATTTTAAAATTGTATCATGTCTTGTCATAATGAAAAGGAGCCCCCGCAAAGCCGTCCTTTGGCTTTGTGGGGAGAGGAGGGGCAGCGAAATGAACGAGCGTTCGCCGCAGGCGGAAGTGAGTGATATGGAGCTTGTCCCGACGTGGTCATGCCAGCTCTCCAAACAGGGCCCAGGTGGAGCAGTCTGTGATCCTGATGTCCGCGTACTGTCCGATGAGGGACGAATCGCCGTTGAGGTGGACCAGCCGGTTGCCCGCCGTCCGGGCGGTCAGGCTGCTTCTGGAATCCTTCCCCGCGCCATCGATGAGGCAGCGCTGGACGGTACCGATGTAGGAGCGGTGCTTTTCCAAGGAGATGCGGTTCTGGGTTTCCACCAGACGGTCGAAGTTGGCGGACTTCTCCTCGCGTGTCTGCGGGTCGGGCATCTCGGCCGCCGGGGTGCCCTTCCGGGGGGAATAGATAAAGGTAAACAGCGCGTCGAAGCGGACCGCTTCGATGAGAGACAGGGTGTCCTCAAATTCCTCGGTGGTTTCGCCGGGGAAGCCCACGATCACGTCGCTGGTCAGGACCACGCTGGGAATGCGCGCCCGCAGGGCGCGGACCTTGTCCAGATACTGCTCCCGGGTATAGCGGCGGTTCATGGCCTGCAGCACCCGGGTGTTTCCGGACTGGAAGGGCAGATGGATTACCGGAGCCACTTTTTCGCAGCCGGCCATCACGTCGAACAGCTTTTCCGTGGCGTCCTTGGGGTGGGAGGTCATGAAGCGCAGGAGAAAATCGCCGGGGATGGCGCCGGCCGCCTCCAGCAGCCGGGGAAAGTCCCAGCCTCCCTCCAGGTCCTTGCCGTAGGAGTTCACGTTCTGGCCCAGCAGGGTGATGTCCTTGTACCCCCGCCGCGCCAGTTCCCGGATTTCGCTGAGGATGATCTCCGGCTCCCGGCTGCGCTCCCGGCCCCGGACATAGGGCACGATGCAGTAGGAGCAGAAGTTGTTGCAGCCGTACATGATGGACACCCACGCCTTCAGCTCACCGGAGCGGCGCACGGGCAGGCCCTCGGCAATGGCGCCGTCCGAGGGGGCCGTCTCGAATACCCGCCCCCGGCGCAGGTACACCCGGCGGAAAAGCTCCGGGAAGCGCCAAAGCTGCTGGGGACCGAAGACCAGGTCCACATGGCGGTAGGTCTGGCGCAGCTTTTCCGCCACGTGGGGCTCCTGGGCCATACAGCCGCACAGGCAGATGATCTGGCGGGGATTTTTCCGCTTGCCGTGGACCAGCGCGCCCACGTTGCCGAATACCCGCTGCTCCGCGTGCTCCCGGATGGCGCAGGTGTTGATGACGATGACGTCCGCGCCCTGGTCGGTGCCGGCGATCTCATAACCCATGCTGCACAGCATGCCGCGCAGCAGCTCGGAGTCCGCCTCGTTCTGCTGGCAGCCGTAGGTGTCCACATAGGCCAGGGGCGGGGCGGGTTTTTCGGCGTTCAGAGCGCGCAGCTGCGCGCAGTATTCTGTTTGCCGCCGGACGTCTTCGGCGGGGATAACGGGTGTGGTTCGTTTCAAGGGAGAGTCCTCCAAGTAAAGTTTGTGGGATAAGCCGGGAAAGTTTTCCTTGACAACCGTTATGTTACCCTCAACAGCGGGAAAAGGGATTGTGGAAAACTCTGTGCAACTTGTTGAAAACTGTGGAACGGTGGGGATTCGGGGCGGCGGAGCCCCGAGACCCCTGTTACAATTTTGTAACTTTTAGGGGTGAAAAACTGGACAAATAAATGATCAGATCATTTACTCATTCAAACGCTGGGCAACCACCCTCGCGGCCTTTACGCCGGAGGCTCCGGCTTGGGCCAAGCCTCTGGTCACGCCCGCGCCGTCGCCCACGGCAAAGAAGCCGGGCAGGGCGGTCTCCAGCTCGTGGGAGAGCTGGATGCGGGCGGAGTAGAACTTCACCTCCGCGCCGTAGAGCAGCGTGTCGTAATTGGCGGTGCCGGGGGCCAGCTTGTCCAGGGCGTAGATCATCTCGATGATATCGTCCAGCTGGCGCTTGGGCAGGGCCAGAGACAGGTCGCCGGGTACTGCGGCGGTGAGGGTGGGACGGACGAAGGATTTGCTCATGCGGTGGTCGTTGGTGCGGCGGCCGCCCACCAGGTCGCCGAAGCGCTGCACCAGCACGCCCCCCGCCAGCATGTTGGACAATGACGCGATGTGCTTGCCGTAGCGGTAGGGCTCGTTAAACGGCGAGGTGAAGCGGTTGGACACCAGAAGGGCAAAATTGGTGTTTTCGCTGCGCAGGGCCGGATCGGAGTAGGAATGGCCGTTCACCGTGTTGATGCCCTCCACGTTCTCCGCCACCACGTGGCCGTAGGGGTTCATGCAGAAGGTGCGCACCTGGTCGCCGTACTGCTGGGTGCGGTAGATCAGCTTGGACTCGTACACCACGTCGGTGATGTGCTCGAACACCGCGGCGGGCACCTCCACCCGCACGCCGATGTCCACCTGGTTGTTCAAAAGCTCCAGCCCCAGGCCCTTGCACTGGTTGGCGAACCACTCCGCCCCCGACCGGCCGGGGCCCGCGATGAGGTAGGGGGCGGTGAAGCGCTCCCCCGCTTCCGTCACCAGGGTATAACTCCCTTCCCCCGCCTCGATGGCGGTGACGGCGGTGTCGAACAGGAAGGTGTGCCTGTCCCGGATGGCCTCGTAGATGCTGGTCAGGATTTTCAGGTTGTTCTCCGTGCCCAGATGCTTGCACCTGGCCTGGAGCAGATGAAGATCGTATTTCAGGGCCTCTCGCTCCAGGGCGCGGGCCTCGGGGGTGGAGGTGGAGTAGACCTCGGTGGTGGCGCCGTGCTTCACGTTCAGCATATCGACATAGTCGATGAGCGCCATGACCTCCTTCTGGTCAAGAAAGTCGGTGAGCCAGCCGCCAAAAGCGGTGGTGAAGTTAAATTTCCCGTCGGAGAAGGCTCCCGCGCCGCCAAAGCCGCACATGGTGCCGCACACCTTGCATTGAATGCACGAGCGGGTTTTGCCCGCCACGATGGGGCACTGGCGGCGATAGATGTCCGCCCCCTTGTCAACCACCAGGACCTTGGCGGAGGGGCATTTCAGAGCCAGCTCATAGGCGGCGTAGATACCGGCCTCGCCGGTGCCCAGAATCATCACGTCGTAATTGGTGTTCATTGAGGCGTTCTCCTCCGCAAGATTTTTATTCCGTCGTATAAACAGACATCATATTATAACACCAAAATCCGGCGTTGTACAGGCGGATCATCTGCCGGAGCGCATAATTTACCCTTTGTTCAGAAATACTGTGGGAAATAAGGAGGCGGGACCATGGGTATTTTCGGGACAAAAAAGCAGACGCCGCCCCCACATCCCAGGCGGGAGCCAAGGTATGACTGCCCCGTCACGGCGGACGCCATCGCCGGGGTATTCGACCGCTGCGCCGACTTTAACCGGCGGACGCTTTACCTGAACAACGACCCCGGCCGGCAGGTGGAGATGCTGTATATCGCAGGACAGGTGCGCAACGAGCGGGCGTGCGACTATGTGCTGCGGCCGCTGGCCCAAAACGAGGCCCTGCGGGCTGCGCCGGATATGGACGCCGCCTTTGACCTGATGGCTAAGGGCGGGCTGTACTCTTTGTCCGTCCAGGTGCGGGACAAGGCGGACCAGGTGATCTTCGACATGATCGACGGGTCGGTGGCGCTGTTTTTCCCGGGAAAGGACCAGGTGCTCACCCTGTCGGCGGGGACGGAGGAGAAGCGGTCCGTCTCCAACCCGGAGAACGAGCCGGATGTGAAGGGGGCCAGGGATTCCTTCGTGGAAAGCCTGCGCACCAACACCTCCCTGGTGCGGCGGCGGTTCCGGGCCCCGGAGCTGAAGGTCGAGGAGCAGATTGTGGGGCGGCAGTCCGTCACGCCGGTGGATATCTTATATGTGGACGGCATCGCCGACCCGGACCTGGCGGCGCAGGTCAAGGCCAAGGTGGAGCAGATCGACATCGACGCGCTGCTGATGACGGGGAGCTTGGAGCAGTATGTTACCGATGAGAGTCATACGGCCTTTCCGCTGACGGCCTATACCGAGCGGCCCGACCGGTTCTGCACCGGGCTGGCCGAGGGGCGCGTAGGGGTGCTGGTGGACGGGATCCCCATGGGCTGGCTGTTCCCCGCCACCCTGGACAGCTTCTTCCGCACCGGGCAGGACCGGAGCACCAGCTGGGCGGTGGCCGGGGCGCTGAGCGTATTGCGGTATGTGTGCATGCTCGTTACGCTGTTCCTGCCGGGGCTGTATGTGGCGGCGGTGCTGTTTTCGCCGGAGTTGATCCCGGTGAAGCTCACCTTATCCATTATTGCCGCCAAGGCCGATGTGCCGTTCTCCACGCTGACCGAGGTGCTGGTGATGCTGCTGGCCTTTGAGGTGCTGCAGGAGGCGGGGCTGCGGCTGCCCTCGTCCATCGGACAGACGGTGTCCATTCTGGGCGGTCTGGTCGTCGGCTCGGCGGCGGTGGAGGCCAAGCTGGTCTCCCCTGCCGTGCTGGTGGTGGTGGCCATCGCGGGGATTGCGGGATATACGGCCCCCAGCCAGGACTTTGCCGGGGCGCTGCGCATCTGGCGGTTCGGCGTCACCGTCGCCGGGGGCCTGCTGGGGCTGACGGGACTGGTGCTGATGGGACTGGCGCTGGTGTACCGGCTGGCCCAGCTGGAGATCTTTGGGATCGCTTACCTGACGCCCTTTGCCTCCAACGCCGGAAAGCAGAAGGAGGGGCATGTGGTGCTGCGGGAGCCGCTGCCCGAGGTCAAGACCCGGCCTGACTACCTGAACACAGAGAACAGGAGGAATCAGGGGTGAGAAAATGGCTGCTGCTGGCCCTGGGGCTGGCTGTTTTGGCGGGGGGCTGGCGGCCGGTTCCCCGGGAACCGGAGAGACTGGCCCTGGTGCGGGTGCTGGGGGCGGACGGCCCGGGGCCGCTGACGCTGACGGCGGTGTGCGGCGGAGATGGGCAGGAGGACCCAGATCGGGGCCAGTGCGCCGGGGAGGGATTTGAACAGGCGCTGGCGGCCCTGCCCTGGTCGGGAGAGGAGGAGCTGTCCCTGACCAGCGTCTCCTATATAATAGTAGGGCGGGATGTGGAGCTGGAGGAGATCCTGCTGGCCGCCTTACGCAATGAGGAGCTGGGAGCGTCCGCTACGGTCTGGTTGGCGGAGGAAGGGGCGGCGGCGCTGCTGGCGGAGTGCGGAGACCCGGCTTCGGGGCTGGACCTGCTCGCCCGGCAGGGGGTGGAGGCACCGACGGTGGTGCAGGCGCTGGCCGCGCTGGAGGGCGGGGGGACGCTTGCTCTTCCCCTGCTGACGGGGGAGAGGCCCGCCCTCATCGATTGGGAAGAATGGAGGTCGGCGGCGTGAAAAGCGAGAAACTGTCTCCCCGGCAGCTGGCGGTGGCGGTGATGACCGGGGGGCTGTCCACCGCCGCAGCCGCCGCAGGCAGGGCGGACTGGCGGTGGCTGCTGCTGGCGGCGGTTTTGGGGACCGCCGTGGGCTGGCTGCTGCTGCGGCGCGTGGGAGGGCGGCCCCTTTCTCCCGCCCTGCGCATATTATATGGTATCTGGGCAGTGCTGCTGCTGGCGGATGTGTTGGGTCGGACGGCGGGGCGCATCCAACAGGCGGGGGGGAGCGAGGGCAGCATCGGTTGGCTGCTGACGCTGCTGGCCGCTCCGCTGGTCTGGATGGGCTGGGGAAAGGCGGCGGCCTTTTTCCGGGCGGTGGAGATCTTCTGGCTGGCAGTGTTGGTAATGGCGGCGGCCATCCTTTTGCTGGGCGTGCCCCGGATGGAATGGCGGTGGGTGCTGGAACCGGTGGGAGATTGGAAAAGCTCCTTGTTGGCTGGAGCGCTCATCATGTCCACGGGGCTGTTTGTCTTGCCAATTCTATATGAAGCGGAACCTCGGCAAAGGGAAGACCGCCGCGGGCTGGTGTGGCTGGGGACGCTGGGATTGGTCTGCGCCGTGCTGGCCGCGCTGACGGCGGGACTGCTGAGTCCGGTAGTGGCGGCACAGCTGGACGAACCGTTTTTTGCCGCGGCGGGTCTGCTGGGGGACAGCGCCCGGCTGGAGGGATTGGTTTCCGCGCTATGGCTGCTGCCCGATCTGACGCTGGCGGGGCTGCTGGCTCACTCCTGGGGAAAGCGGCGCTGGCCGGCCCTGGCGGTGGTAATTGCAGTGGGACTGGCATGGATTGGAGCGGTGGACGCTTTGCCGAAAGCCGCGCTGCCGCTGGGCTGCTTGGTCTTGGCGATTTTGACGGCGGCGCTCCCCCCGGGAAGGAATAAATAGTGTTTGCGCGACGCCTGAAATGCAACATTTTGTGGTCAAGGAAATCGGGAGAAAAAAGGTTGGAAAAATCCGAAAAAAGGTGTTGACAAAGGGCTTGCGGTCTGGTATATTAGCAAAGCGCTCGACACGAGGGGCCGCCGCTCCAAGGCGGCCGGTCAAAAACGATTCGAGGGACTCGAAAAAAGTTCTTGACAAACCTCTGCTGGCGTGGTAAGATAATCAAGTTCGCGGCGAGGGCTTGGATGAGGGTCCAGGAGTCCGGGGCAAAAAAAGATTTGCGC
>CATLHC010000053.1 GCA_949948775.1 uncultured Oscillospiraceae bacterium
TCCCCAAGGGCACCATCGTCACGGCGCTGGCCTCCGACGAGGCCCGGAAGCTGGGCGTTACCATTCAAATCGAATCGTAAGAAAGGTGGAGCAAAATGTATTTAGGCAGAGTGATCGGCACTGTGGTCTCCACCAGTAAGAATCAGGACCTGGTTGGGATGAAGCTGCTCATCGTGGAGAAGCTCACCGAGCGCCTGGAGCGCGAGGGCTCCACCGAGATCGCCGTGGATTCCGTGGGCGCGGGCACCGGGGAGATCGTCATCGTCAGCCAGGGCAGCTCCGCCCGGTACGTGTTCAAAAATCCCACCGCCCCCATCGACAAGGCCATCGTGGGCATCGTGGATACGGTGGAGGTGGGCTGATGGCGAACCTCTATACCAGAGGCGGCGACAAGGGCCAGACCAGTTTGGTCGGCGGGGGCCGGGTGAGCAAGTCCGACCCCAAGGTGGACTGCTACGGCACCATCGACGAGGCCAACTCTATGCTGGGTCTGGCCTATACCCAGACAGACAACGAATTTATCCGTGACACGGTGAGCAAGATCCAGTGGAGACTGTTTTCCGTGGGCGCGGAGCTGGCCAGCGACTCGCCGGAGACTGCCGCGTCTCTCAAGGGCAACATCACCGAGGAGGACGTGGCGTTCCTGGAGAACGTGGTGGACACCTGCACCCAGACCACCGGCAAGCAGACCCATTTCGTCAGGCCCGGCGTGGACCCCGCCTCGGCGGCCCTCCACGTGGCCCGGACCATTGTCCGGCGGGCGGAGCGGCGGATGGTGGAGCTTCCGGTGCGGGAGGTGCTGATCCGCTACATCAACCGCTTGTCCGACGCCATCTACGCCATGGCCAGGCTCCAGGAGGACCTGACCCAGATGCGGGAAAAGGTGACGGACCTGGTGAAAGAGGCGATGGCACAGCAAAATAACGGCGGTCTTCCTCCCATGAGCCTGGACATCCTCCACCGCATGGCGGAGCGGGCCGTGGAGAAATCCAAGGAGCTGGGCGTCCCGTCGGTGTTCTCCGCCGTGGACGCGGGGGGCAACCTGATGCTGCTCCAGCGGATGGAAGGGGCCTTCGTGGGGAGCGTGGAGGTGTCTCAGGGCAAAGCCTACACCGCCTACGCTTTCCAGATGCCCACCCATGAGCTGGGCGCGGCCTCCCGGCCGGACGGCCCCCTCTACGGGATCGAAAACTCCAACCCGGGCAAAATTATCCTGTTCGGCGGCGGATTCCCCTATATCGTGGACGGCAAGGTGGCCGGGGGGATCGGCGTGTCCGGCGGGACGGTGGAGCAGGACATGGAGATCGCGCGTTACGCAATGTTGATTTGAGGAGGGAACCACATATGAACGTAGATGAAAAACTGGTGGCCAGCATCGTTCAGAAGGTGCTCAGCAAAGTGGACATGGGCAGCGCCGAGCCCAACTGCGCCGCCGCGGGCGGCGACTGGGGCGTGTTCGCCACCATGAATGAGGCCGTGGAGGCCGCGGCCGCCGCGCAGAAGAAGTACCTGAACTGCTCCATGGCCGACCGGGCCAAGTACGTCCAGGCCATCCGGGACGTGGTGCTGGAGGAGGAAAACCTGGACTACATCTCCCGCCTGGCGGTGGAGGAGACCGGCATGGGCGGCTACGAGTATAAGCTGGTGAAGAACCGCCTGGCGGCCACCAAGACCCCTGGCATCGAGGATTTGACCACCGAGGCTATGAGCGGCGACGACGGCCTGACGCTGGTGGAGTACTCCCCCTTCGGCGTCATCGGCTCCATCACCCCCACCACCAACCCCACCGAGACGGTGATCTGCAACTCCATCGGGATGCTGGCGGCGGGCAACTCCGTGGTGTTCAGCCCCCATCCCCGGGCCAAAATGGTGTCCCTGCACCTGATTCAGCTCATCAACCGGGCCCTGGCCC
The DNA here is from genome assembly GCA_949948775.1 of uncultured Oscillospiraceae bacterium. Lineage (GTDB taxonomy): Bacteria > Bacillota > Clostridia > Oscillospirales > Oscillospiraceae > Enterenecus. The sequence goes on from CATLHC010000053.1 coordinate 1,913, forward strand.
GGGTGGGTGCGCCCGCCAACCTGGTGGTCACCGTGTCCGAACCCTCCATCGAGAACACCAACGCCATGATGAACCATCCCGCGGTGCGGATGCTGGTGGCCACCGGCGGCCCCGCCATCGTCAAGACGGTGCTGTCCAGCGGCAAGAAGGCCATCGGCGCGGGCGCGGGCAACCCCCCCGTGGTGGTGGACGAGACCGCCAACATCGAAAAGGCCGCCCAGGACATCGTGGACGGGTGCAGCTTTGACAACAACCTGCCCTGCATCGCGGAGAAGGAAGTCATCGCGGTGGACTCCATCGCGGACTACCTCATGTTCAACATGAAGAAGTGCGGCGCCTACGAGGTGAAGGACCCCGAGATCATCGACAAGCTGGTGAAGCTGGTGGTCAAGGAGGACGGCAAGCACCCCGTCACCGATTACGTGGGCAAGAGCGCCAAGTACATCCTGGAAAAAGTGGGCATCAGCGTGGGCCCCGAGGTGAAGGTCATCATGATGGAGGCCAAGGAGGAGCACCCCTTCGTGCAGGTGGAGCTGATGATGCCCATTCTGCCCGTGGTGCGGGTGCCCGACGTGGATGCCGCCATCGACATGGCCGTCCGGGTGGAGCACGGCAACCGCCACACCGCCATGATGCACTCCCGGAACGTGGATAAGCTGACCAAGATGGCCAAACTGATCCAGACCACCATCTTTGTGAAGAACGGCCCCTCCTACGCCGGCATCGGCGTGGGCGGCGAGGGCTACACCACATTCACCATCGCCGGCCCCACCGGAGAGGGTCTGACCTCGGCCAAGTCCTTCGCCCGGCGGCGCAGATGTGTGCTGGTCGGAGGCCTGGACGTCCGATAATCGGAAGGGGTGCGCCTTATGTCTGAAAATTTGATCGCCCAGGTCCAGAGCGCGGGCGTGGTGGGGGCCGGCGGCGCCGGCTTCCCCACCCACGTCAAGCTCAACGCCAAGGCTGACACGGTCATCATCAACGGGGCGGAGTGCGAGCCTTTGCTCCGGGTGGACCAGCAGCTCATGGACCGTCAGGCGGAGAAGCTGCTCACCGCGCTGGACCTGATCGTGGACCATGTGGGGGCGGAAAAGGGCGTGGTGGCGCTGAAGGAGCACTATCACGCCGCGGCGGAGTCGCTGAAAAAGGCCCTGCCCGCCCATCCGAAGCTGAGCGTCCACCTGCTGGGGGCGTTCTACCCGGCGGGCGACGAGCAGGTCATTGTCTATGAGGTCACGGGCCGCATCGTCCCCGAAGGGGGCATTCCCCTGGCCGTGGGCGTGGTGGTCACCAATGTGGAGACCGCGCTGAATGTGCTGGACGCCTCCCAGGGCAAGCCGGTGGTGGAGAAGTACGTCACCCTCACCGGAGCGGTGCGCACACCCAAGACGGTGAAGGTGCCGCTGGGCATCACTGTGGCGGAGGCCCTGGCCCTGGCGGGCGGACCCACCGTCCCCGACTACAAGGTGGTCAATGGCGGACCCATGATGGGCAAGATCGTCGGCGTGGACAGCGCCGTCACCAAGACCACCAAGGGCCTGATCGTGGTCCCGGCGGGCCATCCCCTGCTGGTGAGCCTGGAGCGGCCCGTCACCGACTCCACCCGGCGGGCGGCCACGGCCTGTATGCAGTGCTCCCTGTGCTCCGAGGTGTGCCCCCGGCATATGCTGGGCCACCGCATCGAACCCCACAAGCTCATGCGGGTGGCGGCCTACGGCAGCCTGTGCGACCCGGAGCAGACCCCCATGAACGCCTATCTGTGCGTGGGGTGCCGCTTGTGCGAGTACGCCTGCGTCATGGGACTCCAGCCCTGGAAGCTCAACAACAACATGAAAAACATTTTGGCGGGCAAGGGCATCCGCAACAGCTTGAACAACAAGCCGGAGCACGCCGCCCCCTTCCGGGACTACAAGCGCTACCCGGTGCACAAGCTCATCCACCAGCTGGGCCTGGCCGCCTACGACGTGGACGCGCCCATGGACGAGACCGTCCCCGCCTTCAGGTCGGTGACGCTGCCTCTGCGGCAGGGCGCGGGCGCTCCCTCCGAGCCGGTGGTCAGCGTGGGCGCGGCTGTGAGCAAGGGCGACTTGATCGCCAAAATCCCCGAGGGCAAGCTGGGCTCCAGCATCCACGCCAGCATTACGGGAACTGTTACGGCCATTGACGGCGACAGCATCGTCATTCAGGCTTGACGACTTTGTAAGAAAAGAGGACGCTTATGGGAAAGTCGATTGGATTGATCGAGCTGAAAAGCATCCCCGCCGGGGTGCAGACCGCCGATGAAATGCTGAAGGCCGCCAATGTGGAGCTGCTGGTGGCCACCGCCATCTGCCCGGGCAAGTACATCATCCTCATCTGCGGGCAGGTGGGGGCCGTCAAGAGCTCGATGGAGAGGGGCCGCCAGGTGGCGGGTTCCTATCTGATCTGCCACCACACCATCAACAACGTGCACGACTCCGTTCCCGGCGCTCTGATGGGCACCGTGGAGGTGGAGAAGATCGCCGCCATCGGCATGGTGGAGACCATGTCCGCCCTCACCATCGTGCGGGCGGCGGATATCGCGGCCAAGGCCTCCAACGTCACCCTCATGGACGTGCGGGTGGCCCGGGGGCTGGGCGGCAAGGGCTTCCTCACTCTGACGGGAGAGGTGTCCGCCGTGAGGTCGGCCATCAACAACTGCCTGACCCAGCTGGCGGACACCGGGGACATCACCAGCACCTGCGTGATCCCCTCTCCCCACAAGGGCCTGCTGGAGAAGCTGAACTGACCTTTTTGACCGGCCCGGCCGGGATGAAACCGACCGGGCCGGTCCCATCCAGAAAATCGTGAAGGAGTGTGTTGGCCATGGACAAAGACCCACTTGACAGCCTGTTGAAATTCGGCGCGACGACGGAGGGCAAAATCCGCCTCATTCAGGAGACCGTCCCCGGTAAACAGGTGACCCTGGCCCACATCATTGCCAACCCGGACGAGATCATCTATAAAAAGCTGGGCCTGGACCCCGAGGTGGACTACAGCCAGGCCGCCATCGGCATCTGCTGTTTATGCCCGTCGGAGACGGCGGTCATCGCGGGGGATATCGCCCTCAAAACTTCAAAGGTGGACATGGGCTTTGTGGATCGGTTCAGCGGCACGCTGATCTTTACCGGGCGCATTTCCAACGTGCAGTCCGCCATGCAAGCCATTACCACCTATTTACAGAACAAGCTGGGCTTCACCGTCTGCGAGATCACTAAGACATGAAGAAGATCATGTTCGTGGGCCGCAGCGAGTGCGGCAAGACCACTCTTACCCAGGCCCTGCGGGGAGACACCATCAAGTATCATAAGACCCAGTATGTCAACCACCACAGTGTGGTCATCGACACGCCGGGGGAGTACGCGCAGGTGGCTACACTGGCCCGGGCGCTGGGGCTGTACGCCTATGAAGCGGACGTGGTGGGTCTGCTGCTGAGCACCATTGAGCCCTATTCGCTGTATCCGCCGGCCTGCGCGGCCTCCTGCAATCGGCCCGTCATCGGTATTGTCACCCAGATCGACCAGGAGAAGGGCAACGTTGAGCGGGCCCACAACTGGCTGAAGCTGGCCGGGGCGGACCCCATTTTCCACGTCAGCTCCTACACCGGGGAGGGGATCTGGCAGATCCTCAACTACCTGAAGGAGCCGGGGGACGTGCTCCCTTGGGAGACGGAGGAGGAGGCCAACCAGCAGCGGACGGTGCTGTCCGACAAGAACCGTGAATTTTGAACAAAAACCAGCCAGTAGGCGCCTGCCGCTTATTGACTGGTTTTTTTTGTATGAAGCGGGCTCTGGCGGGATGGGGGTGGGAAAAGCAAAACCTTACGGTTGACAAGGGGGCGGGCTTTCGCTATCATCGAAACAGCGGGGCGTTCAGCCCCGCCGACGGGAGGAGAGAGAAATGAACGCAAATCAGAAACGGGTGGCCCTGCTGGCGGCGGTGTTGGTGGCGCTGGCAGTGGTGTTCGCCGCCCTGTGGTGGTTCAATCGCCCGGAGACCAGCGGGGGCGGCAAAAGCGTCACCATAGAGGTGGTCCACAAAGACGAGAGCAAAAAGACCTTTACCTGCGAAACGCAGGAGGAATATCTGGCCGGGGTGCTGGTGGCCGAGGGCATTGTGGAGGACGACCCCTTTGAGACGGGGATGTTTTTCGTGGTGGACGGGGAGACCGCCGACTATGAGCGAGACAAGTCCTATTGGGCGGTGTATGAGGACGGCGAGTATGCCCAGCTTGGCATCACGGAGCTCCCCATCCAGGACGGCGGCGTCTATTCCCTGGTGTATACCTGTGCATAATTACCAAAAGCGCAAGCTGAGGCTGGCGCTGTCTGAGGTGGCGCTGTTTGGCATCTTAGGCGGCATGACCTTCGCCGCCCAGGTGGCCATGGCGGGCTTTGCCAACATCGAGCCGGTGTCCCTGATGGTGATGCTCTTTGCCGTCACCTTCGGGAAGAAGGCGGTGTTCCCCATCTATGTCTACGTGCTGCTGGAGTATGTGCTCTTCGGCTTCGGGCTGTGGTCGGTGAACTATCTGTACATCTGGCTGGTGCTGGCCCTGGCCGCCTGGCTGCTGCGGGGGATGACCCACCCCCTGGGCTGGGCGGTGCTGTCGGGGCTGTTCGGGCTGTCCTTTGGTGCGCTGTGCGCCCCGGTGGACCTGCTGGTGGGAGGTTGGAGCTACGCGGCGGCCAAGTGGGTCAGCGGCATCCCCTTCGACATGGCCCACTGCGTTGGGAATTTCGTCATAGCCCTGCTGCTGTTCGTCCCGCTGCGTAGGGCGCTGGAGCGGCTGTGCCGGCGGATGCGGCGGCCGGGACCGGCGGGAGCGCCCCCCGAAAAAGACTGAAAAATAGCTGACCGGCGTGACGCTGGCCGGCTGTTTTTTGTGCAGAACAAGCTTGCCAAGCCGGGGCGGATAGGGTAAAATAGACCACTGTGGGGAGTTTTCCGGCGGCCAGGCCGCCGGGTGCATACTACGAGACGAGATACGAGGATTTAGCTATGGAGAAACAAGATATCAAAATCGGGCTGCCCCGGGCCCTGCTGTACTACCGCTATCGGGTGCTGTGGCGCGTCTTCTTTCAGGAGCTGGGTATGGAGACGGTGGTCAGCCCCCCCACCGACCGGGACATCCTGGAGCGGGGGACGGCCCTGGCCATCGACGAGGCCTGTCTGTCCCTGAAGATCTACCTGGGCCATGTGGCGGCGCTGGCGGGACAGTGCGACTACATCCTGGTGCCTCGGGTGAGCAATTTCGGACGGCACCGGAGCATGTGCACCCGATTTGAGTCCACGCCCGACCTGGTGCGCAGCGTTTTCCGCGGCCCCGGGCAGAAGTTCTTGTCCTACGAGGTGGACGAGGAGATGAAGAAGAAGGATGAGCAGGACGCCTTCCTGGAAATGGGCAGAACCCTGGGCTGTTCCGCCAAGGCGGCAAAGCGGGCCTACAAAACGGCCAAGCGGGCGGAGCTGGCCCACCACAAGGAGCGGGTGCAGAGATACGAGCAGCAGTACAAGAAGGAGGGTATGAAGGTGCTCATCGCCGCCCACAGCTATGTGGCGGAGGACCCGTTTATGGGCCGGACCGTGTCCGATTACCTGAAGCGGGTGGGGGTGATCCCCCTGCGGGCGGACATGGTGGACCGGGAGGCGGCGCTGAAACGAAGCCGTGAGCTGTCCCCCACCTGCAAGTGGGAGGTCAGCCGGGAGATTCTGGGCGGCGTCGCCATGCACAAAAACGACGTGGACGGCATCATCCTGCTCAGCGCCTTTCCCTGCGGGCCGGACGCCATGGTCAATGAGCTGATCGCCCGCCGGGTGAAGGGCGTACCCATGCTGAACCTGGTGCTGGACAGCCAGAGCGGCACCGCCGGGGTGGAGACCCGGCTGGAGAGCTTTATCGACATCATCCGCTTTAAGGAGGGGAAGCTGTAATGGCAGAAGCGAAAATCAGGAGCGTCTCCTTCCCCCGGTACGCAGAGTACAACTGCGCCTTCAAGTATATTGTGGAGCAGGCGCTGGGGTGCAGATATGTGATGCCGCCGGTCCTCACCAAGCGGACCATGGAGCTGGGCACCAAATACAGCCCGGATTTTGTGTGTACGCCCTTTAAGACCATGCTGGGCAGCATGATTGAGGCGCTGGAGGCGGGGGCGGACACCCTGCTCATGACCCACGGCCTGTGCCGCCTGGGATACTACGGGGAGCTGCTGGAGCAGGTCCTGCGGGATCTGGGGTATCAGTTTGACTTCATCAACCTGTCCGAGTACGACATGGGCAAGAAGAAGGAGTACCTGCGCATCGTCCGGCGCTTCAACCCCAAGGCCAACCCGGCCCGGTTCCTGGCCCAGTTTATGGAGGGGGTCCGGATGGTGGAGTATGTGGATGAGATCACCCATGAATACTACAAAAACTGCGGTTTTGACGCCACGGACGGCCAGTATAAGCGGGCCTATCAGGACTTTTTGACCGCCATGTATACCGCCCAGGGCAGAAACGACGTGGAGGCGGGCTACCGGGCCGTCAAACGGGCGATGCAGTCCATCCCGCTGGACAAGCCCCAGCGGCCCCTGCGGGTGGGTATTGTGGGGGAGTTCTACACCGCCATGGACGCCTTCTCCAACCTGGAGCTGGAGCAGAAGCTGGCGGACATGCGGGTGGAGGTCCATCGCTGGATGAACGTGACCAACCAGTTTCTCCGCTACGGCAGCGGGCAGAAGAACCTGCGGGTGAAGATTCAGGACCTGTGCCAGTACGACATGGGTCCCACCTCCACCGCCAACATCTGGTATGCCCGGGAGTGCGCCGAGCGGGGCTATGACGGGCTGATCCACATCAAGTCCGCCACCTGCACGCCGGAGATCGACGTGATGCCGGTGCTGCAAAACATCAGCGCGGACTATAAGATCCCCGTGCTCTACCTGACCTATGACGCCCAGACCAGCGACGTGGGGCTGATGACCCGCCTGGAGGCGTTTTACGACATGATCGACATGAGAAAGAGGGTAATCTAAGTTGGAACACGCATATATGGGCATTGACGTGGGATCCATCTCCACCAAGGGCGTCATCATCGACAAGAAGAACAGCATCCTGGCCAGCCGGTACATCTGGACCCAGGGCGACCCCATCGGCGCGGTGAAGGAGCTGGTGCGGCTGCTGGAGGAGCAGTTCGACAGGTCGAAGTACAAGATCGTGGCCACCGGCACCACCGGCTCCGCCCGAAAGCTGGTGGGCACCATCCTGGGCGCCACCATGGTGAAAAACGAGATCACCGCCCACGCCGTGGGCACCACCACCTTCTACCCCGACGTGCGCACCATTTTGGAGATTGGCGGGCAGGACTCCAAAATCATCCTGGTGGAGAACGGCGTGGCGGTGGACTACGCCATGAACACCCTGTGCGCGGCGGGCACCGGGGCCTTCCTGTCCAGCCAGGCCAAGCGGCTGGGCATTGAGGTGGAGGAGATCGGCGACTACGCCCTGCGCTCCACCCACCCCACCCAGATCGCCGCCCGGTGCACCGTGTTTGCCGAGTCCGATTTGGTCCACAAGATCCAGATGGGCCACCCCAGGGAGGACATCATCGCGGGCGTGTGCAACGCGGTGGCGGCCAACTACCTCAACAATGTGGGCAAGGGCAAGAAAATTGTTTCCCCGGTGGTGTTCCAGGGGGGCGTCAGCAAAAACCAGGGCGTGGTGGCCGCCTTTGAGCGCACCTTGGGCTGCAAAGTCATCGTGGACCCTAACGGGCACCTGATGGGGGCCCTGGGCGTGGCCATCCTGGCCCGGCGGGGCAGCGGGCGGCAGGAGTTCGACTTTGCCGTGGAGAATATGGAGTTCCGCACCCGGGAGGCCAACTGCGGCGGGTGCTCCAACCACTGCGAGATCATCTGCGTCTACCGAGGGGATCAGCTCATCGACTCCTGGGGCAACCGCTGTGAGCGGGGGGCCGGCGTGCACTGAAAGCGGCCTGATTTTATGGACATTTTAGATATTCTGTCAAGAGAGTTCCAAACCTTCCAAAAAAATTTTTTGACATTTTTTAAAAAAGAAATTGCATTTTCCGCTATAGTACGATAGAATAGAAAAATAACAAAAAACCGCCCCCCGCGCATACACAGTGGGACGGTTCGGCAGCAAGAGTCGACTCTTGCTGCCCTCTTTTGCTGGCAAAAGAGGATGGGCTTTCAAAGCGAAGGCTGACAAAAAAAGAAAAGGTGGGATGCATATGAACACAAAGATGCTGTCCTATATACTGAAGCGTATTGGGCTGGCGATCCTTACGGTATGGGTGGTTGTCACGGTCACCTTCTTTGTCTGCCAGGCGGTTCCGGGAAGTCCCTTCGTGGGCGAAAAGGCTACCTCGCCTGCGGTCACCGCCGCGCTGGAGGCCAAGTACGGCATGGATAAGCCGGTGATGGAGCAGTATTTCACCTATCTGGGCGACATTATCCTCCGGCATGATTTCGGCCCCTCCATCAAGCTGCGCGGGCGCACCGTGGCCAGCATTATCGTGGAGGGAATGAAAACTTCCGTGAAGCTGGGCCTCATCGCCGCCGCCCCCGCTTGATGACGGTGTCACCCTCCATCAGCTCCAGGCTGCCGGCCTTGGCAGCCTGGGCAGGAGCGGCGGCTGCCTCAACGGCGGCAGGAGCGGTGGTCTTAGGCGCGTTGGCGGCAGCCAGGATATCCCGCTGGGTAATCCGGCCGGAAGAACCGGAACCAACGATGCCGGTATAGTCCACCCCCAGCTTGGCTGCGGTCTTGCGGGCCAGGGGGGAGATGCGGATCCGGGCGCCGTTGGCCGATGCGGGAGCCGGAGCGGCCGGAGCTGCCGTCACGGGAGCGGTCTGTGCCGCGGGGGCGGCGGGGACGGCGGCAAGAGCGGCTCCGCCGCCTACGGCCTCTCCGGGCTGGCCGATATAGGCCAGCAGACCCTTTACGGGGATGTCCTCCCCCTCCTGGGCCACAATTTTCAGCAGCACGCCGTCGTGCTCACTGGTAACCTCGTTGGTCAGCTTATCCGTTGTGATCTCCAGGATCACATCGCCCGTCTTGACGGCATCGCCCTCGTGTTTAATCCATTGGGAGACGGTGCCCTCCTCCATGGTCAGGCCCAACTGGGGCATCAGTACTTCAAAAGCCATGATAATCCCTCCTCACTTGTTCAGCACGCGCTTGACGGCCTTGACAATGGTATCGGGATGGGGGAAGTTCTCATCCTCCAGCGTGGGACTGAACGGAGGCACAATATTCAGTCCGCAGACCCGCTCCACCGGGGCGTCCAGCTCGTCAAACAGCTCCTCGGCGATTTGGGCGGAGATCTCGCCGGCATAACTGCCGCGCTTTACTTCCTCGGAGACGATGATGACGTTGTGGGTCTTGGACACGGACTTCACAATGGCGTCCCAATCCAGGGGCACCAGGCTTCTGAGGTCCAGCACCTCCACGTCGATGCCCTCGGCCGCCAGGGTCTGGGCGGCCTCCAGAGAGAAGTTGACCTCACGGCTCCAGGTGATGATGGTCAGGTCCTTACCCTCCCGCTTCACATCGGCCTGGCCCAGGGGAATCAAATACTCCTCCTCGGGAATTTCCTCCTTCTTGGCGTACAGCAGCTTGTGCTCCAGCACAATGACGGGGTCGTCGTCCCGGATGGCGCTCTTGAGCATGCCCTTGGCGTCCTTAGCGGTGCAGGGGGCGATAACCTTCAGGCCGGGGAAGTGGCAGAAAAAGTTCTCCAGAGACTGGGAGTGCTGGCCCGCGTTGCGCCGCCCGGCGCCCATGGGGGCGCGGAGCACCATGGGAACGGTGGCCTGGCCGCCGCTCATATAGCGCATCTTGGCGGCCTGGTTCAGCAGGGGGTCCGCCGCCACAGTGGCGAAGTCGTCATACATCAGCTCCACCACAGGGCGCATGCCCCGCATGGCCGCACCTACGGCCATACCGCAGAAGCCCTCTTCGCTGATGGGAGTGTCAATGACCCGGTTAGGACCGAACTCCTCCAAAAAGCCGCGGGTGATGGCGAACACATTGCCCATAACGGCCATATCCTCGCCCATGATGAACACCTTGTCATCACGGACCATCTCTTCGTGCAGGGCCTCGCCAATGGCCTTGCTGACGGTAATCTTCTTGCTCATCTTGCCACACACCTTTCGTTGTCAGAGGAATAGACATCCGTCACCGCCTCGGACGGGTCGGGATACTCGGAATCCACAGCAAACTGGACAGCGGCGTTCATCTCATCGTCGGCGGCCTTCCTGATCGCCTCCAGCTCCTCGGCCTTCACGCCCAAGTCCATCAGGCGTTTGCCCATCTTTTCGATGGCGTCGTTTTCCAAGGCCTTCTCCATATACTCGTCAGGACGGTACACGGCGGGGTCGCCGCAGTAGTGGCCCTGATAGCGGTACACCTTGGCCTCCACCACATAGGGACCCTTGCCGGAGCGGGCGTGATCCATGGCCTTCACCATGGCCTCATAGACCGCTACCGCGTCGGTGCCGTCTACCACGGCAAAGGGCACGTCATAGGCGGCCGCCCGGGGGGCCAGGTCCGGGGTGTTGGTCACCCGGTGGATCTCCGTGGAGACGCCGTAGCAGTTGTTCTCAATAAACCAGACCACCGGAAGTTTCCATGCGGCGGCCATGTTCAGGTTCTCGTGGAAGGTTCCCTCATTGGTGGAGCTGTCACCAAAGCAGCCCACCGTAACGGCATCGTCGCCCATAATCTTGGAGGCCAGCGCGCTGCCGGCGGAAATCCCCTGGCCCGCGCCTACAATGCCGTTGGCGCCCAGGTGGTTCATCTTCTTCATGTCGGCGATGTGCATAGAGCCGCCCTTGCCCTGGCAGTAACCGGTCTTTTTGCCAAACAGCTCCGCCATGCAGAGATTGGGGTCCATGCCCCGGGCAATGGCATGGCCGTGGCCCCGGTGGGTGGAAGTGAAGTAGTCCTGGGGCTGGATGGCGGCAAAGGCACCCGCCGCGGCCGCTTCCTGCCCAATGCTCAGATGAATATTGCCGGCCAGCATACCTTTGGTGAAGCACTCGGCGGCCTTCTCCTCAAAGGTCCTGATGCGCACCATCGTGCGGTAAAAATCAGTCAGCTGTTCCTTGGAGTATTTTTTGTTAGCCAATGTTTTCACGCCTTTCCATAATTTATGTCGCGTCCTCCGGCACGTCTGCCGTCCATCCGGCAAACCCGCCAAAAGGACAGGTCCCTTCTATTAAAGTGCTTTACGCCTGGCGGGGCGCAAACAGGGGCACCTCCAGCTCCTGGTCAAATTTCCGGCCCATCACCAGGCCCTCAATCTCCGCAAGAATCACATCCACTGTCAAAAGCACCTTCGTTCCCTCCACCAGATGCCCGCCGTGGGCGTTGCCGTGGCGGTCACTGAGGCTGATGTGGACATGGAGGTTGGTGTTGCCCGCGTCGTCGTGGCAGATGATCCCGCTGGCGCTGGTCAATTCAATGGGACCGGTGAGATGCAGCGTCTCACCGTAGCCGTAGCCGGCCTTCTTTTCCGGCAGCTCCACGGGATTGCAGAACTGCACGCCGTCCAAGCTGCCAATCGCGCTGAGGATCACGCCGTTGTTGATGCCCGCCCGCTTGCAGGCCTCCTCCAAGCCCAGCAGAACGTCCGTGCCGGGCCGCAGGCGAAGTGCCACAACCCGCCCCAGTTTCCCTTGGGCCATCTCCATGATATCGTCCATATTCGCCCTCCATTTTTAGTCAAAATACACAATTTTTTTGAAAATTTGGGCATGGAGAAAGCACGCGGCGCTCTTGCCGCCACGTGCTTTCTCTCTAACGCAACCTTAAAACGAGTCGTTTGTCAGGGGGAACGCACTCCGTGGAGCGTCATTCTCAGATTCGGAAATCCCCTTTGATTATTTTGTAAAAGCGTCGATCAGGTCCTGGCCGATCATCTCAACGAACTGAGGATCGGTGTAGATGCCGGCGGCGGCCTGACGGAACTCCTCGGCGGCCTCGGGGGTCAGCTCGGTGACGGTGACACCGGCTTCCTTCCAGGCAGCCAGCACCTCCTGGTCGCCCTCACGCTCCAGAACGCGCTGATTCTGAGCAGCCTTCAGGCCGCACTCGTCAACGATCTTCTGCAGCTCGGGGGACAGGGAGTTGTACAGATCGCCGTTCATGGTGAAGAAGATGCAGTCATACACGCCGGTCCAATAGGTGACGTACTTCTGAACTTCCTGGATGGAGGCGCCGTTGGCGGTGGGCAGGGGGTTCTCCTGGCCGTCATAGGTGCCGGTCTGCAGGCCGGTATAGACCTCGGACCAGTTGGCGTTGGTGTAGTTGGCGCCCCAGGCGGCATACTCGGCATTCAGCAGATCGGAGCCGGCCACGCGGAGCTTCAAGCCCGCCATGTCAGCCACAGACTCGATGGGACGGACGCTGTTGGTGGGATGACGGAAGCCGTTCTCCGCGATGCCCAGCAGGTGCAGGCCCATGCTCTCCACGACCTCGCCCACGGCCTTGCCGGCGTCGCCGTCCAGCTTGGCGTCAACATCCTCGAAGGAGTCGAACAGGAAGGGCAGGGAGACCACGTTCAGGCGCTTATCGAAGTTGGAATAGATGATGTTGGAGTGAGCGGACAGCTCAATGGTGCCGTCCATAACGCCCTGGATGCCCTCGGTCTGGTTGCCGGAGGTCAGCTGGTCGGCGGCGAAGACCTCGACGGTGACGGCGCCGCCGGTGGCCTCGCTGACCATCTGGCCGAAGTCGCGGCCCATGTCGGCCCAGCAGGTGTTCTCCGTGGCGGAGCAGGTGTACTTCCAGGTCTGCTTTTCAAACTGGGGAGTGTCGCTGCCGCCGTCGGCGGCGGGGGCATCATTGTTGGCAGGGGCGTCGGAACCGCCGCCGTTGCCGCCGCAGGCGGCCAGGGACAGGCACATGGCCAATGTCATGAGCAGTGCAAGAAACTTTTTCATTTGTTTTCCTCCTCTAAATAATTGCAGTTGCGTTTATCTGATATCACGTGATGTGATGGCAGATCCGGTTAAGCGCCCTTCAGGAACACGGTGGAGAAGAAGGGGATGTAGGTCACCAGCAGCAGCGCCACAACGCAGGCGATGATCATGGGCCACACGGCCTTGGACATGGTCTCTATGGTGACCCTTGTCTTGTCCTTGATATTCTGGAGCTTGTCGCTGACGCCGATGGCCACGAATAGGTTCACACCCACGGGCGGGGTCACCTGGCCGATGGCCAGGTTCACGGTGGCGATGACGCCGAAGTGCACCAGGTCAATCCCCAGCTGCTGGGCCACGGGGTACATGATGGGGATGAAGATGTACATGGCAGAGTTGGCGTCCACGAAGCAGCCGGCGATCAGGAAGATCACGTTGATGATGATCAGGAACACGTACTTGTTGCCGGCCACGGTGAGCAGCAGCGTCTGGGCGGCCTTGGAGATGCCGTAGACGGTGCAGATGTAGGAGAACAGAGCGGCGGCGCCGATGATGAGCATGATGCCGCCGGTGGTCTTGCCGGAGTCCACCAGAAGGTCGTACAGGTCCTTGATCTTGACCTCGCGGTAGATAAAGAGGCCCACGATCAGGCCGTACACCACGGAGACGGCCGCCGCCTCGGTGGGGGTGACGATGCCGCCGTAGATACCGCCCAGAATGATGACGGGCAT
>CATLHC010000054.1 GCA_949948775.1 uncultured Oscillospiraceae bacterium
CTCGGTGGTGTAGCGGAAGGTGAGGTTTTCGGTTTTCAGGATGGGTTGGGACATGAGAAATACCTCTTTGTGTTACGTTTTCACCCAGCGGCCTGTGCTCCCGCAAGGCAGGGCCAGTCCCGTGGCGGTGACGGGCAGCCCCAGCTCGTCGGACACGGTGCGCCCGCCGAACTTTCCGCCGATGACGGTCTGCAAAATATAAGTCAGCACCGACGGGGACAGCCCCGTGGTGTAGGAGTTCAAAATCACAAACAGCGGGTCGTCGGACAGCACGCCCGCCACCAGCTCCACAAAGGGGTACAGGTTCTCCTCCAGCTTCCACACCTCGCCGGAGGGGCCCCGGCCATAGGAGGGCGGGTCCATGATGACGGCGTCGTATTTCCGCCCCCGGCGGATCTCCCGCTCCACGAACTTGGCGCAGTCGTCCACAATCCAGCGGATGGGCCTGTCCTCCAGCCCGGAGGATTTGGCGTTGTCACGGGCCCACTGGACCATGCCCTTTGCCGCGTCCACGTGGCAGACCGACGCCCCCGCCGCCGCGCAGGCGATGGTGGCCCCGCCGGTGTAGGCGAACAGGTTGAGCACACTCACCGGCCGCCCGGCGTTTTTGATCTGTTCTCTCGCAAAGTCCCAGTTGGCCCCCTGCTCGGGGAACACCCCGGTGTGCTTGAAGTTCATCAGCCCCACGTTGAAGGTGAGGTCTTTGTATTGAATCCGCCACCGCTGGGGGACGCTTTTGTCCGCCCACTGGCCGCCCCCGGTGCTGGACCGGGCGTACCGGGCGTCGGGGCGCTTCCAGCCCCGGTGGGACCGGGGGGTGTTCCAGATGGCCTGGGGGTCGGGCCGCACCAGCAGCTTGTCTCCCCAGCGCTCCAGCTTTTCCCCCCGGCCGCAGTCCAGCAGCTCATAGTCCTTCCATTGGTCCGCGACCCACATAGTCCCGCCTCCAGGCTCCGTCGTTCCCCCTGGGCAGGGGGAGGGGAGCCCGCAGCGGCGTCCCCAGAAATAAACAATCAAGGTATTATACAACAGGAACGGCGATTAGTCAAACCCCGCCGGGGATAAAAAACCGCCGGAGGGCGCAGCCCTCCGGCGATCTTTGCGTTTCAGGTCCCCAGCTGGATCCACAGCTCGTTGTACAGCGCCCGGGTGGCGGGGGGGAGGACGGTGTACATCTCGCACCGCTCCAGCACCTCGGGGGGCGCGGCCATGATCTCATAGAGCTCTGGGTCCAGCTCCTCGCCCTCCTCCCGCTCCCTGTAGTAGTCGGGGTAGCGCTCCAGCGCCTCGGTATTGGGAGAGGCGTAGCCGATGTAGTACATATTGGCCAGATTGGCGTCGGTGGAGGCGATGAAGTTGATCCACTTCATGGCGCTGTCGTAGTGGGGGGCGTCCTTGAGCACGCACATGGCGTCCACAAACCAGTTGGCCCCCTCCTCCGGGATCACGTAGCGCAGATCCACCCCGTCCGCCTGGTTGTCCAGCATGGACAGGTAGTCCCCGGCGTAGTAGGTGGCGATGGCGGCGTTGCCCCCCTCCATCTTCTGGAATACCTGGTCCATCACCTTGCCCTGGAACACCCCTCGGCGGCTGGCGTCGGCGACCAGGGAGAAGGCCTCCCGGATCTCCCCCTCGTCGGTGGTGTTCACCGAATAGCCCAGGTGGAGCAGGGCGGCGGCCAGGGCGTCCCGGGAGTTGTTGATGAGCAGCACGCCTCCGGCGTACTGGTCGTCGTAGAGGGCCCCCCAGCTGTCGGGCTCCTCCTCCACCATGCTGGCGTTGTAAATCAGCCCCAGGGTGCCCCAGGAGTAGGGGACGGTGTACTTGTTCTCAGGGTCGTAGGGCAGGTTGCGAAAGCGCGGGTCGATCTTCTCGAAGTTGGGAATCCGGCTGTAGTCCAGTTCCTCCAGCATCCCCTCCTCCAGCAGCTGGGAGATCATGTAGTCGGAGGGAACGATGACGTCGTAGTCCGCGCCGCCGCTCTTCAGCAGGGAGTACAGCGCCTCGTTGCTCTCGGCGGTCTGGTAGTTCACCCGGATGCCGGTCTCCGCCTCAAATTGGGTGATGAGCTCCTCGTCGATATACTCTCCCCAGGAGCACACGTTGACCACCGGTTGGGACCAGGCAGCCCCGGTGAGCAGCGCCACCACCGCCACGAAGGCGCAGGCCATGGCGGCCAGGCCGCCCCTGCGGATCCACTTCCAGGCGGGAGAGGACAGGCGCATGGACAGCTTTTCAAAGAAAGAGGGCTCCCGGATCTCCTGCCGAGCCGCCCGGCGCTCCTGGCGGGCCTCCCGCGCACTGTTGAGCGCCAGCAGCAACAGCACCGACAAAAACAGCAGGGTAGACACTGCGTTGACCTCCGGTGTGATGCGCTTTTTGGTCATGGAGTAGATGCGCATGGCCAGGGTGGAGGTGGACGATCCGGCGGTGAAGTAGGAGATGACGAAGTCGTCGATGGACATGGTGAAGGCGATGAGCGCCCCGGACACGATGCCCGGCTTGATCTCGGGCAGGATCACCTTCCAAAACGCCTGCATCCAGGTGCAGCCCAGGTCCTGGGCGGCGTCCACCAGATTTTTGTCCATCTGGCGCAGCTTGGGGGCCACGTTCAGAATGACATAGGGGATGTTGAAGGAGATGTGGGCCAGCAGCATGGTGCCGAAGCCCAGGGTGAGGCGGGTGGGAAGCTCAATGGCGCTCTGTACGCCGTTGAACCACTGGGCGAAGGCCCCCCAGCCCTGAAAGAAGGCCACAAAGAACAGGCACAGGGACACGCCGGTGACGATGTCCGCGTTCATCATGGGGATGTCGTTGACCACCAGCAGGGCGTCCCGCTTCCGCCTGGACAGGGAATACAGGCCGATGGCGGCGAATGTGCCCGCCACGGTGGCGATGGCGGTGGCCAGCAGGGACACCAGCAGAGTGGTGTACAGGCTCTCCATAATGAGCCGGTTTTGGAACAGGGCCTTGTACCAGTCCAGAGAGAAGCCTTTCCACACGGCGCTGGAGTCCCCGGCGTTGAAGGAGAACACAATGAGCAGAAAGATGGGCAGGTACAAAAACAGGAAGGTCAGGCCGATGAACAGGCGGCCACCCAAACGGCTTTGTTTTTTCATTACAACATCACCGCCTGTTCTTCGCCCTCGCCGAAGTGGTTCATCACCACCATGCAGACGACAACAATGACCATCATCACCATGGAGATGGCGGCGCCCAAGTGGGGGTTGTAGGCCCCGCCCAGGAATTGCAGCTCAATGAGGTCGCCCAGCATGGTCTGCTTGCCGCCCCCCAGCAGGCTGGAGATGGCGAAAGTGGACACCGAGGGGACGAACACCATGGTCACCCCGGACAAAATCCCCGGCAGGGACAGGGGGAAGATCACCTTGCGAAACACCCGGGCGGAGTCCGCCCCCAGGTCCCGGGCGGCCTCAATCAAGGAGCTATCCAACTTGACGATGACCGAGTAGATGGGCAAGATCATGAAGGGAAGGTAATTGTATACCATACCCAGCACCACCGCGCCGGAGGTGCCGATGAACTGGAAGTGGTCGATAGGGACAAAATTGGTGGTGACGCCGCCAAAATAAGTGACAAACACGTTGCGCAGATCCACAAAAAACGGGGCGACTCGGTTATATAGGTCGATGACCCCAATAGTTCGAAACAGCTGGTTCAAAAGCCCGTTGTTCTCCAAAATGGACATCCAGGAGTAGGTGCGCAGCAGGAAGTTCATCCACATGGGCAGCATGATCAGGGCCATAGCCAGGCGCTGGAACCGGGGGCCCTCCTTGGCCATCCAGTAGGACACCGGGTAGCCGATGAGCAGACACACCAGGGTGGCCACCACCGCCAGCCAGAAGGAGCGCAGGAATACGTTCAGGTAGACCCCCATGCCGGTGAAGTTGTCAACGGTGGGATAGGTGGCGTTGGTAATGGGGTCGGCGGCGGTGAAGGCGTACACCGCCATGATGACGATGGGGACGACTACAAACAGGGCCATCCAGATCACGTAGGGGAAGGCGAACCAGCCGCGCTTATTCCTCATAGCCGCCCTCCCAGGGGTCATCCCCCTCCCCCTCGCCGGACTCGTCCTCCACCACGTCCAGCTCCTCGTACTCCTCGGAGTAGGAGGAGTAGTCCCCAAACATGCCGGAGTACTGGCTCTTCCGCATGACATGGATGCCGTCCGGATCGATCTTGATGCCGATGCGGCTGTCCACCGGGCAGTAGTCGGTGGTCTGAATGAGCCACTTGAAGCCGTAGAAATCCACGATGGTGTCGTAGTGCACTCCTTTAAAGGTGACGGAGGTGACGGTGCCCCGGAGCTGCCCGGCGGCCTCGTCCACAATGTCCACGTCCTCGGGGCGGATGACCACGTCCACCGGCTCGTCCCTGCCGAAGCCCTTGTCCAGACATTGGAACTTCCGGTTGAAGATCTCCACCACCCCATCGGCGCGCATGACGCCGTCGATGATGTTGGACTCGCCGATGAAGTCGGCCACAAAGGCGTTTTTGGGCTCGTTGTAGATGTCCTCGGGGGTGCCGATCTGCTGGATGCGCCCGCCGTCCATCACCACCACGGTGTCGGACATGGCCAGCGCCTCCTCCTGGTCATGGGTTACGTAGATGAAGGTGATCTCCATCTCCTGCTGAATCCGCTTGAGCTCGTTCTGCATATCCTTGCGCAGACGCATGTCCAGCGCTCCCAGAGGTTCGTCCAGCAGCAGCACCCGGGGACGGTTTACCAGGGCCCGGGCGATGGCCACCCGCTGCTGCTGCCCGCCGGACAGGGCAGACACCGGGCGCTTCTCAAAGCCCTTCAGGTTCACCGTCTCCAGCATCTCCATTACCCGGTTGTGAATCTCCCGCTCGGGGACCTTCACCTTCCGGCCATCGGGCCCGTCTTTGGGGATACGCAGGCCAAAGGCCACATTTTCAAACACATTGAGATGGGGGAACAGGGCGTAGCGCTGGAAGACCGTGTTCACCGCCCGCCGGTGGGGCGGGACGTCATTAATCCTCACGCCGTCAAACAAAATGTCCCCGGCGGTGGGCGACAGAAACCCGCCTATGATGCGAAGCGTGGTTGTCTTGCCGCACCCGCTGGGGCCCAGCAGCGTGAGGAATTCCTTATCGTTGATATACAGATTAATGTGGTCGAGCACGACCTCGTCGCCGTAGGACATGACGCAGTCCCGCAGGCGGATCAGCTCCTTGGACATGTATCCTCCCCCATTTCTAATGATGAGTGTTTTGTCAGCTCCCTTTTTGTATTCCCCGGCAAGCGCCCGCCGCGGCGAGCGATCCCTCCGGATCCGGGGGTTCACGGATAGCGAGATACACTATAGCGGTTTGCCCCCCGTTTGTCAATTGTTTTTGGGGAAATTTATCAAAAACCGGCGCGTTATTTTTTGGTAGCTTTTAGGCGGCGGCTGTGTTAAAATCTGAGGGTGACAACGCGGAAGAAAGGGAGAAAGGACCATGAGGATCGCCTATTTGGGCATCGACCTGCTGAAGCCCGTGCTGGACGCCCTGCTGCGGGAGGGCTGCCGGGTGCTGAAGCTGTTCACCTGCCCGGTGGACAACGTGACGGAGTTCAACACCGCCGTCATCCGCACGGCGCAGGAGCGGGGCGTTCCCTGTACCTTGGAGCGCGTTACCGCCGCAGACCTGGAGGAGCTGGCGGTCCAGGGCTGTGAGCTGCTGGTGTGCGCGGGCTATTACTACCGCGCACCCGTCACGGACGCCTTTCCCATGGTAAATTTTCATCCCACGCCGCTGCCCGTCGGCCGGGGCTCCTGGCCCATGCCCCGGCTCATTCTGGAGCGGGCGGAGTTTGGCGGCGTCACCGCCCACAAAATGGCGGCGGACTTTGACACGGGGGATATTTTGCTGCAGGCGCGTTTCCCGCTGGACGAGCGGGAGGACCACAGGACCTATATGGAGAAGGTATTCGGGCAAATACCCCCCATGGTCCATGAACTGGTGACCGATCTGCCCCGTGTGCTGGCGAATGCCCGGACCCAGGGCGCGGGGGAGTACTGGCCCCTGCCTGCCGAGGCGGATTGGACCGTCACGCCCGACATGGAGGCCGCTCGGGCGGACCTGATTCTCCGGGCCTTTTACGGCTACGAGTGCGTCTACCGGGACGGGGCGCACAAAACGGAGCTGATCGGCGGACGGGTGAGATTTGGAGACGCGGGAGACCGGCGCTTTCCCGTTCAGGGAGGGTATATCACCGCGGACAAGGCCAAGGCGCTTCAATAGCGGCGAAAGAAGCCCCCACGCAGACGGCGTGGGGGCTTTCCGATCAGGACGCTGGGTTGTCCACGTCCACTTTGTCCACCTCTTGATAGGGAGCCAGGACGGTGACCATTTTCACCGGCTGATCGTAGGAATCAATGAGATAGTGGACCTCCTTTGGCTCAACATGAATCAGGTCCCCCGAGTTCAGCGCGTACTTGATTCCATTCACTACGATGTCCACCCGGCCCTCCAGAATGAAGAAATTTTCCTCCATCATATTGTGATAGTGGGCGTGAAAATCTTCCCCAGGGCGGAGGCGCACCACGGCAAAATTCAGCTGGGGGCCTCTCATCAGGTATTTGGGACCGCTCTCCCCAAAGCGGTATTCCCGTTCGCTTTCTTTGACGATAAACATACACGTCTACTCCCATCTCAAAACAGTCTGACCGAGTTTAAAGTCCGGGGGCGATCCACATATTTCGGGTCACGCCCTGGTCACACAGCGCCAGCTGCGCCGGGTAAAGCTTTTTCCAGTTGTCATACAGCCCGTCATATACCGTTTTGTGCTCCGGGTTGGGCAGAAAGGTGCGCTCCCACTTCACCGTGCGCTCCACAGCCTCCTCTAAGCAGCCGTACAGGCCCACGCCCACGCCCGCCAGGATGGCGGCGCCCAGGGCGGTGGACTCCTTTACCACGGGCACCTTCACCGGTTTGCCGGTGACGTCGGCCACGATTTGGCTCCACAGGGGGCTTTTTGCCGCGCCTCCGGCGAAGATCAGCTCCTCGGGTTCATGTCCGGCAGCGGTGCGCACCAGCTCGATGTGACTGCGCACCAGCAGAGCGGTGTTTTCCAGAATGGCCCGGTAGAAGGTGTACTTATTGAATTTTTCCGGCTCCAGCAGGAAGTTGGTAAAGGTGGGGCTGGCATGCCGCCAATTGATGAAGTCCATGGTGCTGCTGAAGCAGCACTGCATCCCATAGCAGCCGGCCGGAATGTCCCGCGCCCGCTCGTCCATCAGCTCATATGGGCTGCGGCCGGTTTTCCTGGCCCGCTGTTCCTCGTCCTGACAGAAGCCGTCCCGGAACCAGCGCATCACCAGTCCGGGCTGGAAGGCCAGAGCCTCATACTGCCACAGGCCGGGCACCGCGTGGCAGTTTACCCGCACCCGGCACTCCGGGTCGGCGGAAACCGAATCGGTGTTGAGGACATATTGCCAAAAGCTGCCGCCAAACACCGCGGCCTGTCCCGCCCGGTAGGCGCCCACGCCGATGGAGCCCAGCTGACAGTCGCCGCCGCCCACCACCACGGGGGTGCCCTCCAGCAGACCGGTGTCGGCGGCGCCCTCTGCGCTCACCCGGGCAAAATTGACGCCGCACTCCGCCACGGGAGGGAAGAGGTCGGTGCGCAGGCCGCACATTGCGGTGATCTCCGGCAGCCATTCCCGGTTTTGCAGGTCCATGAGGCCGGTGGTGCAGCCGTTGCTGGGGTCCACGGCCAGCCTGCCGGTGAGCTTGTAGGCGAGCCAGTCGTTGAACATGCCCAGATGGTCCGCCTTTTTATAGACCTCAGGCAGATTGTCCCGCACCCAGAAAAGCCGGGGCAGCGCCCCCAGGGCATAGGTCTGGCCGGATCTCAGGTAGATTTCCCGTTCCAGAGCCGGACCCCGCAGCCGGAGCTGAGCGGCCTGTGCGCTGCTGCGGGCGTCCACGTTGGAACAGGCCCAGAGCTCATTGCCCTGCCTGTCATAGAGCAGAATGCCCTCCCGCATGCTGGTGGTGGCCAAAGCGGCGATGCGGTCCGGCGGAGTGCCGGACTGCGCCAGCGTCTCCCGGATGCAGCTGCGTGCCAATTCCCAGCTTCGGACCCAGTCGAAATCCACGCTGCCGGGCCAGTGGGGGTTCTCCCGGTGGGACCATTCCCGCTGGACGCAGCCCATCTGCTCTCCGTCCGGAGAAAAGATCACGGCCCGGACGCTGCCGGTGCCCGCGTCCACAGCCATCAGGTATTTCGCCATGGAGTTACCTCCTAATTTACGAAGTAGATCAGGTCATACCGGGGGCATGGCGTCACGGCTCCGGCGCGTCCAGCAGCAGCCGTGCGGTGTCCTCATCGGTGATGAGCACATCCAGATAGCCGCCCCGAAGGACGGACAGGATGGCCTCCGCCTTGGCGGGGCCTCCGGCGGCGCCGATGACATTGTCCAGCGTCCGCAGCTGTTCCATGGGGGTGCTCATCAGCCGCCCCTCCAGCTCGTGGGAGACGATATGGCCGTTTTTGTCCAAAAAGTGGCTGAGCACATCGCCCACCGCCCCCTGCATCTTCAGGAAGGTGAGATCGTTGTTGTTCAGGATGCCGTTCTTCACGATGGTGGCGTGGTCGTTCATGGAGCCGATGCCCACTACGCTCATGCTGGACAGGGGAATCATGCGGAAGATCTCCTCCACGTCCGGTTCCCGCCGCAAGGAGTCCCGCAGGGTGCTGCTGGACAGCAGCAGGGGGGAGGGGATCAAATACAGCCGGGCATTGAACACGTTGGAGCTGGTGTTGGGCAGGTAATAGTTCATGCCTCCGGCCAGGGTCACCATATTCAAGGGGATCTGGGCCGTGGTGGCCAGATGCTTGACAATGCGGCTGATGGTGTCACCGTAGCCCATGTTGATAAAGGCACTGTCCGCCACCCGGCGGAGGATATACATAGCGGCGGCCTGGGCGATGCTCTCATTGGGGTCGGTCAGGGTGCTCGCGCCGGGGACGATGAAGGCGTCCCGCAGTCCGTAGCGGCCCAGCAGCTCCCGCTCCATCCCCATCCGGCGGCTGCTGTCCTGCTGGACGCTGAACTGGATTACGCCCGCCTGGCGGGCCCGCTCCAGTAGGGAGATGACCTTGGAGCGGCTGACGCCCAGCAGATGGGAGATGCTCTGCTGGGTGTAGTTTTCAATGTAGTAGTACCACACTGCCTTGGTCATCAGCCGGTGTTCATATTCGGCTTTGCTGAGGCGGTCTGCTTTCTCATCCATTTTGCTCACCTCAAAATGCTTCAAAAGTTTTCCGGTACTAAAATATTCCTTATCGTATAGTATAGCACTTGGCTCCGGCGGCTGTCAAATGGAGTCGAAAAAATTCCCGGCCCGCCTTGGATGCGGACCGGGGTCGGCATGGGCTCAGAAGGCCCGCCCGATGTCGGTGCGGAAGTGCATGTCGGTGAAGGAGATGGGCTTGGCGGCGGCGTAGGCGGCGGCGATGGCCCGGTCCAGCGTGTCCCCCAGGGCGGTGACCCCCAGCACCCGCCCGCCGTTGGTGACGATCTGCCCGTCTTTTTGGGCGGTGCCCGCGTGGAACACCACGGCGGATTTCTCCGCCTCCTCCAGCCCGGAGATGGGATAGCCCTTCTTGTAGTCCAGGGGATAGCCTCCGGAGGCCAGCACCAGGCAGCAGGCGGCCTGGTCCTTCCATCGGATGTCCAGCCGGTCCAGCGTTCCCTCCCGGCAGGCGGTGAAGACGTCCATCAGGTCGCTGTCCAGCAGGGACAGCACCGCCTGGCACTCCGGGTCGCCGAACCGGGCGTTGTACTCCACCACCTTCGGGCCGTCGGGGGTGAGCATCAGCCCGAAGTAGATGACCCCGTGGAAGGGCCGGCCTTCCGCCTTCAGCGCCCGGATGGTGGGCAGGAAGATCTCATCCATGCACCGCGCCGCCACGTCCGGGGTGTACTGAGGCGGGGGGGAGATGGCCCCCATGCCGCCGGTGTTGGGGCCCCGGTTGCCGTCATAGGCCCGCTTGTGGTCCTGGCTGGCGGGCATGGGGTACACATGCTCTCCGTCGGCAAAGGCCAGCACGGTGACCTCGGGGCCGGTCATGCACGCCTCAATGACCACCGTGGAGCCGGAGGCGCCGAACTTCTTGTCCGCCATCATCTCCCGGGCGGCGGTCTTGGCCTCGTCGACGGTAGAGGCCACCACCACGCCCTTGCCCAGTGCCAAACCATCCGCTTTGACCACGATGGGCGCGCCCTGCTCCTCAATGTAGGCCAGGGCCTTGGGAAGCTCAGTGAATGTCGCGTATTTGGCGGTGGGAATATGATACTTTCCCATCAGCTCCTTGGAAAACGCCTTGCTGGCCTCGACGACAGCGGCGTTGGCCCGGGGGCCAAAGGCGGGGATACCCGCCCCCTCCAGGGCGTCCACCATGCCCAGCGCCAGAGGGTCGTCGGGGGCCACCACCACGAAGTCCATGGCGTTTTCCCTGGCCCATTTCACCATGCCGTCCACATCGGTGGCCTTTACGTCCACGCACCGGGCCACCTGGGCGATGCCCGCGTTGCCGGGGGCGCAGTAAAGCTCGTCCACCTTGGGAGACTGGGCCAGCTTCCAGCAGATGGCGTGCTCCCGGCCGCCGGAGCCTACAACTAGAACTTTCATACGTTATTACCCCCGTTTTCCAGGGCCGACGCCTCGATCAGCCCGTACTGTTGATACATGGACAGCATGTATTGGCAGGTCATTTTATTGCTCCAATACTGTCGGAAGGTGGCGGTCTTCTCCTTCTTTTCCGCCCGAAGCTTGTCCATCCGGGCGTTCAGCTCGGCGTAATTGGCCCGCACGTCCGCCAGCATCCGCTCAAAGGCGGCCAGCCGCTCTTGGTCGCTCATGCTCAATGGTGGAACAGGCGGATGCCGGTGAAGGCCATCACCATGCCGTGCCTGTCGGCGGTTGCGATGACGTGGTCGTCCCGGATGGAGCCGCCGGGCTGGGCGATATATTTCACACCGGACTTAAAGGCCCGCTCCACATTGTCCCCGAAGGGAAAGAAAGCGTCGGAGCCCACGGTCACCCCGGACTGCTTGGCAATCCACTCCTTTTTCTCCGCCTCGGTGAGCACCTCGGGGCGCGCCTTGAAGGTGCTCTGCCACACCCCATCGGCCAGCACGTCGTCGTGCTCGTCGGAGATGTAGATGTCGATGGCGTTGTCCCGGTCGGGGCGGCGGATGCCGTCCACGAACTGGAGGCTCAGCACCTTGGGATGCTGGCGCAGCCACCAGGTGTCCGCCTTGCTGCCGGCCAGCCTCGTGCAGTGGATGCGGCTCTGCTGGCCCGCGCCCACGCCGATCGTCATGCCGTCCTTGACGTAGCACACCGAGTTGGACTGGGTGTATTTCAGGGTGATGAGGGAGAGCAGCATATCGTGCTTGGCCGCTTGAGGCAGTTCCCTGTTGACGGTGACAATGTTTTCCAGCATCTTTTCGTCGATGGTCAAGTCATTGTAGCCCTGCTCGAAAACGATACCGAAGATGCTCCGGCGTTCCACCGGATCGGGGGCATAGTCCGGATCGATCTTCACCACGTTATAGCCGCCCTTGCGCTTGGTCTTGAGGATGGCCAGCGCCTCGTCGGTGTAGTCCGGGGCGATGACGCCGTCGGACACCTCCAGGGCCAGGTAGCGGGCGGTGTCGGCGTCACAGGTGTCGCTGAGCGCCGCCCAGTCGCCATAGGAGCACAGCCGGTCAGCCCCCCGGGCGCGGATGTAGGCGCAGGCGATGGGGGAGAGGTCCCCCTGGGGGGCGAAGTAGATCTGGCGCTCCACGTCGGACAGGGGCAGGCCCAGGGCCGCCCCGGCGGGGGAGACGTGCTTGAAGGAGGCGGCGGCGGGCAGGCCGGTGGCGGCCTTCAATGCCTTAACCAGCTGCCAGGAGTTCAGCGCGTCCATGAAGTTGATGTAGCCGGGCTTGCCGTTGAGGACGGTGAGGGGCAGGTCTCTGTCCCCCTTCATGAAGATGCGGGCGGGCTTCTGGTTGGGATTGCAGCCGTATTTCAGCTCTAATTCTGTCATATTGCGCACTCCTTTCGGACGGTTTTTCGTTTCTCTCGTAGGGGCCGGTGTCCTCACCGGCCCACTGCTGTGGATGATAAACGGGCCGATGGGGACATCGGCCCCTACAGGCTGACGTGCTTGTTGATGATGGAGGTCTCGTCGTCCCCGGTCTCCAGGTCGATGTACCGCACGAACAGGGACACCTTGTTGTCGTCGTTCAGCGCCAGCCATAGATCCCCCGCCAGCGTCTCCGCGTCGGGGGCGGTGATGGCCACCCGGCGGGGTTCCCCCTCAAAGGAGGGCAGGGGATTCCCATCGCTCCCGTAGGTGTGGATGAAGTGACCCACCCCCGCCTTGGGATCAGAGTACTCGAAGAAGTACCGGCAGGCGCAGGCGGGGTCGCCGTCCAGACTCTTGAGGATGGACAGGTTATAGCCGCCGTCCGGCTTCACCACGCCGGAGATGCGGGGGGTGTAGTTGGGGCCGTCCGGCTCGAAGGTGCGGGTGTTCAGGGCGTGGCGGTAGCAGTGGCCCTGGAGGATGTTGTCCCGGATGGTGTCGGTCTGGTCGCCGTTGGTGACGATGGTCAGACCGTTGTCCATGCGGCGGACGGGGTGATAGATGATGAGGGAGGGGTCGGTCATCTTGGACTCGTCGAAGGCACGGGTACGGATGCCGTCGTCGGTCTCCTCAAAAATCCGGTTGCGGCTGTTCTCGCTGCGGCCCATGATGAAATAGGCGATGACGGCGCGCTTGTTGTCGGCGGAGCGGCCCAGCATAATGCCCCGGCCGGGGTAGGGGTTATTCTGTAAATACTCGGTCAAGTCGATCATTGCAGACACTCCTTTGAAAGTTGTAACGGCTTCAAAATGCGGACCGTCCGGCCCTCCACCTTCAAGCGCCCCTGGCAGAACAGGGACACCGCCCGGGGCAGGATCACCCACTCCGCCTGTTCCATAATCCGGCGCTGGAGGGTCTCCGGGGTGTCGTTTTCCTCCACCGACACCGCTTTTTGCAGCACGATGGGCCCGCCGTCGCACGCCTCGCTGACGAAGTGGACGGTGGCGCCGGACACCTTTACCCCGTACTCCAGCGCCCGCTCATGGACGTGGAGGCCGTAGTACCCCTCCCCGCAGAAGGAGGGGATGAGGGCGGGGTGGACATTTAAAATGGCGTTGGGGTAGGCGCGCACCATCTCTTCCGTCAGGATGACCATAAACCCCGCCAGCACCACCAGGTCGATGTCCAGGCTCTTCAGCTTGTCCACTAGGGCGGCGGTCATGCCCTGGTTGGAGGGGTAGTCCTTCCGGGCCACCACATAGCCGGGGATATTGGCCCGGCGTGCCCGCTCCAGAGCGTAGACTCCGGGCTTGGAGGCGACGACGGCGGTGATGCGCCCGTTGATGATGTCCCCCCGCTCCTGGGCGTCGATGAGGGCCTGGAGATTGGTGCCGCCGCCGGACACCAGCACGGCGATTCGCTTCACGCTCATAGGAGCTCCACGCCCCCGTCGCCGGGAACCACCTCGCCGATGACGCGGGCGCTCTGGCCTGCGGCGTCCAGGGCGGTGATGGCCTTGACCACATCTTCCTTGTCCACGATCAGCGCCATGCCCACGCCCATGTTGAAGGTGTTGAACATGTCCCGCTCGGGAATATCGCCCCGCTTTTGAAGCAGGGAGAAGATGGGGGGAACCTGGAGGGCGCTCTTGCCGATGCGGACGCTGAGCCCCTGGGGCAGACAGCGGGGGATGTTCTCATAGAACCCGCCGCCGGTGATATGGCTGACGCCGTGGACCCGGGCGGCCTGGATGGCGGCCAGCGCGGGCTTGACATAGATTTTGGTGGGGATGAGCAGCTCCTCCCCCAGAGACTTGCCGTCCAGTTCGTCCAGGGGCTTGCTGAGGTCGGCGCGCTCAATGTCAAACACTTTGCGCACCAGGGAGAAGCCGTTGGAGTGCAGGCCGCTGGAGGTAAGGCCGATGACCACGTCCCCGGCCCTGACCTGGCCGGGGTCGATCATGTTCTCCCGGTCCACGATGCCCACGGCAAAGCCCGCCAGGTCGTAGTCGTCGGGATTCATGATGCCGGGGTGCTCGGCGGTTTCGCCGCCGATGAGGGCGCAGCCCGCCTGGACACAGCCCTCCGCCACGCCCTGCACCATGGCCGCCACCTTCTCCGGCTCGTTTTTGCCGATGGCGATATAGTCCAGAAAGAACAGAGGCTTGGCGCCGCAGCAGACGATGTCGTTGACGCACATGGCCACGCAGTCGACGCCGATGGTGTCGTGCCGGTCCATCAGCTGGGCCACCCGTATTTTGGTGCCCACGCCATCGGTGCCGGACACCAGGATGGGCTCCTTCATGCCGGCCACGTCGGGGGCGAACAGGCCGCCGAAGCCGCCGATGCCGCTGACCACGCCGGGTATGCTGGTGCGCTCCACATGCTTCTTCATGAGCTGCACGCCTTTGTAACCGGCCTCAATGTCCACGCCGGCGGCGGCGTAGGATTGGGAATGGGAGTTGTTCATGATTCCAGTCCTTTCCACGATTTACACTGCTCAATGCGTCTGCCGCCGTCACCCTGCTTCTCGTCGTAGGCGAACTGGTTCAAAAGCTGGCAGGGGAAGGCCTCACACTGCCCGCAGTGGGTGTGCTGCCTGCCTTCGGTGCAGGTCTTCACGGGACAGCTGTCCCCCCAGAAGGGTTTTTGGATATTGACGCAGCCGGCGCAGCCCATCTGTTCCCGGTACTCGCACTGGCCGCACAGGATGCCGCATCTTGACTCGACCATGGTTGCCGTCTCCTTTTCAAACATTATTCTTTTCCAGTCCAGCAGTAGGTGCAGATCTTGTCCCGGTCGATGCCGATGGCCTCCAGCAGCCCGTCCAGGGACTGGTAGCCCAGGGAGTCGAAACCCAGCTTCTCACAGATGGACTTGAGCAGGCACTTGCCTCGCTCCGTGCCGGCGTCGGCGTACTCCTCCAGGTGCTTTTGCCCCTCGTCCCCCTCCAGCTCCTGGACGGTCTTTCGGGCCAGCAGCTCCATGGAGGAGTTGCTCCGGGAGAAGTTCAGGTACTTGCAGCCGTACA
>CATLHC010000055.1 GCA_949948775.1 uncultured Oscillospiraceae bacterium
GGCCGCCGCAGGGCGGGGTCATCTACGACTACTCCACCCATATTCACGGGGGGACCATTGAGGCGGGCGGCGTACAGGTCCACAACACCGTGGTCCAAAGCCTGTCGGTCTCCGAGCTGCTGGGCATGCTGAGCGAGGGCGGGAGCTCTCCCGGGTCTCTCGCCGCCCGCTTGACCCAGCGGCTGGTCCAGTGCCGGCCCGCCGATGGACTCCCCGCGCCGGCGCCTGATATGAGTCAGGAGGAGCGGGACCGGCAGGATCAGCTCTATGACGCGGCCTTCAGCCAAATGAGCGGCAGCTTCCTGGCCGACCTGGAGGTGGGCGAGGAGCAGGAGCTGGTCAACGTCTCCCCTCAGGAGCGGCAGACCCTGGATGAGCGCTTCGCCCAGGCCCGCCGCTGCCGCGACGGGTTAACCGACGAGCTGCTGGACTCCCTGAGCGATCGGTGCAAACTTTATCTGAAGCTATCCGTGGTGGTGGAGGACGCGCTGTCCATTTTGGGCAACGAGCTGATGCAGGACTGCTCCCCCCAGCTGGTGCTCTATGGCAAGGCGCTGGAGCAGACCCTGCGAGACAACCTGTTTCAGCTGTTCCAGCGGGAGCAGCGGCTGTCTGTCTACGACACCTTTGCCCACCGCGACGACAGGAACTCCCCCAACAGCTTTCTGAACAAGGACGCCGGAAAGACCTTTATCGGGAACTTTACCTGCCTGATCCGCTCAAAGCAGAACTATTTGGGCCGGCTGTGCGCCCAGCGGAATATTCCCACCCCTGCGGGAAGCCTTTCCGAACGGCAGTGGATCAGCTGGTGGCGGGACCTCCATGACGGCATTGATAAGGCCCGGAGGATCCGAAACCTGGCCGACCATCCTGATGAGCGGCTTCCCTCGGCGGCCGACCTGGAGAGGATGTGCGGCCTGCTGCTCGGCGCGGCGGACGCCCCGGGCGTGCTGGCACGGACGGCGGTGGGCAAAACGCTTTTCCTGGAGCTATTTCCCCCCAGCGGGGACTAAGCAAAACGCTCTGAGGCGGCCTTAACCCGCATTTCTCGGCCGACAAAAAGCAGACGGCGGACCCCTTCGGGGTCCGCCGTCTCGGCATTTGCCGTCCATCTGTTTTGGACGCGCCTTCTTCCGGCGCGTGGTCAGCTTAGGAGCTTGCCGTGCAGGATCGCCCCCTGATGGGCGCAGTCCACGCGCAGCACGGCGCCGTAGCATTTTTTCGCCCGCTCCAGGTCGCCCAGGCCGTAGCTGCCCAGAGCAATCAGATACTCACAGTGGAGCCGGTTGCGCAGGGACAGGTCCTCGTCAAAGAGCTGCAGGTCCGGCAGGGAGACGGCGAAATAATCGATCTTCACCTGATCGTAATAGTGCTTCTCGCCGTAGCTCACCAGCTTATAGAACCGGGACGCGGCCCGCTCCTCACGGCCCAGGGCGCGGTTGGCCAGACCCTGGTACAAAATCAGGTCCGCGGGCTGGTCGTTGTAATACATGGCGCTGGCGGGCTCCTCATCGCCCTGGGCGGCCCGCTCCAGATACGCGGTCGCCTGGGTCTCACTGCCCAGCGCCCGCTCGGCCAGGCCAAGGTAGTAGTAGATGTTGTTGTCCTTGGCGGCCTCCAGCTTGCCCTCGCCCAGATTGTGGGGGAACACCAGGGCCTTTTCCAGCAGCTCTTTGGCGCGGGCGGCGTCGCCGCTCTCCAGCGCCAGGCGGCCCAGCTGGGTCAGGGCCACGGCGTATTGGGTGGTAACCTTGCCCTCGCCGCCCTCCCAGGGGTGGAACTTATGGGCCATAATCAGGTCGTACGCCTCCTGATACCGGCCCAGGTCGTTGAGCAGGGCGACATACTCAATGTACAGGTCGTCCCGCTGGAACACGGTGTCCCGGTGGGCATCCAGGAACACAAACCGCTGCGCCACGTCCACGTTCAGCTTGCGGTAGAGCTGGTCCAGCTCCAGCAGCACCCGGGCGTCGCTCTCGTCCAGGGCGTAGGCCTTTTCCATGCAGGTCCGGGCCTTGGCCGGGTCGCCGGCCTTGTTGTAATAGGCCAGGGACAGGTTGCGCCACACGGTGGGGAAGGAGCCGTCCAGCCCGGCGCTTTTTTCCCACAGGGCGGCGGCGGTCTCAAACTGCCGGCGGTCATACCACAGGCAGCCCAGATAGTAGGGAGCCTTAGCGTCCTGGGGCGCGTTCTCCAGGGCGTATTCCAGCGCCAGGATATCCTCCAGCTTGTTGGGGAAGCAGTAGAGCGGGCTGCACGCCGCCGCCTCCCTCAGCGCCGACGCGGCCAGGGCCGCGTCATAGCGGGCGGCATAGAGGGCCTTGTGGTAGGAAACCATGGGGCTGCCGCTTGCGCACAGGTTCAGCGCGGCCACGGCCCTCTCATAGTACCCGGCCTCGGCGTAATCAATGGCGCACTCAATAAAGCTGCTGGTTCTGCCGTTCATGAGGGTGAGCGCGGTCTCCACATCGCCCATCTCCATGCGGGAGACGTAGTCGAAGGCATCCAGCGCCAGGTTTTCGGCAAACCAGGCCTTTGCCTCCTCCTCCCGTCCCAGGCTGCCCAGCAGCATACCCCGCAGGGCGCGGGCCTTCAGGTTGTGATAGTTCTTCACCAGGCTGCGGTCAATATGCTCTAGTGCTAAGGCGTACTCTCCCCGGCGGGCGTCGATGGCGGCCAGGTAATAGAAGCCCATCTCCTGCTCCGCGGCGGTCCAAGTGGATTTGTAGAACGCGTCGTATGCCTCGTCGTCCCTGCCCTGGTACAGCAGGCTCAGGCCCAGGTCGAAATAGGCCTCGCTGTTATAGGGATTCGGGTTGCGCTCGGTCATCCGGGCGACGGCGGCGCGGAAATACCCCTCGCTCTGGGCGAACAGCCCCCGGCGCAGCAGCAGCAGGCCGTAGGCGGTGTTGGCGCGGATATCGCCGGGGTCCCGTTTAAGGGCCTCCAGGTAGTAGGGGTCGGGCAGGTAGGTGGCGTGGCGGTACTGCTCAATGTGCAGGCCGGTGAGGTACAGCTCCTCCGCCGTCAGAATCTCCTCGGGCATTTTCGCGGCGGGGGCGGGGTCCGGAATCCGCTCGATCTCCTTGGGCCGGGGGGTGTAGTCCAGCATCTTCCGGCCGGACTTGTGGTAGACGGCCAGCGTCAACTCCGTCTCATCCGCCTCCACCGCCACGGCCTCCTGGAGCACATCCACCGGGCTGAGGGTCAGGGTGCGGTCGAACACGGGCTTTCCGGCGGCGGTGAGCACCACCCGGGCGTCCTCATACCTGGCGGTGGCGTAGACGGTGAACTGCGCCCTGCCGTCCCGCTTCTCCAGGTTCAGCACCACCTCGGTGCTGGCGTTCTTCACCGCAGCGGCAGCTTTATAGGGCATGAAGTACTGGGTGAACACCTTTTCCTCAAAGGGCTTGAGCCAGGTGAAGTCGGGCTGGTTGTCGCAGTACATCCCGGTCATCAGCTCAATATAGGGACCGTTTTCGTCGGTGAGGTTCCGGTCCCACGCCTGGCCGAAATCGCCGCAGCCCCAGGTCCACTGCTTTTTGCCGGGGCTGACGTGGTGATCGGCCACATGGAGCAGTCCCGCGCCCACGCCGTAGTCGTAGCCGCCCATGAAGTTGTAGTCGGAGTGGGCGCACATATAGCTGGTGGGGACGGGAATATTCTTATACCGGGAGATGTCCACCCCCGCGCCGTAATCGTGCTTGTAGTACACGCCGGTGGCGATGGGGAAATTGCTCACCGCCCGTTTGCCGTGGTCGAACACCGCGCTGACGTCGGGCGGGAAGATGGACTGGGTGTTGTCGTTCACCGGCACGGCGGGGTTGGCCCACCACAGAAAGGTCTGCGGCAGGCTGGTGCGGTTGTACAGCTGGGCTTTCACCTCAATATACGCTTTGTCCGGGTAGACGGTAAAGCTCATCTTGCCCTTGGTGCCGTACATCTGGTCTACCTCGCTGCACTCCACCGTGGCGCTGCCGTCGGGGTTGGAGCGGATGCGGTAGTCGGTGGGGCCGTAGGTGGTGGGGCGGTGGTGCTGGGGCCAGTTGAACTCGATGCCGCCGCTGATCCAGGGGCCGGTGAGGCCCACCAGGGCGGGCTTGATCACCTCGTTGTAGTAGACAAAATCATAGCCGTTGGTTTTATCGTAGGCCCGCTGGATCCGTCCGCCCAGCTCGGGCAGGACCATGACCTTGATGTAGTCGTTCTCCAGCCAGACGGCGCGGTAGGTCTGATCCACCTTCTCGTCCAGGATTTTGTCCACCACCGGGTGGGGATACACCCGGCCGCTGGACCCCTGATAGACCCGCTTTTCCAGGAACATGGGGTTTTTATCCGGCTTGCCGATCTGATAGGTGGGGATGACCACCTGCTCCTCCCAGACCTGGGCCGTGTGGGGTGTGTACTGCATACTGCTTACCTCCTTGCCATTTTGTGCCTGCCGGTCCGGGCCCGCTTCAGTCTCGGGTTCTCCCGCCCTGTCCGGCGTCTTTCCCAGCGCACGGCGCGGACCGCCTGCCCGTGCCCGCCGCTCGCCTCCGGCTCAGGAAAGGCCGGAAAAAATAAACCTCAGCTGGAACACCCACTCCGCTCCAGGCTCCAGAACGGGGCAGGCGTTGAACGCCAGCGCGTTGGGGATGTTGTCATAATAGCCGTTCGCGGGCTCCAGCGCGCAGTTCACATCCCCCCGGTAGCCCCCCGCGGTGGCCCAGAAGCCCAGGTAGGGCAGCGCCTGCGGGTCGCTGCGCAGCAGCACGCGCACCCCCTGTGCCGGGTACTCATAGCCGCACCAGCCCGCCTCCACCCGGCCATGGGCGTAGAATTTCAGCTGACCATCCTCCGGCATCCGGTCCAGCCGGATGGGTCCCCGCGGGCCTTGGGCCTGGGGATAGGGCACGATCCGCCCCGCCTCCCCCAGCCAGTCCGAGTCAAACGCGTTCTGCGCCCGGGTTACCTCCTGCGGCAGAAGGATTTTCATGGACGGGTCCGCCCGCACCAGCGCGTGGCACACCCAAAGGGCCGGAATTGCGTCCCCCGTCGGGTTGTGAATCCTGTAATCGCACACCAGCGCGGGGCCGTCCAGCGAAAACCGTTTCTCGTAATGATACCCCAGCAGAGGACTGTCAAAGGCCAGGCGCACCGCCTCGTCCTCCCGCCGCGCAGAAAAGGCCGCCGACCACAGCTCACCGTGGTCGGGGTAAGCCACCCGGCGCCCCCCCACCTGGACCGCGCAGGCGTCCACGGTGGGGAACGCCTCGTCAAACCCGCAGGCCTCGTATTCGGAGAAATCGTCCCCGCAGCGGGCCGGACGGAACCGGCTCTTCGGGTTTTGAAACAGCAGCTCAAACCGGGCCGGCCGATACCACAGGGACGCCACCTTGCCCCCATGGGCTGGCAGAATCACAGCCCTGAGCAGATCATTTTCCAGCGCCAGGGCCTGCGCCCCCTGAAACAAGAGATCGGAAATGGGCATATCGTTCGTCCTTTCGTATGCGCTTCAGCGAAGCGGCGACGCGTCCTCCACCAGCCGGACGCACTGGGCCACCGTGTACTCCACGATGCTCCGCCCCAGCTCCGCCGTGGCGTCCCTGGGGTCGTAACGCACGGTAAAATCCTCGTTGGGACCGCGCTGGAAGGTCTCGTTGTCAACGATGGCAAAGCGCGTATTGGCCAGCTTTTCCGGCTTGGGCGGCAGCCGTTCCAGCTCCACCGCCTCGGGGCACAGGTGCATGAAGATGGCCGTCTCCGCCAGCCCTGCGTGTCCCAGCCCGGCGCCGCACCCTTCAAACAGGGCCATAATGGTCATCACGCACCGCCCGGACGCCTGGGACGCCTCCCCGCACACCCGCCGGAGGATCTCGATCTGGGCGTCCGCGCCGTGCCCGTTGAGCCACACCACCTGGGCAAACCCCATCTCCAGCAGCATCTGCGTCTGCTGGCGCACGATGCGCTCGAACAGCTCCGGCGGCCAGTAAAAGCTCTTCACGCTGTTGGCGGGGAAATCCATCCCCACCACCCGCTCGTCGCCGGAAAATCCCACCCTGCGCAGTGTTTCCGGGCTGCGGGGGGTCTCCGTGCCGATGTAGAGCGGCGGCATCACCACCCCCCCGGTCCGTTCGGCGGCCGCCAGCGCGGTGGAGTACGCGTTCACCGTGTCCATCCCCATCCCCATATGGGGGCCGTGCCACTCCATGCTGCCCACGGGCTGGTATACAAGGCTCCTGCCGGCGACGGCCTGCTTCAGCTCGGCCGGCGTCAGCGTTTCAAATCGGAGTTTTTTCATGGGATCACCTTTTCTCCACGCTCAGACGTGGTAAAAGGGGCTGCGGAACCAAGGCTTGTGTTCCGCAGCCCTCTTGTTCATACAGCTCTCGCTATGCGCGGCGTCAGCCGGCGTACTCCGGCATCTTCGCGGCCAGATCGTCGCCGAACTCGATGATCGTGGCGCTCACGGCATAGGTCTCGGGGATCTCGGTGCCCTTCTCCAGATAGTCCAGCATGGACTGGGCGGCGGTGCTGCCGATGTCCAGGGCGGAGAAGTAGGCGGCGGCGCGGAAGCAGGAGTCCGGGTTGTCAAACTCGTCCGGGCACAGGTAGGCGCCCAGGCCGACCACCATGGAGTCGGCGCCCAGGCCGGCGGACTCGATGGCGCGGGCGGCGCCCTGGCTGCTCTCGTCGGACACGCCCAGCACCAGCCACTTCTTGATCTCCGGATGGCCGGTCACCACGGCGTCGGCCGCCTGGTTGCCGTCAGCGGCGGAGGTGTCGCAGTCGGCGCGGAAAATGCGCGCCTCGGGGAAGTCGGGCAGACCTTCCTTGATGGCGTCCAGCTCACCCTCCGTGCGGGGCACGCAGGAGGAGACGGTGTCGGCGGTCATCAGCAGGATGCCGAAGCTCTCGTCGTCGGCCAGGTTGTTCTCCTTGATGTAGTTCACACCCCACTCACCGGTGGTCTTGCCGATGTTGTAGCCGTCGATACCCACCCAGGGCGCCAGCTTCTTGCCGCTCTCGTCCTCCAGGGCGTCGTCCACGGCGATGACGGGGATGCCGGCCTCGGTCAGCATATCCACGGTGGTCTGGCTCAGGTTCTGGTCGGGCAGGCACACCAGCACGCCGTCCACCTTGTCGGCGATCACGGTGTTCAGCAGGTCCATGTAGGTCGCGGCGTTCTGGTCACAGTCCATGAACTTCCAGGTGTAGCCGGCGTCCTCCACCACCTTCTGGGAGGCGGCGCCCTCCTCGATGAACCAGGTGGCGGTACCCATCTTGTAGATGCCCACGATGGTCTTGCTGCCGCCGGCGGGCGCGCTGCTCTCGGCGGGGGCGCTGCTTTCAGCGGCCTTGCTCTCGGCGGGGGCCTTGCTGGCCTCGCCGCTGGGGCCGCCGCAGGCGGCCAGGCTGAATACCATGCCCATTCCGAGCAGGGCGGCAAGAGCTCGTTTCCATACTTTTTTCATAATCCTTCTCCTTTTTTAGAAATTTGACTCAGCGGGCGGCCGACCGTCCGCAGGAATCCAAGGGTTCAGCCCTGCTTTTCCGCCGGGGCCCCGCTGCGGGCCGCCATGCTCTCCTCCAGGGCCCGCTTCTCACGGGTGTGCTTGCGGTAGAAGTCGAAGGCCAGCGCCACCACCAGCAGACAGCCCTGGGCCACCTGCTGCCAGAAGGTCTGCACGCCCACCATGTTCAGGCCGGTCTTGAAGCTCTGCAGCACCAGCATGCCCAGGAAGGTGCCGAAGATGGTGCCCACGCCGCCGGTGAAGGCGGTGCCGCCCAGAACTGCGGCGGTGATGGCGTCAAACTCCAGCCCGTCGCAGGCCTGGGGCTGGCCGGAGTTCATCCGGGCCGCCAGCAGCACGCCGGCGAATGCGGCCAGGCCGGACTCCATGATGTGCAGCTTAAAGACGATGCGGGTGGGATTGAGGCCGGCCAGCCGGGCGGCGTAGGTGTTGCCGCCCAGCACGTAGATGCTGCGGCCGAAATAGGTCTTGCTCAGCAGGATGCCGAACACGATGAAGGCCAGCAGCAGCACCAGCACCGGGATGGGCAGCACGCCGAAAATGCGGTAGGTCCCCATGCGGATAAAGGTCTTGTCGCTGATGCCCACGGCCTTTCCGTTGCACAGGATGTAGGCCAGGCCCCGCACCACGCTCATGGTGGCCAGGGTGGCGATGAAGGGCTGAAGCTTCAGGAAGGTGACCAGCGAGGCGTTGACCGCGCCCACCACGCACCCCGCCGCCACGGCGATCAGCAGCGCCACGGGCATCGGCACGCCGGCCTTGGACAGCAGCGCGGCCAGCACGCCGGCGCAGGCGGCCACCGATCCGGCGGACAGGTCGTTCTGCCCGGCGATGATGAGGTTGGTCTCGCCGATGGCCACAAAGCCGGTGAGGGAGCAGGCGATCAGGATGTTGGTGATGTTCCCCAGCGTCACATAGTTCCGATTCAGGCTGCCGAAGAGCACCAGCAGCAGCACCATGGCCACGATCAGCGTGATTTTATCGGAAAAGTCGCTCTTTTTCAGCTTGCTTACTATATTTTTCATCGTTGCGTTCCTCCCTATCCGCCGCCGTCACGCGGAAACATCGGTCATGGCGTACTTTAAGATGGTCTCCTCACTGAACTCGGCCCGCCGCAGCTCGCCGCTGATGCGCCCCTCCCGCATGACCAGGATGCGGTCGGACAGCCCGATCACCTCCGGAAGCTCCGACGAGATCACGATGACCGCCATGCCCTGCCGGGCACACTCCACAATGATGCGGTAGAATTCCGCCTTCGCGCCCACATCGATGCCCTTGGTAGGCTCGTCCAGGATCAGCAGCTTGGGATGGGTCTCCAGCCAGCGGGCCAAAATCACCTTCTGCTGGTTGCCGCCGGACAGCTGGGAGATCAGCTTATCCGAGTTGGGCGTCTTGATGTTCAGCTCCCGGATCTCCCGTTGGGCGATCTTCTCCTCCTTGTCCTCCTGCAGAAACCCCCACCGGCTCAGCAGCGTTTTCAGCATGGAAATGGTGATATTGCCCCGCACGGAGATGTTGGGCAGGATGCCCTGCATTTTCCGGTCCTCCGGCACCATGGCGAAGCCCAGCGCCTGGGCCTGGGCTGGGGAGTGGGGCTGGGCGGCCTTCCCCTCCACCGTAATGCTCCCGGCGTAGATGGGGTCCAGGCCGAACAGAGCCCGCATAACCTCTGTGCGTCCTGCCCCAACTAGACCGGCGAAGCCCAGGATCTCCCCCCGGTAGGCGGTAAAGGACACGTCGCTCACATAGGGGGTGGACAGCCCCTTGACCTCCACCAGCGGTTCGCCCCTGGACGCACTGCGGGGCAGCTCGTTGAAAATATCCCCCAGGGACCGGCCCACCATCAGGCGGATCATCTCGTCCTCGCTGGTCGTGGCCTGGTCCACCACGTCCACCAGCCGCCCGTCCTTGAAAATGATGACCTTCTGGGCCACCTGGGCGATCTCATTCATGCGGTGGGACACGTAGAAGATGACCTTTCCCTCCTCCTTCAGCTCACGGATGATCTGGAACAGGATGTCGATCTCGCTGTCGCTCAGGCTGGCGGTGGGTTCGTCAAAGGCAATGATGCTGGAGTCCCGGTTCACCGCCTTCATGATCTCCACCATCTGCTGGTGGGCGATGCTCAGCGTGCCCACCTTGGCGTCGGGGCTGATGTCCAGGCCGAAGCGGGCGGCGATCTCCGACGCGCGCCGCTTCATCAGCTCAAAATCCACCATGCCGTTTTTCTTCTTCGGCCAGTCCCCCAAGAAGATGTTCTCCGCCACGGTCATATCCAGCAGAATCTGCCGCTCCTGGTAGATGACGCTGACCCCGTGGGCAATGGCCTCCTTGGGCGTGGAAAAATGGATCGGCTGGCCGTTGATCAGGTACTCGCCGAAATCGGGCTGGTAGTCTCCATTCAACACCTTCAGCAAAGTGGACTTGCCGGCCCCATTCTCCCCCAGGAAGGCGTAAACCTGGCCGCTGACGGCCTGAAAGCTGATGTCGTCAAGAGCCTTCACACCGGGAAAGTACTTGCTGATATGCCAGAATTCAACGGAATTTTGCATTCGGCCCGTCCTCCCTCACAAGATGTTTTCGTTAACACTATCGCAAGTATAGCTATATTGACCCACGCTGTCAATATTTCCGTTCCATTTTCGTTGAATATATCAAAAATCACGATGGATATTTATGTACAATGCCAAAATTCAGCGCGTCAAATCTTTTTCTCTCCCGCCACGCCGGTCCCTTTGGATCGGCTTATTGCTGAAAGCGAAAAAAATCTTAGTTAAATTTGTGGCAAATCCACAAAAATCTCCGGATATAGGAAGAGTCCAGATGTTGTACTTGCATATCATGTGAATTGTGTTATAATATGTTAACGTACACGTGTTTTGCTTCCAGTTTACCGCGTCTCCAGCGGGCGGCGCGCAAAGCGGAAGGAACCGAACGATGCGGCGCGGCGCGCAGGCGAATTTGGCGCCGGCGGGAACCAAGAGCGCCCCGGTGCGCCAAGCGGCTTTGCGCATGGCCGCGGACCAAATACAAAAAGGAGTGGACAAGTGATGCAGCGAAAAACAGCGCTTGTGACCGGCGCCAGCCACGGAATCGGTCAGGCCATTGCGGTCACGCTGGCGAAAAACGGCTACGACGTAGGGGTGAACTACTGCAACAACGGCAGCGGCGCCGAGGAGACCTGCCGTCTGGCCCGCCAGGCGGGGGCGAAGGCGGTGCCCCTTCGGGCCGACGTGGGAGACTATCAGGCTCTGTGCGGCCTGTTCGACGCCTTTTTTGCCGAGTTCGGCACGATTGATCTGATGGTGAACAACGCCGGCGTCAGTGAATTCCACCCGCTGCTGGAGGTGACGGAGGAGCAGTGGGAGCGCGTGACCCGCATCGACTGGAAGGCCGCGTATTTCGGTACCCAAATGGCCGCCCGCAATATGGTCGCCCACAAAAAGCCGGGTGTGATCGTCAACATTGTATCCAACCATGTGGACGGCTGCTTCCCGGACGCCAACATCTACGCCCCCAGCAAGGGGGCGGTGGACGTCTTCTGCCGCAACGCCGCCATGGAGCTGGCGCCCTATGGAATCCGGGTGCTGGCCTTGGCCCCAGGCTATACCGACGTGTGGACCCCGGACAACCCCATCCAGGCCGTGCGGGAGCGCATCCCCCTGGGCCGGTTCGCCACGCCCGAGGAGGTCGCCAATATCCTGCTGTTCCTCGCCTCCGACCAGTGCGCCTACATGACGGGCACCCGCGTCACCGTGGACGGCGGGGCCCTGCTGCCCGTGGTGCCGGAGAATACCATGACCGGCGGAGCCCTGCTGCCCCTGGTCATCCATGAAACGGAGGAAGAAAAATGAAGCTGACCAAAGTTGAGACCTTCCGCATTCTCCCCCGCTGGCTCCTGCTGCGGCTGGAGACGGACGACGGCTATGTGGGCTGGGGCGAGCCGGTGGTGGAAGGCCGCGCCGCCACCACCGAGGCCTGCATCCACGAGCTGGAGCCCTACCTGCTGGGCGCCGACCCCCGCAACGTGGAGGATCTCTGGCAGACGATTTACCGGGGCGGCTTCTACCGCGGCGGCCCGGTGCTGACCAGCGCCCTGTCCGGCATCGACCAGGCGCTGTGGGACTTAAAGGGGAAGGCCCTGGGCGTGCCGGTATACGAGCTGCTGGGCGGAAAGGTCCGGGACAAGATGGAGGTCTACAGCTGGATTGACTCCGACACCCCGGAGATCGCCGCCAAGTCGGCGCTGGAGAAAAAAGCCCAGGGCTTCCGTAATGTTAAGATGATGGGCACCGACCGCGTCGGATGGCTGGGGGACAGCGCGTCCGTCACCTGCCTGCTGGAAAAGGTCCAGGCGGTGCGGGACGCCGCCGGCCCCGACTTCGGGATCGCCATCGACTTCCACGGCCGCGCCCACCAGAGCACCGCCAAGGTGCTGCTCCGGGAGCTGGAGCCGCTGAAGCCCCTCTTCGTGGAGGAGCCGGTGCTGGTGGAGAACATCGATGTCTTTGCGCGTCTGCACCGCTTTACCAGCATCCCCCTGGCCACCGGCGAGCGCAATTACACCCGCTGGGGGTTCAAGGACCTGCTGGAGCGGGGCTGCGTGGACATCATCCAGCCGGACCTCTCCCATGCCGGCGGCATCAGCGAGGTGCGGCGCATCGCCGCCATGGCGGAGACCTACGACGTGGCCCTGGCCCCCCACTGCCCGCTGGGCCCGGTGGCCCTGGCGTCCTGCCTGCAGGTGGACTTCGCCTGCGTCAACGCCTGCCTCCAGGAGCAGAGTATCGGCATGGCCTACAACAAGGGCCAGGAGGTCGGCGACTACCTCAGCGACCGGTCGGTCTTCCAGTACGACAACGGCTATGTCGCTCTGCTGAAGGGTCCCGGCCTGGGCCTTTCCGTGGATGAGGGCGCCGTGCGGCGCATGGCCCAGCCGGACCTGGCGTGGAAAAACCCGGTGTTCCGCCTGGACGACGGCTGCGTCACGGAGTGGTGAGCGCCATGCTGAAAAAACTGGAGCTCGCCCCCTGCGCTCTGGGGGAGGGGCCGCTGTGGCGCCGGGAGAGCCGGGAATTCGTCTTTACGGACATCGTAAACGGTACGCTGTACGCGGCCGATGAGAGTGGGGCGGTGCGCACGCTGCTGCAGTGCCGCTATCAGT
The DNA here is from genome assembly GCA_949948775.1 of uncultured Oscillospiraceae bacterium. Taxonomy (GTDB): domain Bacteria; phylum Bacillota; class Clostridia; order Oscillospirales; family Oscillospiraceae; genus Enterenecus. The sequence goes on from CATLHC010000055.1 coordinate 12,682, forward strand.
TGGGCGCCTTTTTATTCGACGAGGCGGGAGACCTGCTGCTGCTGACCGAGGCGGGCGTATTCGCCTGCCCATACGGCGGGGGCGAGGCGGATTTCCGCCTGGTCTGGCAGGTGCCCATGGCCCCCGGGGAGCGGTTTAACGACGCCATCTGTGACCCGGCGGGGCGCGTCCTCGCCGGCACAAAGACGGAGCAGGACCGGGACGGAACCCTTTGGCAGTTCTCCCCGGACCAGCCGCCCCGCCGCATGCTCAGCGGCCTGAAAATTTCCAATGGAATGGGCTTTTCCGGCCAGGGCCGCATCTTTTACCACACGGACTCCCCCGAGCGCGTCATCCGGCGCTACGACTATAGCGCGGGCGACGGCCGGCTGTCCAACGGCAGGGCGCTGGTCCGCACCGCCCAGGACTGCGTGCCCGACGGCATGACCGTGGACGCCGACGGCTTTCTGTGGACGGCCTGCTGGGGCGGCGGTCGGGTGGAGCGCTACACGCCGGAAGGCGCCTTGGCGCAGACCTATCCTCTTCCGGCCGGGCAGGTCAGCAGCGTCACCTTCGGCGGGGCCGGGCTGGATACGCTGCTGGTCACCTCCGCGGCCATCGGCGCCTCCGGCGGCCAGGACGGTGGAATCTGGATGCTGCGGCCCGGGGCGACGGGCGTGGAGGAGTACCGGGCGGTCCTGCCCCGAAGCTAATTTCGCCCCCCGATTTTGAACGCCCTCGAAACCTTTACAAACGGGAGATTCCTCTGTATAATAAGGTTTGAGTTTGAAGAAGAGAAGAGGAGAGAGGGGTCTCAATGTCTTCACAGCCAACCATCAAGGACGTCGCCCGACTGTCCGGCGTCTCCATCGGCACGGTGGATCGGGTGCTCCACAACCGGGGCAAGGTCTCAGAGCAGAACATGCGCTCCGTGCAAAATGCAATTGAAGCTCTGGGCTACCGCCCGAGCCGGATTGCCCGCGCGCTGGTCAGCCGAAAAAGCAATTTCAAAATCGGCGTATGCATTCCCCGCGTCGAGGCGGAGTTCTGGGCCGAGGCTGTGAACGGCGTGGAGGTTGCCCGGGAAAAGCTTCAGCCCTTTGGCGTGGAGGTATTGCTGGAGGTGATCGGCAGCTATCACTTCGCGGATCAGAAGGACGCCCTGCTGCGGCTGCTGGCCCAGGGTGCCAACGCGCTGATCTTAACCCCGGTCCAGGGACAGGAGTCCCGGCTGGACCAGCTGATCCCCCCCGAGATCCCCTATGCCACCGTTGTGGAGGACATCCCCAACTCCCGCCGTCTGTTTCATGTGGGACCCGACGACCATGCCATGGGCCTTCTGGCCGGGCGGCTGGCCCTGCTGTACAACGGCCCTGGCATTCAATGCGGCGTGCTGGCGGCAAATCAGCGCTTTTACGGCACGCAGGAGCGTATTCGCGGCTTTTCGGATTTCCTGCGGGAAAACGACCCCGGCGGGCGCATCCTGTCGCTGTGTGAGATTCCCCTGGAAAACGAGCGCATGGGATATCAGAAGATTTATGAGATCACCGAGCAGCAAATGGAGCAGCACCCGAATCTGAACCTGCTCTACGTCACCAACGGCCTGACCCAGTGGGCGGCCGCGGCGGTGAAGAGCCACAAAAAGCAGGGCGCGATCCGCGTGCTGGGGTTCGAGCGCACGGAAATGACCTGCTCCTTTATCCAGGAGGGGATCATCTGCGCCACGGTCTGCCAGGGGCCGGGGCAGCAGTGGTACAGCGCGGTCAACATCATGAACGAATACCTGGCCGGGGACAGGGCGATCGACAATCCCGTGTTCAACGCGGAGTGCCGGATTCTGATCAAGGAGAGCCTCCCCTTTGTGAAGTTTAATAGCATTTCGGACATGTAAAAAGAGCCGGTACACGACGCTGTGTACCGGCTCTTCTTTCTCAGCCGTCCCGCCTCAAAAGGGGCGTCCCGGCCGTTTCAGCGCTGGACCCGGCCGGAGGCGTTCCCGGAGGCCAGCAGCTCCACCTCGGCGACGGTCACCTGATTGAAGTCGTGCTCAATGGAGTGCTTCAGGCAGGAGGCCGCAACGGCAAAATTGATGGCCTTCTGGTCGTCATAGCCGCTGAGCAGCGCGTAGATCAGCCCGCCGCCGAAGGAATCGCCGCCGCCCACCCGGTCCACGATGTGGATGCGGTAGGTGGGGGAAAAGACCGCCTGATCCGACGCCCCGTCGTAAAGCAGGCCGGCCCAGTCATTGTCGTTGGCGGACAGGGAGCCCCGCAGGGTGATGGCCACCTTTTTGCACCCGAACCGGCGGGCGAGCTGCCGGGCCACGTCGACATAGCCCTCATGGCTCAGCTTTCCCCCGTCGATGTCGCTCTGCGCGGCCTCGATGCCGAACACGTCCTTGGCGTCCTCCTCGTTGGAGATGCACACGTCCACAT
>CATLHC010000056.1 GCA_949948775.1 uncultured Oscillospiraceae bacterium
GATTACCTGGGGGGGACGGTGCAGATCATCCCCCACATCACCGACGAAATCAAGAGTCACATCTACTCACTGGAGGGCCCGGACGCGGATGTGGCGATCGTGGAGATCGGCGGCACCGTGGGCGACATCGAGTCCCAGCCGTTTTTGGAAGCTATTCGCCAGGTGGCCGCCGAGCGGGGGCGGAACAACGTCATGTTTATCCACGTCTCGCTGATCGTGTCCATCCCCGGCTCGGGGGAGCTGAAGTCCAAGCCCACCCAGCACTCCGCCAAAGAGTTATTATCTTTGGGGATTCAACCGGACGTTATCATGTGCCGGAGCGATTATCCCATCCCCAAGGAGATTTTGGACAAGATTTCCCTGTTCTGCAGCATCCCCGCCGACCACGCCATCCCGAACCTGACCGCGGACATTTTGTATGAGGTGCCGCTGATGTTGGAGCGGGAGGGGCTTGCCGACGTGGTGGTGCGGCGGCTGGGGCTGATTTGCCATATGCCCGACCTGACCGAGTGGGCCACCATGGTCCACCGGGCCAAGAACCCCAAGGGCACCGTGACCATTGCCCTGGTGGGAAAATATGTAGGGCTTCACGACGCCTATCTGTCCGTGGTGGAGGCGCTGACTCACGGCGGTATTGAGAACGACGTTTCGGTCAACATCCGCTGGGTGAACTCGGAGGAGGTCACACCGGACAGGTTGGAAGCGCTGCTGGGCGGGGCCCAAGGTATCCTGGTTCCCGGCGGCTTCGGGGACCGGGGCATTGAGGGCAAAATCGAGGCCATCCGCTATGCCCGGGAGAACAACGTGCCCTTCCTGGGCATCTGCCTGGGGATGCAGATGGCGGTGGTGGAGTACGCCCGGAACGTGTGCGGGCTGACCGGGGCTCACTCCTCCGAGCTGGACCCGGACACGCCCCATCCCGTCATCGATCTTATGCCCGACCAGGTGGGAGTGACCGCCAAGGGCGGCACCATGCGGCTGGGGAGCTACCCCTGCCATCTGGCGGAAGGATCGCTGGCGGCGTCCATTTATGGAACGCAGGAGATCAACGAGCGGCATAGGCACCGCTATGAGTTCAACAACGAGTACCGGGAGACGCTGACCCGCGCGGGGCTGACGCTGTCCGGATTGTCTCCCGACGGGCGGCTGGTGGAGATGGTCGAATTGCCTGGGCATCCTTGGTTCGTGGCGGGACAGTTCCACCCGGAGCTGAAGTCCCGGCCCAACCGGGCGCACCCGCTGTTCCGGGAGTTTATTGGAGCGGCAAAAAAGCAAAAATAAAAAAACCCCGGACGGTGCGCCGTCCGGGGCTTTCGCATATTGATTTACTCCACGGGTACGATCCAGTTATGGGTATCCTCCACGGCGCCCCACTGGATGCCGGTGAGGGTGTCGTACAGCTTCTGAGTCAGCTCGCCGATCTTGCCGCCGCTGACGGTCTCCTTGCGGTCCTCCCAGGCCAGCAGGCCGATGGGCGACACCACCGCAGCCGTGCCGGTGCCCCAGGCCTCCTCCAAGGTGCCGTTCTGCGCCGCGTCAAACAGCTCCTGGGCGGAAATGAGCCGCTCCTCCACCGGGATGCCCCAGCTGCGGATGAGCTCCAGGCAGCTCTTGCGGGTGATGCCGGGCAGCACGGACCCAGTCAGCTCCGGGGTGACGACGGTGCCGTTGATCTTGAACATCACGTTCATGGAGCCGACTTCCTCGATATACTTGCGGTGCACGCCGTCCAGCCAGAGGACCTGGGAGAAGCCCTGCTCCTCCGCCCGCTCCCCGGCGCGGATGGAGGCGGCGTAGTTGCCGCCGCACTTGGTGAAGCCGGTGCCGCCCTTGACGGCGCGGACATCCTCGTCCTCCACGTAGATCTTCACAGGGTTGATGCCCTCAGGGTAGTAGGCGCCCACAGGACAGCAGATGACGGCGAACAGGTAGCTGTGGGAGGCGTGGACCCCCAGGCCGTTATCGGTGGCGATGATGAAGGGGCGGATATACAGGGAGGTGCCCACCTTGTCGGGGACCCAGGTCTGGTCCGCGCTGACCACGGCCTTGACGGCCTGGACGAAGTCCTCCTCGGGGATTTCGGGGATGCATAGGCGGCGGCAGGAGGAGTTCATGCGCCTGGCGTTCTCATAGGGGCGGAACAGCTGGACCTTGCCGCTGGGGGTGCGGTAGGCCTTCATGCCCTCGAAGATCTCCTGGGCGTAGTGAAATACCATACAGGACAGCTCGAAGGGCAGGGGGCCGTAGGGAACCACGCGGGGATCGTGCCAGCCCTGGCCGGCATCGTAGTTCATGAGGAACATGTGATCGGTGAAGGTCTTGCCGAACACTAAAGTATCAGGGTCAGGATGGGGCTTGAGAGTCTCGGCGTGAGTGATTTTAATATCCAGCATAAGGAACCGCTCCTTTGACAATGTAAAGTACTGATATTATATCAGCACTTCACGCCATGTGCAATGGTGATTTTACCAAAAACCCCCGGCGGGGATGTCAATAAAAACCCCTACCGGTGCTGCTGGCCCAGGCGGTGAGCGTGGCGCTGAGTCTGCTGCGCACCGCCCGCCGAGACCTGCCCTTTGCTCTTGCCCCAGCGACATCCGCTTTGACGGCCGGAATATCGGAGGCATCCTCTGTCTGGGTGCGCCGGTGGCCCTTCAGGACGTGCTGGTGAGCATCTCCTTCCTGGCCATTGCCGCCATCGTCAATGGGCTGGGTGTCGTCGCCTCCGCCGGCGTGGGGGTGGCGGAGAAGCTGTGCGGCTTCATCATGCTGGTACCCTCCTCCTTTGGCCAGTCGCTGTCCGCTTTTGTGGCTCAGAATATCGGTGCGGGGGAGAAGACTCGGGCGAAAAAGGCCATGTTTTACGGCATGGGGACCTCTCTGTGCTGCGGTTTGGTGCTGGTGTGGCTGCCCTTCTTCCATGGAAACTTGCTGGCCGGGCTGTTCGCCCGGGACCTGGACGTCGTCACGGCGGCGGAGAGAAGCTAATGAAGTTTAATGCTTTTGTAACATCCTTGCTCGAATTTCTGTAATGAAATCCCGCTATATTAATACTTGCAAGAGATGCTCTTTCTTTTTCATTCTATCCTCCATCCTCAAAGAACCGAAGCGGGAACGCTTCGGTTCGCTTTTTATGCGAATGGGTCCTCCCGGCCGGGGGAGGGACCCATTTTTATTCAACTTTGGATATCTGTTCCCATTGTGGGATATACCGCCCGTCTATCACCTGGCCGGTGTATAGTGGCGCAGAGACCAGGCGGAGAACCGGCGCCGCTGGCGGCCTGTTCCCAGGAAGCCGGTGAGCGGATCTGTGTGATGGCTCAGGTCGGTCAGCGGCAGGATGCCGCTGGGGGCGAGTTTCCAGTGCCGCCGCTGGAAGCCCGGCTGGGTTGGGTCCAGAATGCCGTCTTGGATGTCGTGGGTGGGGGCGCCGCCCGTGGTGAAACAAGGGAGTTGCAGGGAACTCGGCGTACAGCGTCCGACCGACTGGCGTTGATCCGCCGCTTTATGCCCCGCTGTAATCTGTGGGGAGCAGTTCGCGCCTGCCCAGGCGTTTCAATTAGAGAATCGGCTCAAAGCATGTCTTCTTTTCCTCTCCTGTCGGCTGCTCCAAATCAAACGGCGTATCCATATCCTGTAATTCTTCTGAGCGGTACGCCTCCACCAACCGCAGGCGATCCCGGTGGGCCCGGATGACCCCGCCGCCCCCTCGGTCACCGGTCAAGGCCAGCAGCTCCGGGAACAAATCGCGAGGAAACACCGCCGGGGAGCCCCGCTCCCCGGCCAGGACCAGGATATCTGGGTAGCAACTCACCACACAGGCCCGGATAAACAGCTCCGCCGGGACAGCGGCAAAGACCCGCTCCACCATGGGTACCCCGTCCACCGGATGGAGCAGCTTGTTGCCGCCGAACCGCCGCCTCGCCCCGGAGGCCATCAGCACCGCGCCCAGCCTCATCGCCAGAACTGGGAGGGGACCCGTCGGATATAGCGGCCCCGGCCCTGGGAAACCACCCGGCCTCCCTCCACCGCAGGCTCCCCGGACAGCAGGACGGTCTCCACCCGGCCCTTGGTCTCGAAGCCCTCATAGGGAGTGTAGTCCACCGCCTGGTGCTGGGCGGCGGCGGTAATACATCCCGTATACTCCGGGTCAAATATAACGATATCGGCGTCGCTCCCCACCGCCAGCGCCCCCTTCCGGGGGTACATTCCAAAGAGCTTGGCGGGCTGCTCCGCCAGCAGCTTCATCATCTGGTGGGCGGTGATCCGCCCCGCCGCCACTCCGGCGGTGTACAGCAGGACGGGCCGGTGTTCCACCCCGGGGATGCCGTTGGGAATTTGGGAGAAGTCCTCCCGGCCCAGCTCCTTCACCCCGCGAAAGTGGAAGGAGCAGTGGTCGGTGCCGATGGTGTCGATCTCCCCGGCCTCCAGCCCTGCCCAAAGGGCCGCCTGGTCCGCCTCCCCCCGCAGGGGTGGAGAGAGGACAAATTTCGCGCTTTCAAAGCCGGGCAGATTATAGCGGCTGTCGTCCAGCAGCAGGTACTGAGGGCAGGTCTCCACATACGCCGCCTGGCCCCGCTCTCGGGCCATACGGACCAGCTCCAGTCCCCGCCGGGTGGACAAATGGACGATGTTCACCGGGTATCCCGCCAGCTCGCCCACGGCCAGCCAGCGGTTGACGGCCTCGGCCTCCACCGCCGCGGGGCGGGACAGGGGGTGGGCGGAGGGGTCCAGGTTCCCCGCCGCTTTTTGGGCGGCAATGCCCGCAGTGACCAGGTCACCGTTCTCACAGTGGCAGCCCACGATGCCGCCCCGCTCCCCCACGGCCCGGACCACCTCCAGCGCCGTGCCGTCGGATACCCGCAGGTTGTCGTAGGCGAAATAGACCTTATAGGAGGTCACCCCCGCCCGGTCCATGTCGGCCAGCTCCGCCCGGAGGTTGGAATTCCAGTTCTTGATGGTCATGTGGAAGCCGTAGTGGCAGGAAGAGACGCCGTCGGCCCGGCTGTGCCAGGTGTCCAGGGCGGAGGCCAGGGAGGCCCCCCACTCCGGCTCGGCGAAGTCCAGCACGGTGGTGGTGCCCCCCGCCAGGGCGGCCAGGGTGCCGGAGGCCCAGCCGTCCGCCGTCTGGCGGGGGGTGCCCTTGTTCATCTCGAAATGGGTGTGGGTGTCGATGAAGCCGGGGAACACCAGCCGGTCCGTGGCGTCGATGACCCGGCTGCCCCCCGCGGGGAGGCTGGGGCCGATCTCCGCGATTTTCTCCCCAACGACCCGCAGGTCGGCCCGGTGTCAACGCCGATATGAAATTGTAAGAAAACGCCGAAGAAATTTTGTCGTTTTTCGGCGGGGGGGTAACAAAAATCAGGTACTGCTTTGCTCAAAAAGAGTGTTCACGATGTGCTGTTTCTGGCGCATAAATTCCTTGCGCTCTTTCAGACGATAGGACTCGCCCTTGATGTTGATGACCGTGCAGTGATGCAGGACGCGGTCCAGGATAGCAGAGGCGATGGTAACGTCGGCAAAGACCTCGTTCCACTGGGAGAAGGTCTTGTTGGAGGTAAAGACGGTGGATGTTTTCTCATACCGTCTGGCGATCAGCTGGAAAAACAGATTGGCGCCCTGGATGTCCATAGGAAGATAGCCGATCTCGTCAATGATAAGCATCTTGTACTTGGCCAGGACCCTGAGCTTGTCCGGCAGGCGGTTCTCAAAATGGGCCTTTTTTGAGCTGCTCAATGAGCTGGTGGCAATTCACGTAATAAGTGGAGAACCGATGCTGGGCGGCCACAAGGCCCAGAGCCGAGGCCAGATGGGTCTTGCCCACACCTGGCGGACCTCGTCGGAAGAAATTTCGCTCCGCTCCGTCCCCGCCTTCGGCGAGGACTATGCCCGCTCCATTCCTTCCTCCTCTCCCCACAAAAGCGGAAGGGCGCTTTTGTGGGGATCCCATAGTTTCTCTGGTACGATATCCTGTGCAGAGAAATCTGCTTCCCCTCGTAATACGCTGCTAACATATTATCGAGGGCCACGACTGCCTCGTCGGGACAAACTTCGCTCCACTCGCCACGCCCTTTCAGGCATGGCTCGCGCCGCTCCGTTACCCCTCCTCTCCAAACCGGAACCACTTCGTTGGGTTCCGGTTTGGTTTTACAATGCGTATAAAAACAAAATCGCAGCCCAGCGAAGCGGGTGCGATTTTGAAAGGAGGCGCAAGGGAGCGGGCGGAGTTTTCGCCGCAGGCGGAAACGGAGTCAAGCGCACTTTGCGCCGACGCGGTGGCGTGTACCTTGCCGTTGACTTTGTTACACCAGGCCAGGGCCTGTCCGTTCAAGTCCGCCAGGCTGTTGTACTTGATCCCCACCATGAAGTTGTCTCTCACAAACTGCACCGTCCGCTCTACCTTCCCCTTCGTCTGCCCACGGTAAGGGCGGCACAGGATGGGTTTGAACCCATAGAATCCCGCAAAGTCCTCAAACTGCCGGTTCAGCGTGGAGTCCTCCTGCTTCAATAACCGCTTGATCACCACCTGCTTCATGTTATCGTACAGAATTTCCTCCGGGTATCCCCCAAAGTACCGAAACGCGTTCTGATGACACCGAATCAGCGTGTTTGTGCTCATATCTGTGACAAATTCTATATACCGCATCCTCGAATATCCCAAAATCATCAGAAAACAGTACAGCTTCTTCCACTTCCCGTCCTCGTACACCAGATGATCCTCGAAAAAGCCCCAGTCCATCTGCCCCTGCTTCCCCGGCATCGTCTCAAACCGCACCGTTGCTTTTTCCTCCAGGTCCATTTTCTTTCCCAGCACGTACTCCTTCACGATGCTGTATTTCCCATCGAACCCCTCCTCCTGCAGCTTCTCCAGAATCCGTACCGCCGAATACGGCGCTTCTTCCAGCATCTGATCAATCTTCTGCTTATACGGATCCAGCTTTGTTGGCTTCGGCCCCGTTAGCGTGTACTCAGGCCTGCTTGGTGACTCCGCGTACCGCTTTGCTGTCCGTGGATCCATGTGGTACTTCTTCCCCAACTCCACATAGCTCAGTCCCTTTTGCCGGTCACTTCGTATATCCATCCATACTTCTCCTCTCATTTCCCGACTCCCTTTCTGGACAATTTCCGTCCTATTGGGAGTCTATCTTTTTTCCCTCCGCTCCGCCACAAAATTACATTTTTTCCTCGGCGTTTTTTTACATTTTATCACTGGCGCTGACAGGCATAACATACGATGACAGTGGATTGAATACAGCGCTCAGTCAGTGCGCAGGCAACCACACAAGAACCCCAGCGGGAGGAAAGTTCCCGCTGGGGTTCTTGTGTGGTTGCCTTGTTTAGACTTCTTTATTGTATTCGCTGTCCGACGCTGTACCGCTATGGCTGCAGACCTCAATAAGAAAGCTGAAACTATTTGTTCAGCACGTAGCATGGCGTATCTAAAATTTAATCAAGCCCTCTGCAACTTGCCCGCAATTCAAATTCGGCACTACCCTTTCGCTCCACACCGCACGTCCAGCAGTCTGGGGGTAAAGCGCAGGAACAGGATGCTGGAGAGGACACTGGCGGTCACGTCGCAGAAGGGCTCCGCGGCAAAGGCAGCCGGAGCAGCGAACAGCAGAGGGAACAGCAGAACACCAGAGATGAACAGCACTTTGCGTACCAGGGAACAGAACAGAGCCAGCCCCACCTGCCCCAGAGCGGTGGACATATCCACCACCGTCCACTGTACCGCCATACACAGGGCGGCCGCCGTATACAGCTTGATATAGGAGACGCTCCGGGTCAGCACCTCCCCATCTTTGGAAAAAAGCCGCACAAACTGCGGCGAGAATAGCTGCGTCACCACCAGCATCAGCGCAGCAAACCCCAGACACAGGAGCAATACGCCCCGCAATGCCTGCCTCACCCGCTCCCGGTTGGCCGCCCCCAGGTTGAAGCTCACCACCCCCTGACAGCCCAGAGTGATGCCGCTCATGGGGGTGGCAATGAGCAGCATATAGCTCTGCACGATGGTGCCGCAGGTGATGAGCAGGTCGCCCTCGCCGGGGCCGCCCCGGCGCTGCAGAACCGTATTCATGATGATGAGGATCACGCTGTCCAGGGCATAGGTGAGGAAGGGAGCCATCCCCAGCACTGCCACTTTCCTGCACAGCTCAGGCCGAAAGCGTCCCTCGCCCAGATGGACGGCCAGTCCGGGCAGACGGAGGGAGATCAGGGCAAAGGCGCAGGACGCCGCCTGAGAGAGCACCGTGGCCCAGGCCGCGCCGGACACGCCCATGTCCAGCGCGAAGATGAACACCGGGTCCAGCGCGATGTTCAGCGCCGCGCCTACCACCACCGTGCCCATACCCAGCCCGGAACGGCCCTGGGCGATGAGGAAGCTGTTGAGCCCGCCGGACAGCAGGGAAAAGGCGGTCCCGGCGATGTAGATGGTGATGTACTCCAGGGCGAAGGGGAACGTATCCGCGCTGGCCCCAAACCACCAGAGAAATTGGCGGCGTAGGAGGAAAAACAGCAGACTCAGCCCCACAGCCAGCCCCAGCAGGAGCCGGAAGCAGTTGGAGAGCAGGTCCGCGGCCTCCTCCCTCTGCCCTGCCCCCAGCTTCATGGCCATCAGCGGCGTGCCGCCCAGACCCACCAGCATGGAGAAGGAGGACAGCAGGGTGACGATGGGCCCGCACACCCCCACCCCCGCCAAAGCCAGGCTGCCCACCCCGGCGATATGCCCGATGAACATCCGGTCCACGATACTGTAGAGGACGTTGATAAACTGGGCCAGCATGGTGGGGATGGCCAGCCGGAGCAGCAGACCCGCCATGGGGTCCCGGCCCAGGTCGTTTTCTCTTCTTCTCAAGGGGATCATCTCCTGTGACAACATCGGTTGCCATTATAGTGCTCTGAGAGATGATTTGCAAGGATAAGATTTAGCCTGGATTTGCCTCCGCTTTCTTGACCGGTGAAAATTTCTTATTACTTACACCGCCCCCGCTTTTTCATGTCCCTGCGGATGGCCTTCAGCGGGGCCTGGGGCATGGCCTGGGTGGCCTGGAAGGCGGTCACCGCCCCGCTCACCGACGGCCAAGTAGACGTCCATGTCGTGGTCTTGCAGGAATTCCCCGATGGACTGCCGGGCCACCTCCAGCGCCTCGTCCTTGGGATAGCCGTAAATTCCGCTGGAGATCAGCGGGAAGGCGATGCTCTCACAGCCGTTTTCTGCTGCCAGCTTCAGCGATTCCAGATAGGCGCTGCGGAGCAAAGCTCTGCTTTTCTCCTTCTTCCAGGCGCTGTACACGGGACCCGCCGCGTGGATCACATACTTGGCGGGCAACCGGAACCCCGGTGTGATGGCCGCCCCGCCGGTCTGGATGGGGGCCAGCTTGTCACAGGCGGCTTGGAGCCGCTCCGGCCCCGCCGCCCGGAAGATGGCCCCGCAGACCCCGCCGCCCATTTGCAGCTCGGTGTTGGCCGCGTTGACAATAGCGTCTACCTGCATGTTTGTGATGTCTTGCCGGACGATGGTAAAAGGCATGGCGCCACCTGCTTTCCGCTGTTGTGGATATATTTATTGTACTATATCCGTCTCAAGTTTGCAATTCAAACCGGCCTTTTGTCACCTTCAATTCTCCTTGTTTTATCCGCCTGTCTGAGTTATAATATGGTCAAAAAGGTTAAAAGCTCAAGAGAAAGGAGCGCTAGCTATGGAAAATAATCCGGCATATCAGGAAGATATCCGGGAGGAACTGATCGGCGGCAAAATCGTCGCCATGTCCCCCCCGGCCAACATTTAACCACAATCGCGTAGCATTCAAAATTGCTGCCCTCTTTGACCGATACCTTGAGGGATGCAAATGCACCGCCATTGCAGACGGCACCGACCTCTAACAGCGGGCCGGGGTCCGGAAATACCGGATCGTGGACCCGGCCAGCAAATCTGTACAGGTTTTTGTCCTGGAAGACTGCGTCATCGACCTGTCCCAGGTATTTCTCGAATAGCAGCGCGGGCGGGGAATCATCCCCGCCCGCTTGTTTTATATCGGTAACAGCAAGCCCTATGTACCGTTCCACCCGCCTCTTTCTGACAAACTCATCATCCCAGAGCAAAACCTCTCCCACCGTTGCAATGTTATCAATGATGGGTCGCCCTTACGTACCATAGGCTAAATTGCAATCAATCGACCGGCAAATATTTGCGTTGCTGCCAAGTCGAGGGAGATGCCTGTATGAACTGTCCAAAACGGCTGAGCTGTTTTGACATGACTGGGATTCGGCGCAGAGTGCTGGCCAGCAGCTGTTATCCAGCATTTTACAGAGGGCATCAGTGTGTGAGAACTCCTGAATACTTAGCCATGGATGGCAATTTCCTCGCCAACCAAAACATAGCCATAAGAAGCACCTCCTCAAAATCAATGCTCTGTACGGCATCATACGCAGGCAGCAGGCGAAGGGTTCAGCCAAAATCCTCCAGTCAGGCATGATTTCAGCCTTTTCGGGCAATCTATTGCCGAGGTGACCTTGATGGATAAGAAAACGGCAAGAATCTCGCAGCTAACTCCAGATCCGCCGGAGCGTCCAATTCCGCCGGAGATTTACCCGGTCATTGACAACGACCTGGCGCGGGATAATGTTGAGAACGATCTGCCTGCCGCTGATTTATGGGAACTTCAATAGGCGGTATGTTTTTCCCAAAGACCGCAAATCAAAGACTTGAGGTGATTTGTCATGCACTATCCCGATTTAAATGCTTTGCTGTGCGCTGAGCCAGAGGCAAAACACTATTTCGACACCCTCCCGGACTATGCCAGAGAGCAGATCAACACCCGGTCAGACAGCGTCAACTCCTTTGCCAGCCTGAAGGACTACGCTCAGAACCTTCTGCGCGGCGACGATTGACAGGGCAGATGAAAACCACCCTCAGCAGGGTGGTTTTCATTTTGCCCATCCGCACGGGTTTGACCCTTGCGCAAAAAAGAGTCCTCGGCGCGGTTTTGCAAACGCTGTAATCATATCAACGATGTTCAAGAACTGGACCTGCTCAATATGGTATGCCCTTGCGCCCGGTAGTGTTTTGTGATATAATTTTTAAATCCTCTCTCGTGAAAGGAAGGAGTCTCCATTGTGAAAAAGGGAAAGACCAGAAAACCGATGGGCCGTACCGGCGGTATGTTGGTCAGCCTGCTGATCACGGCGGCGATAGGCTTTGCCTATTTCTATGTGTCTCTGCCCGCCATCAATCCCCAGTCCGGCGACTTTTACAGGTTTCTGGGCCTGCTGTGCGTGGTATACACCATCTGCGTGTTCCTGCTGTCCGCCCCCGGCGGAAAAGCGGACACCGTGGTGCGCACGCCCAAGGAGAAGATCAAAGAGTGGTTCGGGTATACAAAAAAGAGCTGTCTGCCCGTAGTGATCCTCTTCGCGGCAGTGATCGCCGTCGCCCTGGTGGGGCAGATCGTCTCCCTGCCCATTTTCCGGGCGGCCGACTACCGGCAGCTGCTCACGGTCCAGACCGGGGACTTTGCCACCGACATCGCGGAGATCTCTTTCAACGAGATCCCCACCTTGGACAAGGACTCCGCCAACTACCTGGGGGACCGCCAGATGGGCACCCTCAGCGACATGGTCAGCCAGTTTGAGTATTCCAACGACTCCACCCAGATCAACTACCAGGGCAGGCCCGTCCGGGTGGCCCCTGTTTCCTACGCCGACCTGATCAAATGGTTCACCAACCGTGGGACCGGCCTGCCCGCCTATGTGATGGTGGACATGGTCACCCAGGAGGCCACCGTCACCCGGCTGAGCGAGGGCATCAAATACTCCTTCTCCGAGCCGCTGAACCGGAACATCGTGCGCCACCTGCGCTTCCGGTACCCCACCATGATATTTGCCACCCCGGAGTTTGAGATCGACGAAAACGGGCATCCTTGGTGGGTGGCCCCCCGGGTGGTCAAGCGCATCGGCCTGTTCGGCGGGGCGGACATCCAGGGCGCCGTGCTGGTGGACGCCGTCACCGGTGAGAGCCAGTACCATGAGCAGGTTCCCAACTGGGTGGATACCCTCTATGTCCCTGAACTCATCATGCAGCAATATGACTACTACGGCACCCTGGTCCACGGCTTCCTCAACTCCATTCTGGGCCAGCGGGACGTGACCCAGACCACCAGAGGCTACAACTATATCGCCATGAACGACGATGTGTATATGTACACCGGCGTCACTTCCGCCAACGCCGACCAGTCCAACCTGGGCTTCCTGCTCACCAACCAGCGCACCAAGGAGACCCATTTCTATACCGCCCCCGGGGCCACCGAGGAGGCCGCCAAGCTCTCCGCCCAGGGCGTGGTCCAGGATCTGGGCTACACCGCCACCTTTCCCATCCTGCTGAACATCGCCGGGGAACCCACCTATTTTATCCCTCTGAAGGACGCCACAAACCTGGTCAAAACCTACGCCATGGTCAATGTGGCCCAGTATCAGCTGGTGGCCACCGGCGACAGCGTTTCTACCTGCGAACAGAAGTATATCCAGATGCTGGCCGACAAGGGCGTAACCCAGGTGGAGCAGCTGCCCCAGACCCAGGCCAGCGGGAAAGTGGCCGAGATCAGGACCGCCGTGATCAATGGGAATTCCTATTACTTCATTCGCCTGGAGGGCGAGGGGGTATTCTATTCCATCTCCGCAGCTCAGAACCGGGAGGTGGTTACCCTCAATGTGGGCGACACGGTCACCATCGACCACGCCGTTGCCGCAGAGGGCGGCGGCACCTCAATTTTGGACGGATATGCCTTGAGCGTGGAGCGCCGGGCGCCGGCTGCAGGGGGTTCACACTGATCCTCATACAGAGGCTCCGGCGTCTGCGGCCACCCTTTCACCACGGCAATGTGCCGTCAGACCGGTTGCTCAAGATTTAGAAGCCGGCGCGGCCCGCTCCCAAGGGAGCGGGCCGCTTGCTTTTCGTGTTCACATTATTTCAGCTTCAGTCCGTCCGAGAAGGCGTTCCCCACCTTCTCGCCCAGCTTGTGATAGGCGTTGTTGACGGGGTCGAAGGTGATGGGGGCCAGCTTGGCCACATCCACCTTGCCGTCTGGAGTAAGCACAGATTCATCCACGCTGACGTTGACGATTTCTCCCACCAAGTGGCCGCTCTGAGGGTCGTAGCTCACCAGGCGGCACTCCACAGCCATAGCCAGCTCGTCGATGAGGGGCGCGTCCACGAACTCGCTTTTGGTGGTGTGGAACCCGGCCTTCGCCAGCTTGTCCGGCACGTCGCTGGCGGACACCACCCCCACATAGTCGCACTCTACCACGTGGGCAGCGTCGGCCATGTGGACGGTAAACGCTTTGCGCTCCAGGATGTTCTTGGTGGTCTTATGCCCGGCGCTCAGGCACATGGACAGCTCGGTGGTATCGCTGATGCCACCCCAGGCGGCGTTCATGGCGTCCGGTGTGCCGTCCGGGCCGTAGGTGGCGATGATGAACACCGGCTGGGGGTAGGTGTAGGGCTTTGCTCCAAAGTTTTTCCGCATGATGGCTTCCTCCTTAGATTATTTTGAAATGAAATGTTATCCTCTGCTTTGCACCATATTCCAGATTTCTTCTGCGGTCCTGTCGATCTGCTCTTGACTGGAAATGGACGGTGTGCCGTCACCGCTTTGGGGACCGTAGGTTCCGAAGCCAGCGTGGCACCCACCCTCGATCATTACCTCGGGAGTATCGGCAGGCAGGTTGTTTCGATTGGCCGCATATTTCTCGGCGTTGAGCACCTGGTCCTCGGAGCCGTAGACCGACAAAACCGTCAAATCGGAACCGCTCAGGTCTTTGGTGGAATAGGCGGCCAGCAGGATCAGGCCATCGAACTCATCGCTGTGGCCGGCTGCGTAATTTGCCGCCATAGCACCGCCCAGGGAGTGCCCGCCCAGATACCAGACGTCAATCTCCGGATAGCGTTCGGTGATTCCGTCCGCCGCGTTCACGTCCAGCACAGCCAAATTCCAGGGCATTTTGAGGAGTACGCAGAGGATACCCCGCTGGGCACAGGCGCGCATCAGCGGCGCGTAGGCGGCGTATCCCACCTTCCCACCGGGGTAGAAGATCAGCCCGGCCTTGGGGTCGTCGGGCCGGAACAGGAGAGCTCCATCCCCAGCATCGCTCACCGTGATATGATCGTCCGATGCCATGGCCTGCACCGCCGCCGCATATATTCTCTTTTTGCGGACAACTGCCTGCTGCCGCGTCATGAAACGTTACCTCCCAATTCCAATAGTCGTTTGCCGATTCCCGCGTAAAAGACCCTATGTCCGCGCTCTGAAAAATGGACTCCGTCATAGGTGTGTTATCTGGATTATTCTCAACCAGTGTACAGGGTTTTTCACACTATAGATTTCATCTTGTGTCAGCGAATCTCAACAAATTTCATAACCTACCCAGTTAAGATAGATAATTTTGGATGATACTGTGAACATCCGGGGCAAGCCTTACTTCATCGGCTTTTTTCAAAATCCGACTATAGAGGGCGGCAGCCTGTTCTTCGAGCTGTGAGAAAGGGTCGTTGCAGTAGAACGCCTTTTTCCATGAGCAGGTACCATCTTGGTATTATGGCAAAAAATAATTTTAGTGTCAAGCCTAATGGAACAAAGCGGCTACAGATAAAAAACGACCCTACCTAATCCGAACAACTGATAACAATTTGTTCAGATTGGATAGGGTCGTTCAAGTTGGCGCGGAAGGAGGGATTTGAATTATTGGGTGCGGGTGAAATAGTGTGCAGCCTGGTGCGCGTAGTCCTTGCGCTCCAACGGTTTCCCGGTTTCAGCGTGAAATATTGTGCAGAGTTGTGTAAACTGTACCCATAAGATTGGACACACCGGGTTTTAGAAAACCCTGAAAAAAGTACACAATGGTTTTAGAGACCCCTGTGTACGGACAAATGAGGTTTTGCCTTCGATCGAAAGATGGAGTAAACT
>CATLHC010000057.1 GCA_949948775.1 uncultured Oscillospiraceae bacterium
TGCCCAGGAAGACGCCCGCGAACCCCGCCAGCACACCCGAGATCACGAAGGTGAGCTGGATGATGCGGGTGGAGTCGATCCCCATGAGCTGAGCGGTGTCCCGGTCGAATGAGACGGCGCGCAGCGCACGGCCCAGGCGGGTCTTCTGGATGATATAGCCGAGGATGAGCAGCGCGGCAATACTGATGAGGAACATGATCGCGTCGCTGGTGGAGATGACGATGCCCAGATCCAAAGTGGGCGTCTGGAAAAAGGACGGGAAGTTGAAGAAGTTCGACCCCACGCGGATGGTGACGAGCCCCTCGTATAGCGTGCCCAGCGTGATGGAGGACACGAAGAAATAGGTGGCGGAGGAATGGTTCTTCAGGATGCGGCGGAACCCGACGAACTCGCCGAACAGCGCGATGCACGCGCCTGCGGCCCCGGCCACCAGCAGGGTGGGCACGAGCCCCATGCCCTTTTGGGAGACCAGGAAGAAAGCGGTGAAGGCGGCGGCGGTCATGGTGGCGCCGTGGGAAAAGTTGGAGAATTTCAGCACGTTGAAGATCAAAGCGAAGCCTGTGGCGATCAGGGCATAGATGGAGCCTGTCGCGAGGCCGTTGATCAGGATCTGCAGCGACATGGCGGGCCTCCTCGATATTTGGGTGTGGTGGGCGCAAAAAGAGCACGGCCCCCGTCACTGGGGAAACCTCCGCGGCGGGGGCCATGCTTCGTCCGGTCAAGGCTCAGATGGCGTCAGGGTGGTCAGCCGGCGAACTCCTCCAGCATGACCGGGGTCTGATTGTCGTAGGTGTACATGAACATGCCCATCCCGTCGGGCATATGGGTGGCGGGGTCGATGGTCAGGGTGCCGGTCAGGCCCTTGAAGTCCTTCACGTTCTCGATGGCGCTGACCAGCGCGGCGCTGTCCTCCAGGCCGGCCTCCTCCAAGCACTGCTTGGCGATCATGATCACGTCGTAGCCAAGGAAGTACTTGTTGACGGCGCTCACCTTGTCCTCCACAGAGGCGGCCATCTCGGCGGTGGTGGGATCGTCGGTGTTGATGTTGTTGATGTAGTAGATGTTGGAGCAGTCACCGCCGTAGGTGGTGTTGAAGGAGGGAGCGGCATCCAGGCCGCAGACGATCTTGCCCTGGTAGCCCAGCTCCTTGGCGGCGGTGGCGATGGCCACCAGCTGCTGGGTGTAGTTGGGGCAGTAGATGCCGTCCACGTTGGCGGAGACCAGAGGCTGGAGCAGGGTCTTGTAGTCGGTGTCGGCGGCGCCGTAGGCCACGATCAGGCTGTCGTCCACGGTGATGCCGTTCTTGGACAGCTCATCGGTGAAGGGGGCCAGCAGGGACACGGAGTAGGAGTTCTCCTGGTTGTAAATGATGCCGAAGGTCTTCAGGCCGTTCTTCACGGCGAAGGAGGCCATAATCTGGCCCTGAGTGGTGGCGCTGGGCTGGAAGCAGAACATATTCTTGTAGGGGGTGCCGTCCTCCCGCATCTGGCAGTTGGGGTCCAGGGCGAAGCCCATGACGGGCACGTCATAGCTCTCGGAGGTCTCCTTGATGGCGTTGGCGATGTTGGCCACCGGAGGGCCGACGATCAGCTTCACCTTGTCCACGGTGACGGCGGTGATGTAGGCGTTGACGGCCTCGGTCACGTCGCCCTTGGTGTCGTAGGTTTTCATCACCACGGTCTTGCCGCTGATACCGCCATTGGCGTTGAGTTCATCCACGGCGGCCTGCGCGCCCGCCTGCACGGACATGCCCAGGGCGGAGGTGGGGCCGGTGATGTCCTGGAGGCAGCCGATCAGGATCTCGCCGCCCTCGTCGCCGCCCTTGCTGGGGGCCTCGGAGGTGGTGGAGCCGCCCGGCTGGGACGGGGCCGCCGACTCCTTGCTGCCGCTGTCGCCGCAGGCGGCAAGGCTGAGCGCCATGACGGCGGCGAGCATCAGTGCCAGAAGCTTCTTCATTTTCATCATAGTCCTCTCCTTGTTTTTATTTTGGGTCTCGCGGGTACGTCTTTGGGGCCGTCTTGCAAACGTTTGCAAAACCGACCGGGAAATCGACCGACAAAATGTCCAAATGACTTGTCCGATTTCGTCGGTCTATGGGCATATCATACGACATACCATCGGGGGTGTCAACCCCCGACCGCGGCTATCGCTTTATTTTTGTCAAAATAGACAACTGGGGATTGCAAACATTTGCAGAAATCACTAAACGATTTGGGCGTTGGGGCGGCGGCACGGGGCTCAGCGCTGCCGCCTCACAGCACCTCCAGCGCGAACTGTGCGGCCAGCTTGCGCAGCTCCTCCTCGATGTCCTCGAAGGTAAAGACCTGGTGGCATCCAAGGGCGGTGTCCAGGTAGTGGCGCATGTCGTCGAAGCGCACGTGCATCTGGGTGCGGCAGGCGGACTCATAGGGCCCGGGGATGGTCCGGCCCGTGTGCACCGTCATCTTGGAGGCCTCGTCGGAGATGCGGCAGGCCGTCACCCGCAGGTCCAGCGGCAGCTCCACCTGGAGGCTCACGCCGATGCCGCTCTCGTGGTGGCTGCGCAGGGTGCAGGGCAGCGGCGCGCCGGTGCAGCAGATGGGCGCGGTGCAGTGGGAGAAGTTGACGGTGCCGTCGGGCTGGAGGCCCGGGTTGGCCATCCACAGCTTGGCGGTGGTCAGCGGCTTCATCAGCAGCATGGTGACGGCGCTGTCCAGGTCCCCCTCGCAGGCGATGGACATGGGGGTGCAGTCGTTGACATAGCTCACGCCGAGGCAGGCGGTGGTCCCCTGGCGGAGCAGGTCGAAGCAGGCGATGGCCGCCGCCCGGGCGCCGTACCGCTCCAGCAGGGCGGTCAGCGCCCAGGCCATCCGCGCCGCGTCCCAGAGGTCGTCCGCCGTCGGCTCCACACAGCCGGAGGCGTTCTGGGCGAACCAGTCGTGATAGGGCCGGGCCTGTCCTCGCCCGGCCTCCCGGTAGAGCTGCGCCAGCTCGTCCTGGGGCGCGGTGCGCAGATGGAGGCCGAAGCGGCCGGCATAGGCAGTGGGATCAGCGGCGTTGCTGATGACCCAGGGCTCTGTGGGGCCGATGTGGAGCAGGACAGCCCCACGCACGGCGTGATAGGCCTCCAGCACCCGCAGGGCACCCCGCAATCCGCCGGCTTCCAGCGCCAGCTGGGTCCGGGGCGCGGTGCGCCGCAGCACCGCCCAGACATCCATCAGGGTGGGGGCCGCATTGCAGCGCAGCAGCTCCTGACAGACCGACGCGGGCCCGTTCCCGCGAATGTACGCGCCGTACAGCACCACGCTGTCATATCGCGCGGCGGCCTGCAGAATGCTGCGCTGCACCGCGCCGCTCATGGGCACCGCAATCAGGCAGTCGCCTCGGGGCAGGGCGTCCAGCTCCTGGGGATCCTGGATCAGACGGCACTCGGCCGCCTGGGCCATCGGCTCGGACAGGGCCCTGTAGGCGCTGGCCAGGGCCTCCTCGTCCGTCCAGTAGCGGCGTGCCGCAAAAAAGGCTGCAATCGTTTTCATCTCTCGGTCCTCCTTTTTTTCGTCGGGTCTCTCCCGCTTCTGCTCTCATCATAGCAGGTCTCCCCCTTGCCATCAATTCGGATATCTGGTATAATGTATTCCAAAGTGGAATGATATGGAGGGGCGGTGCGCACATGGAGCTGGAGTGGGTGCAGGCTTTCATCGCGGTGGCGGAGTCGGGCAGCTTCTCAGCGGCGGCGGAGATACTGTTCCTGTCCCAGCCGGTGATATCCAAACGGGTGCAGAAGCTGGAGCGCTGGCTGGGCGCCAAGCTGTTCGACCGGTCCCACCGGCGGGCCGAGCTGACAGCAGCGGGGCACCGGGCCTATCCACCGGCCCGGGAGCTGGCGCGGCAGGCCGGGCTGCTGGCCCGGGCGATCCATCCGGACGGCACGCTGCGGCTGGCCCTCTTCCCCGCCGCCGACCACTACGGCTTCCCCCGCCTGCTGGCGGAGTTCGCCGCCTCCCATCCCGGGATGCAGCTGATCGTGGAGGAGCGGGAGAACACGGTCATACCCGCGCTGGTGCAGTCCGGGCACTGCGACGGGGCTTTCTTCCGCACCATGGACCGGGACCTGCCCGAGCCGGCCATCGTCCTGCAGGAGGATGAGATGGCTCTGCTGGTCCCCGAAGCACTGGAGTGCCCGGCGGGAGAGCGGGTCCCCCTCTCGCTGTTCAGCCAGGAGCAGTTCCTGCTGCTGAGCGCGGGCACCGGGCTGCTGGAGGCCAGCAAGGAGCTGTGCCGTCGGGCCGGCTTCGTGCCTCGGGTGGGGTACATCGGCGCGTCCGCCGGCAACATCGTCCGGATGGTGCGCAACGGAGCGGGCCTGGCCCTGCTCTCCCGGCAGGTGGCGCACAGCTGCGCTGGCGCGGGGCTCCGGCTGGTGGTACCGGAGCCCAACTGCACCAGCAGGCTGGTGTTCTGCCCCTCCCAGGCCGGGCTGGAGGCCCCGGCCATGCCCGCCCTGCTGGATGCCGTCAGGCGCACGGCCATGCGCCGCGCCTCCTCCTGAGGGCTGCACCGCAGATCAGTCTGTCGGGGCCCTGGGCGCCCGTCCCCTCCCGCGCACAGAGGGCCCCGCGATCACGACGAAGCAGACCTCTTTCTGGTCGGCGATGTCACCGATCTTCTTCTCCATCATGGCCACGGAGACTACATCACCAAGCCCTTTGAACTGATGAAACTGCTGGCTCGGGTGGAAGCGGTGCTGCGCAGACAAATACATTGATAAAACTGTCCCTTGAATCAAACGAGATAGCGGCTTATGCTTCTTGCCCTGTTTGCAATTTCTTTACTTCTTCAAGCGGAAGGCCCGAGATATTGACAATTTCCTCAAGCGCATACTTCCCGCCTGTAACGTTCTGAGTACAGTCATTCGCTTTTCACCCTGAATGGATTCGTTCTTCATTTCCCCCATCACTTTACACATTTCACCCACCCCTTTCGGATTTTCCTTCAGATACTTCGTCCGTTCCGCCATCAGATCAAAGTTCATATCGTCCGCGTCCGTACAGTTGAAATCATGCATCAGCTTTCCGATCTCCGAGCTTCCCCGGTACTCGCCGTTTACATAGAGGATATGCTCCCCATCCTCAGACGGCTTCCCTGTCGTCAGATTCATCCGTTCCACAGGATAAACCACCTCGTCCAGTCCATAAAAGTCCTTCTCAATAATGGTGAAGATCGTGTAGGTGTCCGGCAGCTCGTCAAACTCTTGCCCGGCGCTCAGATTCTCCACATCCAGCACACTGGAATGTATCTGGCCCGATGTGGGTCTGCGCCTTTGTCCGCCCGCTGGATCTCCAGGTCGTAACGCTTCCCGGCGGAATCCGTCCCGTAGGCATCCGGGCAGATGGATCGCGCCCCCGCCAGCCGTTTGATATCCTTCTAGGTCTGACATTCCGTAATGATCAGATCCGGCTTGCCCGTGATGATGCGCAACGCCAGTTGAGCCAGAGGGATATTGTCTTTGAACAGGCAGCGCATAAAATCGTCGTCAATGGGCCGCAGGCTGCGCAGCCGCGCCAGATCCTTCCGCCGTTTCTGCTCCACTTCGTTTGTGAGTTCCATAAACTTTACCAGCTTTCTTGTGGTTGGCGGAGTTATTTATGGTCTTATTATACCGCAGCTCCGCCGCTTTCCCAAGAATTACAAATTGCTTCCGCTGTGTCATTTGTTTTCTTGATACAGCGGAATATGTGGACCGATTCACCTGAATAAGTAATTTTTCGCCATGATTTGTCAAATTGCGTTTCTCTTGTTTTTAGGATGGTACAGATACAGCCAGGGTTTGCGGCAAAAGGATGTGGCGGAGTACGCTGGGATAGACCGCACCACATACTCCAGCTATGAAGAATTGGAACCTTGCAGCAATGGGAACAGGATCGGGTGTCGATCACAAAAAGGACCTGGAAGAACCTAAAAAGATGCGAGGAGTAGAGGATGGCTTTCCCTCTCCCCTACTCCTCGCTTCTTATCTCATTTTATTGGCGGCTTTGTAGCGTTTCTTGATTTCGTCGCATAGCGCCGCTTTCTGTTCCACAGGGCAGGACAGGGTTGCCAACTTCTCAGCTATCGTCTGAGCGTGGACGTAAGCGACCCTTTTGGCGAGTTCCAGCTGTTTCTCTTTATCTTCCGGATAATGTATGATGATATTAACTATCTTGCGCCCCCTTTTGTCAGTCTACACAGGGAAGATATGCCGCATAGACTGTCTTATATTCATGTCTCAAGTTGAGTAATGTCATTAAGTTGGTACACAAGGAAGCTGGTCTAAGGGACAGCGGGGCACAATAAAGAGCAAAAGGAATTAGGCGAGGGAAAAGCAGGCAGCAAAACTGGACGGAGAGGACTTCGCCTGAAAAAGAGTATGAAAAAAGGCTTAGCGTGCAGAGACGTAGCAGGAAGAAATGCGGTTACCCGTGATTTTGGGTCTTGGCGCGGTTCGGCCGGGGCGTACTGGGAGCAGTTTTCGTCGGAGAGGAGGGAGCGGATCGGAGGTCAGATTTCTGAGGAAAGCACAGCAAGCAAAAACGGCGTCAGAGAAATTAACGCGGCCTTGATACTTGGAAGCGCCTTGAGCGGTATCTACGGCCCAGATGGACGCCTGGGTGAAGCTGTTTTCTCTCATGGTGAGACTTATTTGTTCGACAAATTTTGAAAGTCAGTTTACGAAAAAACGGGGCGGTCCTTTTTAGCTAGATATTTTAGGTCAATTATGTCTTTTGACACAATTGGAATCGGAAAATTGACTCCCCCGGAAAGAAACCGGGGGAGCCAATTTTCCGACTTCAGTAGTAGAGATACTTGACTAAAATGCTTACTTATCAGACTCCCGAGCAGCTTCAATAGCCTGCATATCACCGTTATTGCCAAACCATTCCTTGGTCAGTTTCCGAATCTGGCCCCCTAACAGGAACAGGCAAATCATGGTAATAAAAAGTATGATGGCGTTGGCGGTATCCGCCATAAGAAGTACCGTCCCCATATCCAAAAGACATCCGCCCACGATGCAAAGAATGAACAGTACCTGGAATGCCCTTCCCACCACAGCGTTGTGGAACATAGTTACCGCTTGAATACGGACCGCATCCACAAGACCAATAAGGGAGCTTAAGCCAAACAGCACCAGCGCAAGGATACACCCATACTGCCCCACAACACCGAGCACACTACTCATGGCACTGGCCGCCAACGTTTCACCCGAAGCACCCGACTGCCACACACCAGTAAACAGGATGCACAAGCCGGTCAGAGTGCACACAACGATTGTATCCACGAACGTCTCGAAAATCGCCCACATACCCTGCTGGGCAGGATGGTCAATGCTGTCGGCCTGAGAGTGGACAATAGCCTGAGCGCCAAGTCCTGCATCGTTGGAGAGAACACCGCGAGCAAGGCCGTTCCGCACAGTTGCGGAAAGCGTAGCCCCGGCGAAGCCACCGACAGCAGCCTGACCAGTAAAAGCCCCCTTGAAAATTTCCGCTAATACGGTGCCGATATTTCCAAGATTGGGAACAATAACAATGAGTGCCAGGAGCAGATAGAAAACTGTCATCGCCGGAACAACTTTGTCCGTGATATGGACAAGTCGCTTCATGCCACCGACGGCAATATAAGCCACAACAGCCACCAGAATCACACAGGTAACGGTAGCAGAAACGCCAACCTCAGACAAATTTCCGGCCACCGACCCGGAGTGAACAGCGGCGATAACACTCATGCCGAAGCACATAAGCACACCAATCAGAAAAGCTACAGGAGCACAGTTCAGGCCCCTCTTAATATACATCTGAGGACCAGCCTTATAACCGCCGCTGGGATCTTTTTCCCGATACTGAATGCTCATGACCACCTCAGAATATTTGATGGCCATAGCCAGAAACCCGCAGATCCACATCCAGAACAGAGCTCCAGGACCACCTACACCGATGGCCGCCCCCACGCCCACGATATTGCCGGTGCCAATGGTAGTACCCAAAGCCGCAGTAAGAGCCTGGACCGGGGAAACGCCCGCCTCTTTTCGTTTTGTCTGCTCTTCCTTGTCAAACAGACTGCCAAAAGTATTTTTCATAATGAATCCGAAACGGGTGAACTGCACGCCGTTGATGAACAGCGTAAGGACAATACCGCCGCCCACCAGAATGATCAGAGCAGGCATACCCCACAAAAAGTCATGAAATGCAGCAATAGCACCAATAATGTTTTCCATCTGTTTTCCTCCCTCTAATATGTGTGCAGGTTAAGGCACTTATCAATCAGCATACCTGATTTACTTCTTCGGCAAGCGAGTGCGGATAATCTCCGCAAAAAGCTCCGCGCCCAACGACAAAATATCGTCATTATAGTCATAGCAGGAATGGTGCATGGGGAATTCCTGAGACAGATCCTCCTTACGACCCCCACCAAGGATAAAATAACAGCCGGGGACCTGCTCCAAAATGCGGGCAAAGTCTTCGGAGGCGGAGCACTTGGGGGCGTTTAGGATGATTTGCTCTTCCGGGACTATATTGCGGGCCGCCTCCAGCACATGATCCGTACAAACCGGATCATTGATTAAAGGGACAAACGCATGGATGTATTCAAACTCAAAGGTCATATCATGCATCTCACAGATATGCTGACAGACCTCCCGCATCCGCTTCTCTACCAGGCGCTGGACCTCTGGAGAATATGCTCGGACATCGCCGGAGAGAGTCACATTGGATGGAATAACGTTCACCGCCCCATCGGTGTGGAGTTCAGTAAAGGAGATCACCGCTGCCTCCTGGGGGTCCACATTCCGGGAGATAATCGTCTGCATGGCCAGAATCATCTCGGACGCGGCCACCAATGGGTCCTTCGTCACATGGGGGGCCGAGGCATGGCCGCCTATGCCGTGGATACGGATGACAAAGTCATCTTCACTGGAAAAAAACTGTCCTGCCCGAATCAAAACCTGACCCTGCCGAAACAGAGAGTTGTTATGGAGGCTGTATGCTTCATCCATCGGGAACCGCTTGAGAAGCCCATCGTCCAGCATGGCTTGAGCGCCCGTTCCAGGCTCTTCGGCAGGCTGGAACATCAGATACACGGTGCCGTCAAAGTTTTTCCTCTGGGCCAGCAGAGCAGCTGCACCCAGCAAGGTAGCCGTATGGCCGTCGTGACCACATCCGTGCATCCGCTCAGGTGTTTGAGAGCTGTAGGGGTGCTTTCCTTTTTCAGTGATTTTGATGCAGTCCATGTCGGCCCGGAGTCCGATGGCCCGGCTGCTGGTGCCACAGTGGAGCACCCCCACTACTCCCGTACCACCGATGCCGGTGTGAACCTCATACCCCAGGTCCATAAGGACTTTTCCTACAAGAGCAGCGGTCTCTTTTTCCTCAAAAGCCGCCTCAGGATGGCTGTGGATTTGATGACGCCATTCAGACATCTGAGCCTGCAATTGCTTTGATACCATGACTTTTATCCTCCCTTATAGCATTCGGTAAATTTTAATGTTGACACCATCCACGCCGTCTACTATCGCGGAGTCCAGGCTTCCAACATAGACACCATAGTTCAGCCATTCATATTTTCCCCTGGGTGCGTGGAAAGAGGGATTGGTATGAATCACTGGATCAGGGTTGACACGGCTCTCATATCCCAAGTTTTCAATGGCAATATAAACGCCGTCATCCGTTTTAAGCAGATATTTTGCAAAAACTGTGGCCGAAGTAACTGTCTCTCGGTTGCAACCATTCACGCCCAGGTTCCAATCCGCTCCTCCCGGAACGACAGTGCCGTTGATCATACCATGGAAATGCCCGCCAATAATAGGAATGACTCGAAGCCACCCCCAGTCGTTGTCGCCTACTACAATCTGCTCAGGGCAATCGACCCGAAGCTCGCATACCAGTTGGGCATCCAATTTCACCAAATTATCGTGTTCGCTCATTTCTGCTCCTCCTTTCCTCTTATTTGCAACTGGAATAGGCGCCATCCCAGACGATGCGGCGATAATTTGCCCTGTCGGTATCCCCTTCCGTGGAGATGCAAAGTATACGTGAAGCGCTGTCCAGTTCCAGAGAGTTTTTCAAATGTTCCAGTTTTTCATCTCTGAGAATCTGAGTCACCAAACCCATTGTGGCGGCACCGCTCTCTCCACTGATAATCCGCGTATCCCCTGCCAAGGGATTCGCTAGAACCCTCATCCCATTGGCGGCCACAAAATCAGGAATGGAGAAAAAGTCGTCTGCGCACTCTCTAAGGATTTCCCATCCAATGGTGCAAGGCTCACCACAGGCCAAACCAGCCATAATAGTGCTCAAACTGCCGCGGACCGCATGAAGGGCGCCATCGTTTGCCTCAGCGGTGTGGAAAATGCAGTCGGCCCGGTCAGGCTCGACAATGATGATGCGGGGCCGGGTCTGGGAACCGTAATATGCGGTGATGAAGCCCGCCATGGCCCCGGCCATAGCTCCCACGCCAGCCTGCAGGAAAATGTGCGTGGGCTTCTGTTTTTGAAGCTGCTCCACTATTTCCCATGCCATGGAGGTGTAGCCTTGCATAATCCATGTTGGGATCTTCTCATAGCCGGGCCACGCGGTATCCTGAACCAATATCCAGCCCTTTTCCTCCGCCATTCGGCTGGCCAGCCGGACCGTGTCGTCATAGTTCAAGTCGGTGATCGATGCGTCAGCACCCAGGGCTTTGATATTTGCAAGCCGTTCAGCAGCAGATCCATGGGGCATATAGACCACACTGTTCTGACCCAAACGATTGGCTGTCCACGCAATACCTCTTCCATGGTTTCCGTCGGTGGCGGTCACAAAGGTGAGCTGGCCCAGCTGCCGACGCATATCATCGCTGGTCATGACCGCATAGGGGAGCTGAGAAATATCACGTCCCAACACTTCCGCTATATAGCGCCCCAGGCAATAGCTGCCGCCCAGCACTTTAAACGCATTCAGCCCAAACCGATAGCTCTCATCCTTTACATAAATGCCTGATACACCCAATTCTTTTGCCAGAGCCTTCAAATCCGCAAGAGGAGTCGGAGCATATTCCGGAAAGCTACGGTGGAACTCATTCGCCTTTTGAGCTTCCTCCGGGCCAAAAGCCTTTGCAGCATCAGGAAGGACGGGAGAGACATGCTCTCGATGCACCAGTTTGATTTCACCGTCCATATTGTTCACTCCTTTACGGCAACCGCCTCAATTTCCACCAAAGCATCTTTGGGCAGAGCGGCCACCTGGAAGGCCGCCCGGGCAGGGCATACACCCTGGAAGTATTGGCCGTACACCTGGTTCATGGCGGCGAAGTCACTGATGTTTTTCAGCAGTACGGTGGTCTTGACCACATTTTCCAAGCTGAGATTTTCCGCCTGAAGAATCGCTCGAATGTTCTCCAACGAGCGTCGGGTCTGGCCCTGAATATCTTCGGCATCAAAGGCACCGCTTGCGGGATCAATGGGGAGCTGCCCAGATACATACACGGTATTTCCTGCGAGGATTGCTTGGGAATAAGGGCCAATAGCAGCGGGAGCATTGGCTGTTTCAATTCTTCTCATCGTCCTTCTCTCCTGTTCATAAGAAATATTCAATATGCAATATATCGCATACCCTCTATTGCACTTTATAGCAGATTACGATACAATAGTCAATAAGCACTTCTAATTTACTTTTATTTTGTCGAATATATCCAAAAAATAGTTAAGGAAGTGAGTAAAAATGCCGATACCCAATCAGCCACTGACTGATATTCGTATTACCGCAAAAGAGAGAGTATATCAAACCTTGCGAGGATGGATTATTGACGGAACGCTTCAGCCTGGAGAAAAGATTTCTGATCAGGAAATTGCAAAATATTTTTCTGTAAGCCGTACTCCAGTCCGAGAAGCCATTCAGCAGTTGTCAGATCAAAAATTGATTGATGTTTATCCGGGACGTGAAAGTCTTGTGGCGCCTATTGATCTGGATGTCGTGCGCCAATGCTACCAGATGATGGCCGAGCTGCAGGCACTTGCAGTTCAATTTGCGTTCTCCAAAATCACCCCGAAAATGATTTGGGAATTGGAGCAAATCAACGGAGAAATCAGCAGTCTTGACGGATTGCCTGACGCTCAAGCCATTCCCGCGTGGGATCAAAAATTTCACGACTATTTTTTTGACTTGGCTGGAAATGATTTCCTATTTGACTTTTGCCGCATTTTATATGCACATATTTTACGGGTAGAGATTCTACACTACTCAAAATTTCGAAACATTTTGGTCTCTCAAGAGGAGCACACCGTTATTATCAATGCACTAAAAGAAGGCGATCTTAAAAGTGCCAAAGAGGCTATGCGGGAAAATTGGCTTTATACCATGCGCGCACTAGGTTAGAGCATGCTGCAAAATGGGAGCAGCATAATTCTATTGTCACTATGTGATATTTCAGCTGCATCCCCTCGCCCCTTTGCCTTTAATTGTACTATATTTTAAGCAGCTTCGGGGCTACTTTGTCAACAGCTCCACCGTGAGACGCATTAGCCAAAGTCATGCCGCACAGAGGCGGAATAGTAAGGGCCCATCGTCACCGGCGCATTGTAAAGCGCCGTGAGAAGATAGACCCGGATGTTGTTGATTTTTGTGGTGGTCTGGCTCACGGCCTCGATGACGTACTCAATGTGGGTGCTGTCCAGTCGTCGGAACCACTGCTTTACCGCGTCCGCTGATAAATTTTCACCAGCGATCCGCAGGGTGGGGGCGGTGCTGCCCAGCACGTCTACCACCAGCTCCAAAAGGCTCTCCACATCGTCATAGGGGTGGGCCCGCTGTAGGCCCTAAAAGTCAATATTCGCTTTGACTTCCTCCCTCAATTCGTATCGATCCATCCCCCATGACAGCGCCAGGGGGCTTGGGGGGAGGGATTGGTTAAAGTTAGGTTGATTTCCCTCAGTATGATTAGGGTCGGTTTTTTCGACCTCTTGAGGTGGTTTTTCCGACGTCTGGGCAGGGCGCGAAATCATCTGGAGGGGAAGCCACAGGCTTTGAGGGCGCTGTCCGGGTGGTGAACCGCTTGACATAGAGCTTGGTGGGGCGGCCCTGGCCCTGCTTGACACGCTCCACCAAACCGATCCCTTTCTTCTGGTCCAGTTCGGCCAGCAGCTTCATAGCCTTGTCCCGTCCGCAGCACATATCCTCGCATATTTCGTCTGCGGTGTAGTAGATATAGACGCGCCCGTAGTCGTCGTACCAGTTGTTTTTCGCGGACAGGCCCATGCGGTCCAGCAGCATACCATAAAAAAGTTTGGCGTCTGTGGAAACGTGCTTGAATTTTGGGTCTGTGATCAGCAGGCGAGGGATTTTGAAATAGATAAATTCTTCTGGTAGTGTCAATAGTTATGCGCAAATTTGGTTTGCAGCCTTCTGGTGAATGAGGTCAGCCAGCAATAGAGGTGTCTCCTTGGAGCGCCTCTAAGTGGTTCATATTCATGTACTTCTTATTGCCCCACTGGGTGCCGGCAACATGGCGGAGCCTGGCACAGACCAGCATGAGGGCAGAATTGCCATCCGGGAAACAACCCACTACCCTGGTGCGGCGGCGGATCTCCCGGTTGAGCCGTTCAATGACATTGTTGGTGCGGATACGAGTCCAGTGTTCGCTGGGAAAGTCGCAGTAAGTCAACGTCTCCTCTATACCAGCTTCTACCTTCTTGGCGGCCTCTCTCAGCTTCATGGAACGCAGTTCCTCCACCACGGCTTTGGCTTTCTCTCGGGCAGCTTTTTTGCTCTCCTGGGCATGGATCGCCTTGAGCATCTTGGCCACCAGTTTCACCTTAGAGCGCGGTGTCACAGAAAATACATTGCGGTAGAAATGGACGGTACATCGCTGGTATTTGGCCTCCGGGAACACCTCTCCCACTGCTTCCAGCATTCCTAGACACTTGTCTCCAACAATGAGCTTTACACCGCCCAGGCCACGGCCACGCAGCCACTGAAAGAAGCTGACCCAACTGGCCTTGTCCTCTTTCATCCCTTCAGCGGCACCAAGAACTTCACGGTAGCCATCCTCATTTACCGCAATCGCCACCAAAATCGCTACATTTTCATACTCTCCGCCCCAGTTCCGCCGCAGATAGATCCCGTCCACATACACATACGGATACTGCCCGCCTTGTAAGGGCCGGTTGTGCCAGTCCTCAATGTGAACATACGCTTTCTTGTTCAGCTCACTGATGGTCGCTGGAGACACTTTGCTGCCCCACAGCGCCTCGGTAATATCCTCTACTCTGCGCACCGAGACACCAGCCAGGTACATTTCAATGAGAGCTTCCTCCACACTGCTCTCACGCCGGCGATACCGCTCTATGATGGCCGTTTCAAAGGAGACTCCCTTCAGCCGGGGCACATGGAGCGTTACATCGCCGGATGTGGTGGTAAGGTTCCGGCTGTAGTGTCCACTGCGGTACCCCTGACGAGCCTCATTCCGCTCATACCGGGCTGCCTGGGTCAGTTTCTCTGCTTCAACCTCCAGCAGTTCATTTAGCGTTTCTTCCACGCTCCCGCGAACCAACTCCTTAAGTTGACCCTTGATCACTTCTTCATTTAGCTGTACAATCTTCTCTGACATGGTTTGCTGTCTCCTTTCAGAATGGTGTGTCCCAACTTCATTCTACCAGAGGCCTGCAAACCATGTCCCTTTTTTGCTCTATTTCAATTTGCGCAACTTATCTTACCTTATC
>CATLHC010000058.1 GCA_949948775.1 uncultured Oscillospiraceae bacterium
CCCTTATTTTCCTGGGGCATACCGGCCCCCTGGTCCGCCAGCGGTAGCCCGCCGCGCCCCGCTTTGGGGGGCGCGGCGGTTTTTCTGATTTCACCCTTTACATTTGGTCCGGCATTCTATATAATTGTACGGAAAATAACGGCAGACGCCGCGGAAGGATGAAACAGCGATGCTTCAATTTGACGAATACCGGGTGAAGCTCAACAATTTAAAGCCTGACCTGGACGAGCTGGGCAGGGCCCTGGACCTGGACAGCGCCGAGCGGGAGCTGGACGAGCTCCACGCCCAGTCCGCCGCCGACGGGTTCTGGGACAACGTGGAGAAGGCGCGGAAGGTTCAGCAGCGTATCAGCGGCCTGGAGGCCAAGGTCAGCGCCCAGGCCAAGCGGGAGAGCGCCTGGGACGATCTGATGACTCTGTGCGAGATGGGCAACGAGGAGGAGGACGAGTCCCTGATCCCCGAGGTGGAGAGCGGCTTTGAGGCGCTGCTCAAGGAGATGGAGACGGCCCGGCTGTCCACCCTGCTCAGCGGGGAGTACGACAACTCTGCCGCCATCGTGTCCCTCCAGGCCGGGGCGGGGGGCACCGAGGCCCAGGACTGGGCCCAGATGCTCTACCGTATGTACACCCGCTGGGCGGAGCGCCACGGCTTTTCCTACTCCGTGCTGGACTACCAGGACGGGGATGAGGCGGGCATCAAGTCCGCCGCCATCCGCATCGAGGGGGACAACGCCTACGGTTACCTGAAGAGCGAGCACGGCGTCCACCGCCTGGTGCGCATCTCTCCCTTCGACGCCAACGCCCGGCGGCAGACCTCCTTCGCCGCCGTGGAGGTCATGCCCGAGCTGGACGACAGCGTGGAGGTGGACATCCGGGACGAGGACATTGAGCGTCAAGTGTACCGCTCCTCCGGTGCGGGCGGCCAGCACATCAACAAGACCTCGTCCGCCGTGCGCCTGATCCACAAGCCCACCGGCATCGTGGTGTCCTGCCAGACGGAGCGCTCCCAGTTCCAGAACGAGGCCACCTGTATGCGGATGCTGCGCTCCAAGCTGATGCAGATCAAGGAGCAGGAGCATCTGGACAAGATCTCCGACATCAAGGGCGTGCAGCTCAAGATCGAGTGGGGCAGCCAAATCCGCTCCTACGTGTTCATGCCCTATCAGCTGGTGAAGGACAACCGCACCGCCTTCGAGACATCCAACGTCAACGGCGTCATGGACGGCGATCTGGACGGGTTTATCAACGCTTATCTCACCGCCGCCGCTACGGGGAACTGGGCGGCGAAGTAAAAAACACGGCCCCAGTCGCTTGACCGGGGCCGTGAAAAATTTGGGTATTTAAGATGATTGGTGGTTGAAAATCCGAAATTTGTTTGTATAATAGAAGATGCAGTCCGCCTATCCTAATTGGGGAAATAGGCAGGCAAAGTAAGC
This sequence comes from uncultured Oscillospiraceae bacterium, assembly GCA_949948775.1. Classification (GTDB taxonomy): domain Bacteria; phylum Bacillota; class Clostridia; order Oscillospirales; family Oscillospiraceae; genus Enterenecus. Next base: position 1,436 of record CATLHC010000058.1, read on the forward strand.
AGAAGGGAAAGGTGAGCAAATGAAAGCAAAAAGCAAGCTGCTGGCGCTGCTTCTGTCGCTGATCATGGTGTTCGGCCTGATGGTCCCCGCGTTTGCGGCGGATGATGAGACCGGGACTGACGCGGCAGACCCGGCGCCGACTGCCTCCGCGGAGGCAGGGGACAGCTCCGACGAGCCGGAGCTGAAGGGCACTATCGTCATCCTCCACACCAACGACGTCCACGGCGGCATCGCCGGGTACGCCAAGGTGGCGGCTCTGAAAAAGAGCTATGAGGACAAGGGCGCTTACGTCCTGCTGATGGACGCGGGCGACTACATCCAGGGCGATCCCACCGTCAGCATGAGCCAGGGCGCCACCGCCGTGGAGCTGATGGATTTGGTGGGCTACGACGTGGCCGCTCTGGGCAACCACGAGTTCGACTACGGCTATGAGAACCTGAAGGAGATCACCAAGGACGCCACGTTCCAGATCGTGGCCGCCAACGTGCTGTACAACGGTAAGGTGGCCTTCAAGGACAGCGTGACCTTCACCACCGAGGACGGTGTGAAGATCGGCGTGTTCGGTCTGGATACCCCCGAGACCGCCACCAAGGCCCACCCCGCCAAAATCAAGGGCGTGACCTTCCAGGCCGGCGAGGAGCTGTTCGACTGCGCCCAGAAGCAGGTGGACGCCCTCAAGGCCGACAAGTGCGACATTATCGTGTGCCTGGGTCACCTTGGCATTGACGACGAATCCGCCGGCAACCGCTCCCTCGACCTGCTCAAAGAGGTCAAGGGTATCGACGTGTTCATCGACGGCCACTCCCACTCCACCATGGAGCAGGTGGCCGAAGCCAACGGCGGCTCCAACAAGGCAGGCGACACCGTGGTGACCTCCACCGGCACCAAGCTGGCCAACGTGGGCGTGGTCACCATCACCAAGGACGGCGACAGCTTCAAGGCTGAGGCCTCCTGCGTGGCCGCCGACACCCTGACCGACGAGGACAAGGACGTGGCCGACCGCGCCGCCGCCATCCAGAAGGAGATCGACGACGACTACGGCACCGTGTTCGCCAAGACCGAGGTGGAGCTCAACGGCAACCGGGATCCCGGCAACCGCACCGAGGAGACCAACCTGGGCGACCTGATCTGCGACGCTCTGGTCTGGGGCGCTGAGAAGAACGGCGAGACCGTAGACGCGGCCATCACCAACGGCGGCGGCATCCGCGCCACCATCGCTGCGGGCGACATCACCAAGAAGGACGTGAACACCGTGCTGCCCTTCGGCAACATCCTGAACATCGTCAAGGTCACCGGCGCGGAACTGCTGGAGGCCCTGGAGGCGTCCACTTACTCCACCCCCACCGCCATCGGCGGCTTCCCCCAGGTCAGCGGCATTGAGTTCACCATCGACGCCAACGAGACCTTTGACGAGGGCGATTTGTACCCTGACTCCACCTACCACAAGCCCAACAGCATCAAGCGGGTGACCATCCAGACCGTGGGCGGCAAGGAGTTTGACGAGGAGGCCGTCTACACCATCGCCACCAACGACTTCTTGGCGGCCGGCGGCGACACCTACTACGCCTTCTCCGCCGCTTCCGTCAACTATGACCTGGGCCTGCCCATGGACGAAGTGCTGATGGACTACATCAAGACCGAGCTGAAGGGCGTTGTCACCGCTGAGGCCTACGGCGAGCCCGCCGGGAACATCACTGTGAACCTCCCCGCTGAGCCGGAGCCGGAGCCTGAGCCCGAGCCCACTCCCGAGCCTGAGCCGGAGCCCCAGCCCGAGGGTACTTACACCGTGGTCCGCGGCGACTGCCTGTCCAAGATCGCCAAGACCCAGTACGGCGACAGCTCCAAGTGGACCGTCATCTACGAGGCCAATAAGGACCTCATCAAGAACCCCAACCAGATCTGGCCCGGCCAGACCCTGGTGATTCCTGCGGCGTAAGCAAATCGTTAGGACCCACCCGCCGAAGGCGGGTGGGTCCTTCTATCGTTTGCCGGGCCGGTTTGGTTGATTCCCCGCGGCGCAATTTTCCCCTTTGCGCAAAAAAGACTCCGGCCGCCTGACCGGAGTTCCTTTTTGCACGGGGCGTTACGGGTGCACGATGTGCAGCGCCTGGGCGGGGACCTGCTCCTGGTAGATGCCCAGGCTGTTCACCAACTCCAGCACCGCCTGGTCGTCCAGCTGCCAGTAGGGGGAGATCCACTCTCCCTCCAGAGAGCCGGTGGTCAGCGCCGTGTCCAGGTCCATGCCGATGGCCTGGGTGCCGAAGTAAACCATGTCGTTCAAGGGCATGGTGGTGTTGACGTACTTGGCAAAGGTATTGATGAGGGAGGTGACGTTGCCCACGTTGGACGGGGTGATGGTCTGCTTGGCCAGGGCGACCAGGAAGGCCCGCTGGGTGGCGGCCCGGCCGATGTCGGCGTTGGCGTAGCAGCTGCGGCAGCGCATGACGCCCTCCGCCTTCTTGCCGTTGAGGAGCTGATAGCCCGCCTTGATGTGGATGTACAGGTCCTGATAGGGGTCCTCATAGTCCATGTCCACCGGCACGTCGAAGTACACCCCGCCGATCTGGTTCACGATCTCGGAAAATGCCTTCAGGTTCACCGATACCCAGTAGTCCACCGGTACGCCCAGCAGATCGTGGACGGCTGCGGCCACCGCCTCCTCGCCCCCGGCGTAGGTGGCGTTGATCTTCTGGTACTTGCCGTTGTAGTAGACCACCGTGTCCCGGGGGATGGAGATGAGGGAGGCGGTGTCGGCGTTGGTATCGAAGACGCCCAGCATGATGGTGTCGGTGCCGCCCTGGTCGGCCACCCCCAGAAGCAGACAGGTGTACACGCCGTCCCGCCGGTTGAGCACCAGGTGGTCGGACCCGGGGGTGGCTGCGGCGTCCGGGGCGTCCGTCGCCGCCGGAGGCGCGGAGGGAGTTTCCTGCCTAGGGGGGATGGTGACCTGGCCGTCCACCGTGGGCTTGGGGGCGAATATGTTCACGGCGGCGAAGCCCACCACGATAATGAGGGAGAGGGTAAACACCGTAATATACAAAATCTTGGCCAGCCGGGCCAAAAGGGAGGGCCTATGCCTGGCCGCCCGCTTGGGTGCTCTGCTCATGAAAACGGCATCCTTTCAAAACTGGGCTGTGTCGAAAGCCCGCGCATTATGTCAACTGTTCAGCCTCCCTAGTATAGCGGACCGCGGGAAAAATTACAAGGGGGCGTTCATTAAGAAATGGTAAATAAATTGCATCATGCCGGCCCTTGACATTGGGGACTTTCACGGCTAAAATTGAAGCCGCGGAAATTTCAGCCATTGCGGGCGGGTTTGCCCCGCCTTGCCCCACAAGAAAGGAACCAGAACCATGAGACGTATGAAATTCCCAGCCCTTCTGCTGGCCCTGCTGTTTACCCTGTGTGCCTGCAAGCCGGCGGTGGAAAAGCCTTCCGAGGCTCCTTCTGAGCAGGCCACAGCCTCTGTGGCCCCCTCCGGGGAGCCCTCCGCCGAAGTCAGCCCCAGCCTGGCCGACGACGAGACCCCCGACGTTCGCTTCGCGGTGCTGTCCGGCCCCACCGGCGTGGGCGCGGCCAAGCTGCTGGACAACGTGAACAACCACAGCACCGCCAACCACGCGGGCTACGCCTACACCATCGCCAACGACAACAGCGAACTGGTGGCGGGGCTTACCGGCCCCGACCCGGAGTTCGACATCGCCACTGTGGCCTCCAATGTGGCGGTGAACCTGTACAACAAGACCGACGGGGGCGTGAAGATCATCGCCGTGGGCACCCTGGGTGTGCTCCACATCCTGGAGAGCGGCGGCGGGACGGAGATCAACAGCTTTGCCGACCTGGCGGGCAGGACCGTCTACGCGGCGGGGCAAGGGGCCAATCCGGAGTATGTCCTGCGCTATTTATTAAAGGAGAACGGCCTGAACGATGTGGAGGTCGTTTTTGCCGACGCCGGTGAGATCAGCGCCAAGCTGCTGTCCGGCGAGATTGAGTGCGCCATGCTGCCCGTCCCCGCCGCCACCGCCGCCATCGCCAGGAGCGAGGGCAAGGTGCGGGCGGCCGTCGACGTGACCGAGGCGTGGGACAGCCTGCGCAGCGGCAGCCAGCTCGTCATGACCGCCGTGGTGGTCCGGACGGAGTTCGCGGAGGCCCATCCCGACCGGGTGGCCGCCTTTCTCACCGACTATGAGGCGTCCATCGACTATGTGAACAGCAACGTGGACGAAGCGGCGGAGATCATCGCGGGGCTGGGCATCACGCCCAGCGCGGGTATTGCCAAGCAGGCCATCCCCCAGTGCCACCTGGCGTTCCTGTCCGGCCGCGGCATGATGGCGGCCATCTCCGACTACTACTCGGTGCTGTATTCCATTGATCCCGCCTCTGTGGGCGGCTCCCTGCCCGACGACGACATCTATTGGATGCCTTGAGGAAGCCGTTCAAAATTCTGATTCCCCTGGCCTTCTGGCTGCTGGTCTGGGAGGCGGCCGCTTTGGCTGTGGGGCGGGAGCTGCTGCTCCCCAGCCCCGCGGCGGTGGGCGGGCGCCTGCTGGCGCTGGCGGGGACCGCCGGGTTCTGGCTGTCGGTGGGGGCCACCCTGGGCCGGGTGTTCCTGGGGCTTTTCTGGGGGGCGCTGGCGGGGACGCTTTTGGCCTTCGCCACCCATTTCTTCCCCTGGGCGGACCGGCTCATCTCCCCCGCCATCCGGGTGGTGCGGGCCACGCCGGTGGTGTCCTTCATCCTGCTGGTGTACCTCTGGGTGGCCCGGAGCGCCATCCCCTGGGTCATCGCCGGGCTGATGGTGCTGCCGGTGGTGTGGGGGTCCCTGCGCGCCGGGTTGGACAGCCTGGATGAAAAGCTGCTGGAATTCGCCCGTGTCTACCGTTTTTCCCGGCGCAAAACCCTGGGGCTGGTGTACCTGCCCGCCCTGCGGCCTCACTTTGAAGCCGGATTGCTCACCGCCTTCGGCCTGGCCTGGAAGTCCGGGGTGGCGGCAGAGGTGCTGTGCCCTCCCGCCTATGCCGTCGGCTCCCGCATCCAGCAGGCCAAGCTGGGGCTGGAGACCCCCGACCTGTTTGCCTGGACCCTCGCCATCGTGGCGCTGTCCCTGATTCTGGAAGGCCTGCTCCGAAAAGCGCTGGAGAGGGGGGACAGAGGGTGATAGAGCTGCGGGATATTACAGTTCGTTATGGGGAAAAGCTGGTACTGGACCGATTTTCCCTGGCAATACCGCTGGGAGGGATCACCGCTTTGTCCGGCCCGTCGGGATGCGGCAAGACCACCCTTCTGCGGGTGGCGTCGGGGCTGACGGAGCCGGGGAGTGGCGCCGTGTCCGGCATAGACTCCCGGAAAATCGCCTTTTTGTTCCAGGAGGACCGGCTGCTGCCCTGGCGGACGGTGTCCCAGCACATCACCGACGTGCTCCCCAAGAGCCGTAGGGGGGAGGCGGCGCGCTGGCTGGCCTTCGCGGAGCTGGAAGGGGAGGGGGGCGCGTATCCCCCGGCCCTGTCCGGCGGCATGGCCCGGCGGCTGGCGCTGGCCCGGTGCGCGGCGCTGGGCGGGGAGCTGCTCCTGCTGGACGAGCCCTTTGCCGGGGTGGACCAGGAGCGGACGGTCCGGCTCCTGGACCGCCTGCGGGGGCTGGGTGTGCCCATCGTCATGGCTACTCACCAGCCCCAGGTGCTGGCGGCCTGCGACGCCGTTATTGCCCTGGACGGCCCGCCGCTGAGACGGGTATGAAAATTCCCTGCCATGGATGGCAGGGAATTTTTATCAGGTTAAAACCCATTTCTGACCGTCTGGCATGAACATCAGGGTCCCTGGAATCCGCTCCATGATCTCCCCCGTGGATATGTTCCGCACCAGGATCTCCTCCAGATATTCCGGCTCCTCCTTCCAGGAGGAAAAGTACAGCTTTTCGCCGTCCCGGAACAGAAAAGTCTCCCGCGCTCCAATGGGAAATGAGACGCGCTCCGGCCATATGAGCTGGAAGCTGTCCTCCATCCCGTGCCGGGCCAGCATCAGCGGGGAGGTCTCCAGCATCAGGTTATAGCAGTCTTTTACCGCCGAAAGGGGCACCTCCACCACAGGGGAGGTTTGGCCCAGCGCGTCGTCATATTGGAGAATCCGGATTTGACCGGCGGGGAAATCCACCAGCAGGATGGTGATTTTGCCCTGATAGAAGATAGGACGCCCAAAATACTGCCCCTGCTTGGCGGCGATGGGCTCCACCGCCCGTCCATCCGGGTAGTGGACGAAAATCAGCTTGTTCTGGCTCACGGGGTGTCCGTCCTGAAACAGCTCCTGGGCCTCGTACAGATCGCCGCTGGCGTAGTCCGTTCCACAGTACCACTCCCCGCGGTTGCCGTCCAGCGGTTCGATGTAGGTGATTCCCTGAGTCTCAATTCGTTTCATAGCGTGCTCCTTAATATTGATTCACCCAGTTGGCGATGAGCCACTGGGGCACCAGCCAGGCGGCCATGAAGATGAGAAAATTGAACACCGTCAGCGAGGCGAAGGCCCCCACCGACGCGAGGTAGAAGGTGAGGCACAGCCCGATCACCGACCCGCTCAGGGCGAAAATCAGCCCCCACCGGGTGGCCAGCCGGAGCCTTCGCCCCCCCACCACCGCGTCGCAGTAGACGCTGAGCCCTTCCCGGCTCAGCAGGGCCACCAGGCCGCCCACTTCCTCCGGGTCGGGCTTGGACAGCTCCAGCCGCCGCCCCACCGGGGGGAACTCCATCTTGTCCACCGGCAGCTTGAACTTCTGCTCCAGCAGGGCGGGGATCAGGTTCGGGTCCCTGGTGGCCAGCACCGGGGCCACCCCCGCCTTCATCAAGGCGGACAGGCTGGGATTCACCGCGCCGCTCATGGCGTAATTCAGCAGGAACAGCCCGGACAGCTGGCCGTTGATGGCGCAGAAAATGGCGTTTTTGATGTTGTGCCCCGGCGGCAGGGGCACGTCCATCAGGTGCATGTAGGCGGAGGTGCCCACCAGCACCTCCTGCCCCCGGATGATGCCGGAGGCTCCGCCCTCGTGCCACTCCACCCCGGACACCTCCCGGTAGAGGGCGCCGTGGGTGCGCAGCAGGTCGTGGAAGGGCCGGGTGAGGCCGCAGTCCATCACCCGCACCATGGTGGCGGTGTAGCCCACCACCTTTTCCGTGGCCGCGCCGCCGAACACCTTCACCTGGGCCACGTGGACCGAGCCGGTGGGAAACAGGTCCAGGTCGCTGACGATCACGCCCCCATGGCGGCACCGGGCCGCTCCCGCCCAGCCCGCCAGGGCCGCGCCGATCTTGCTCAGCCGCTCGGCCAGCCGGGGGGAGGGCAGGGCGAAGGCCCGCAGGGCGGACCAGGAGGCGGAGGCCGTAAAGCAGGCGGAGGCCGCCCACAAAAACCGCTCCGGGGCCTTTTGCCCCACCGAGGCCATCAGCGCGCACAGCGCGGCGGTCAGCAGAAGCACGGGCGCGGCGATACGGTAGGCGGCGTGGCCTGCGTCCTCCAGCTGGAGCTGGCTGCCGAAGCCCAGGCTGGAGCCGGACAGCTTGGTGTAGGTGGGCTTGTTGGACCACAGCGTCTCATCCAGGGATACCACGTAAGGGGCGCTGCTCTGGGCGGCGGTCTTGGCGGACAGCCGGTCGGCGCGGCGGCGCTGGTGCTCCCCCCGCAGGGCGAAGGCAAGGCCCAGAGCGGTCACCGCCGAAAAGGGCGGAAAGCCCGCCCGGCCCTCCAGATTGGGGGCGGTGAGGCCGTCGGCCAGGGTGAACAGCCAGGCGAACAGCAGGATGCTCTCCGCCCTAGGGCGCAGGGTGAAGAACTGCTTTGCCCCGGCGGCGATGATGTCATAGCACAGCAGGCCCGCGAGGAGCAGAAGGGCGGACAGCGCCCAGCAGCGCAGCTGGAACACCGTGACGCCCGGCCCGGTCAGAGTTCCGGCCAGCGCGGCCCAGGACAGGACGGGCAGATCCACCGAGCACAAAACGGCCGCGATGGCGGCGAGCATGGCGAATTTTACCCGGACGCTTTGGCCTTTGAGACCCTTGGCGTACTGGGCCGCCAGCTTGGCGGGCGAGGTGTCCGGCGGCAAGTCCTTGGGCTTGACCAGCCGCAGCCTGGGGCGGCGGGGAGGGGCTTTGGGTTCGTCGGGCAGCTCCTCCTGGTCCACGCCGGGGATGTACTTTTCCGCTTTCAGCGTCTCCGGGTCCGGCTCGGCCTGATCGTACATGTGGTCGGCGAAGTGGTCCGCCTTCCGCAGCAGGGTATGGAGATGGGCCCCGATGGTCCGGCCTACGTTTTCCGGTACGATCTCCGGGATGGGCTGTTCCTCTTTTGCCTTGGAGGCGGGCTTTTTCACCTCCCGGACAGGGGGCTGGGGAAGCTCGTCCTCCTCCTCATCAGGGGAAAGCGAGGGGAGTTTCCCGGTGGGGAAGTCCACCACCTTTTTGGGCTTCCCGCTCTTGGGCGGCCCGCTTTTCTCCTGCCTGCCCTTGGAGCCGTATTCCGCCAGGATCTCGTCCACGGTGTACTCCCGCCCGCCCTGCTTTTTCGTTTCATCGGACATGGCTTAGCTCCTTTGCCTTACGGCTTCATACAGCACCACTGCCGCCGCTGCGGAGGCGTTGAGGGAATTGAGCTGCCCCTTCATGGGGATGGACACCAGGAAGTCGCACTGCTCCCGGACGAGCCTGCCCATGCCGTCCCCCTCGCTGCCGATGACGATGGCGGCGGGACCCTTCAGGTCCGCGTCGTACAGGCTTGTCCCCCCGTCGGCGGCGGCGCCGAACACCCAAAGCCCTTCCTCCTTCAGCTCCTTGAGCGCGGCGGTCAGGTTGGGCACACGGGCCACGGGCAGGTAACTCACCGCTCCGGCGCTGGTTTTTGCCACGATGGCGGTGAGTCCCGCCGAGCGCCGCTTGGGGATGATGACGCCATGGGCCCCGGCGCACTCCGCCGTGCGGATGACCGCCCCCAGGTTGTGGGGATCGGACAGCTCGTCGCACACCACGATCAGGGGCTGCTCTCCCCTCTCCCGGGCGGCGTTGAGGATGTCGTCCACGTCGGCGTACTCCCGCACGGCGGCGATGGCGATGACGCCCTGGTGGCTTTTTGTGCGGCTCATGCCGTCCAGCTTGCGCCGGTCGGCGTCGGCGACCACAATGCCCCTGGCGCGGGCCGTGGAGGCGATGTGGCCCAGGGTGGCGTCGGTCTCCCCCCGGGCGATGTAAATTTTGTCGATGGCGGTACCGGCCCGGAGAGCCTCGATCACCGCGTTGCGGCCCTCAATGAGCCCGTCCGCCTCCGCTTCCAGGGGTTTGCGCTGATTATTTTTGTCCCGCATGGGAAAAACTCCTTTGTATATGATTTTTAAACTGTAATATGAAAGTATATCATAATTCTGCGGTGGGTGAAAGAGGGAGAGGCCATCTTTTTGCTCCCTTTTTTCGTCATAGAAAGTTTACACGCCGGATAAGAACATTTCTTGTTTTTGTTGACAAGGTATGGTATACTTCTCTAACAACGTTTCTGCCGAAAGGTTGAATTATGGTCCGGGGAGGTCTCCCCGGTTGTATGAAGGAGGTCATGTCTATGGCCGGTCCGTTGAAGCCGAACGACCCGAACCGTCGGGACGATCAGAGCGGCGGCGATGACAAAAAGCGAAGCCCTCTGGGCTTTTTCAGCATCGTACTATGGGCGGTGCTGCTGGTGTTCCTGCTCCAGATGTGCCGCAGTACGGTGGAAAACGCCGCCGTGCAGACGGTGGATTTTTCCGTTTTCAAAACATGGGTGGAGCAGGGCTATGTGGAGGATGTGCGGCTGGACTCCAACGTCTACACCTTCACCCTCAAGGACAGCGCTCCGCCGCTGAAGGAGCTGCTGGACAAGATGGAGGACGCCTACGGCGCCGGGGCGCTGGGCAATCTGTTCAGCCAGATTGACCGTCAGGACCTGGAGAGCGCCGCCAGCAGCTCCATCAAGTTCCAGACCGGTCCCATCCGCGAGGACCTGGCCGACTGGCTGAGTGAGAGCGGCGTGGAGAGCTACGGCACCGACCCGGTGACCGAGGAGCAGTATATGATCTCCGCCGTGGTCAGCTATGTGGTGCCCATTGTGCTCATGGTGGTGGCTATGCTGTTCATCTACCGCTACATGTTTAAGAAGATGGGGTCCGGCGGCGGCTTCGGCGGCATCGGCGGCGTGGGCAAGTCCAACGCCAAGGTGTATGTGGAGAAGAAGACCGGCGTCACCTTCAAGGACGTGGCCGGTCAGGACGAGGCCAAGGAGAGCCTGGAGGAGATCATCGACATCCTCCACACCCCCCAGAAGTATACCGAAATCGGCGCCAAGCTGCCCAAGGGCGCGCTGCTGGTGGGCCCGCCGGGCACCGGCAAGACCCTGCTGGCCAAGGCCGTGGCCGGCGAGGCCAACGTGCCCTTCTTCTCCATCTCCGGCTCCGACTTTGTGGAGATGTTTGTGGGCGTGGGCGCCAGCCGTGTCCGCGACCTCTTCAAAGAGGCCAGCAAAATGGCCCCCTGCATCATCTTCATCGACGAGATCGACACCATCGGCAAGAGCCGCGACAACCGCATGGGCGGCAACGACGAGCGGGAGCAGACCCTGAACCAGCTCCTTGCCGAGCTGGACGGCTTCGACCCCGGCAAGGGCGTCATTGTGCTGGGGGCCACCAACCGGCCCGAGGTGCTGGATAAGGCGCTTTTGCGGCCCGGGCGGTTCGACCGGCGCATCACCATCGACCGGCCCAACCTGGCGGGGCGGCTGGCCACCCTCCAGGTGCACACCCGCAAGATCAAGCTGGCCGAGGACGTGGATTTGAACAAAATCGCCCTGGCCACCGCAGGCTGCGTGGGGGCGGACCTTGCCAATCTGGTGAACGAGGCCGCCCTGCGGGCCGTCCGCAAGGGCCGCAGGCTGGTCACCCAGGAGGATTTGCTGGCCTCCTTCGAGTTTGTCATCGCGGGCAGCGAGAAGAAAAACTCCGTGCTCACCGAGTTCGAGCGCAAGCTGGTGGCCTATCACGAGGTGGGCCACGCCATGGTGGCCTACAAGCAGAAGAACGCCGAGCCGGTGCAGAAGATCACCATCGTCCCCCACACCGAGGGCAGTCTGGGCTACACCCTGCTGATGCCCGAGGAGGACAAGACCAACCTGCGCACCAAGGAAGAGCTGATGGCCAAAATCACCGTGTCCATGGGCGGCCGCGCCGCCGAGGAAGTGGTGATGAACACCATGACCAACGGCGCGTCCCAGGACATCCAGGAGGCCACCAACATCGCCCGGAACATGGTGGCCATGTACGGCATGAGCGAGGAGTTCGGCATGATGGCCCTGGGCTCCGTCCGTAACCAGTACCTGGACGGGGGCTACGGCCTGGACTGCGCCCAGGACACCGCCGCCGTCATGGACAAGGCGGTGAAGGCGGTGCTGGACGTGTGCTACAAGGACGCGGTGGAGGTCATCCGCGCCAACCGGGAGGACATGGATAAAGTCGTGGCCTACCTGTTGGAGAAGGAGACCATCACCGGCGGCGAGATGGTGGCCATCATCGAGGGCCGGGACCCCGCTTTGGTGGAGGGAGCCTACACCTCCACCCGGGCCAAGCCCAAGCTGGATGGGGACGTGGAGCCTCCCGCCCGGCACGTCCACATCATCGACGAGCCCATCCCCATGCCCGCCCCCCAGGAGGACGGGGAGGAAGCGCCCGCCCCGGAGGACGCCCCTGCGGAGGGGGAGGCCCCGGAACAGCCCGACAAACCGAAAGAGGAGTAAGGGCATTAAAATTGTTCCTTTTTCTTGAAAGAAAAAGGAACCGAAAAAGAACTTTTAACCCCGCCTGGAGCATTGCTCCGGGCGGGGCTTTGATATTTGACTGGGTGTCAGCCTATGGCGTGGGCGTCCAGACCAAGCTGGGCCAACGCAGCGTCCAGCCAGGGCTGGTTCACCGTTACCATGGGAACCCCACCGTCCGCATTCAGCATATCCCGCTGGGCCTCGGTCAACTCGCTCATGGGGATGTCCTTCCCACCGACAGGGACCATGTACTCCCAGGCGTTGTTCCCCAGCATGGAGCAGGAGCCGTCGTCGGCCAGGAAGAACTCGGCCCAGCCGTAGTCATCCACAGTGCCGCCCAAGACCACGTAGCCCTTGTTGCCGGTCTTGGGGTCGGTGCGCTCGTAGATATAGGGGGTATTGGCGTCCATCTGGTCGGTGACGTCCACCTTCTGGCCGTCGGCGTCGAACCACAGGCGGCCGTTTTCCACTGTGATGGGCTCGTTTCCTTCGACGTCGTAGTTAAAGAACCCCTCGCCCGTTCCGGGATTGACCACCGCCGAGCCGCCCGCCACGAAATTGTACACCTGGGCGGGCAGGCCCGCCGCGATGGACAGCACGCACCCCACCGCCAGTGCCGCCGCCAGGATCAGCTTGCCCGCGCGGGGCATGCGCCGCTTCTGCGTACCCTTATTTTCCAACATATCCATGATTTCCTCCTTCTTCCGGTCACTCAGCGTGACCTGTTCCATCATGTGCCAGTAGTTGTTCATCATTGCTCAGCTCCTTTCTCAGCATGGCCCGGGCCCGGGCCATCCGCGTCTGGACTGCCGTGCGGGACAGATGCAGGATGTCCCCGATCTCCCCCTGGTCGTAGCCCTCCCAGTAGTAGAGATGGACCACCGCCCGGTATTTCGGGGATAGTGCCATCACCGCGTCCCACACCTCCCGGTCGGATTCGTCCCGGAAGGGGACGGATTCGTCCAGCTCCCCCACGTTCCGCCGCCAGAAGGACCTCAGCTGGCTTTTGCACAGGTTGGCGGCGCAGGTGAGCAGCCAGCTCTTTTCCCTCCCCGGCAGGAGGACGGTTTTGCCCTCCGCCAGCTTGAGAAATACGCTCTGGCACACGTCCTCCCCGTCGGCTCGGCTGCCCAGATAGCTGTAGGCCAGCCGAAACACGTCGTCGCCGTATTGGCGGAACAGGTCCGCCAGTTTTTCTGCCTCCATCGCAGTCACCCCCGATGCCGCCATGTTTGTGGTAACGCTCAGCGTTTCGTTTTCTGTGATCACGCCTATATAACGATTGGGCGGGCCTGATTATCACGCGCCCTCAAAAATTTTCCGCAAAAAGGCCGGCCGGAAAACTCCGGCCGGCCTTTCCTCATT
>CATLHC010000059.1 GCA_949948775.1 uncultured Oscillospiraceae bacterium
CTTTTTATTGTCCCTCCTCCCCTCAGCCCTGCCCCCGGCGCGGGGGCCCGGCCCCCCCCCCCGGCCCCCCCCCCCCCTCTCGTTCATTTTTTGCAGTACGCGGCGATGGCGTCGCTCATTTTCTGGGCGGTGCCGGGGCCGTACTTTTCCAGGTTGTCTTTGAACCGGGGGTCGTTGACGTACATCTGCCCCAGACAGGCCAGAATGCCGTCGGTGCAGTTGTAGTGGTATTTGGTGATGTGGGCCTGCCAGCGCTTCACCAGCTCCTGCCCCTCCGGTCCCTCCGGATCGGCGCACTGCCCAAACGACTGGAAAATCTCCTCCATCTCGGCGTTGATCTGCGCCTCTTTTTCCGGGGTATAGTCCTTGTGCTTCTCCCGGCTCTCCAGGAACGCCTCGGTGTTGCCCCAGCGCTCCGCCGCCTCCCGGGCGTATTGGCTTTTCACGGCCTCCCAGTCCGCCTGGGTGGGCTTGGGCCTCTCGTCGTACATTGCGATACCTCCTATCGTCTCATCCACCAGCCGCAGCATATCGTCCAGCCTCCGCCGCTTCATCAGCAGCAGGGTCCGGTGCTTTTGCAGGGCCTCGGTGCGGTCGTTGTGGGGGGCGGACAGGATGCGCCCGATCTGTTCCAGCGGCACGCCCAGCTCACGATAAAACAGGATCTGCTGCAAAGACGCCATGGCCGAGTCGTCGTAAAACCGGTACCCGGCCTGGGTGGTCTCCGACGGTTTCAGCAGTCCGATCTCATCGTACCAGCGCAGTGTCCGCACACTGACGCCCGCCCGCTTTGCCGCTTCGCTGACCGATAACCTCATCTCGCTCACCTCCGAAGAGATTGTAACCCATGACGTAACGGGAGAGTCAAGGGGGTTTTGCCAAAAAATCTGCGTCGGCTGTGTCCCCGCTTCCAGTCCCGCTCCAAATCCCGCAGGCCGAAAAGGCACATGAACGATTGAATTTTTGAAAGAAATGCTGTAAACTAACAGAAAGCTATGCCCGTCTATGCGCCGCGGCTGCACAAAAGGGCATCGCGCTGCGAAAGCAGGCCCCGCTCCACCGAAGTTTTCAAAATCAAGAGAGGATGGCAACTATGGTCACAAAATTGCTGCCCGAGTGGAGGTTATTTCAAGGGGTACCCTCGGAGACCCTGGAACGCCTGGAACAGTGCGGCCGGGTGCGCGCTCTGGCCAAGGGTGAGCTCATCATCCAAGCCCGCCAGCCTCAGCAGGACGTGTACATTCAGATGAGCGGCAAGTCCATGGCGTACAACCTCACCCACACGGGGAATCGGAAGATTCTGTTCATCTTCGGCCCGGGGGCGCTGCTCAACGAGCACGTGCTCAACTTCAGCGACGCCAGCACCTACTGCGAGGCCATTGAGCCGGGCACGGCCTTCACCGTGCCCACGTCCGAGTTCCTGCGGCTGATGAGAGAGGACTTTGCCCTGACCTGCGGGGTGCTGGCCGCTCAGGAGCAGAAGATCTGGCGGCTGGGTCATCAGCTGAAAAACACCGTGGGCAGCATCTATCTGGAGCGGAAGCTGGCCGCCAAGCTGTGGAAGCTGTCCCGGGACTTCGGCATACCCGGCCCGGAGGGCATCGAGATCGACGTGACCCTCCCGGTGACCATGCTGGCCGACATGCTGGGCGCGCCCCGGGAGACCACCTCCAGGCTGTGCAAAAAGCTGGTGGACCACGGGCTGATCCGGATGACGGGAAAGCGCATCTACATCGCAGATCCGGAGAAGATGTCGCATTTTTATAAGACGGGGACCTACTGATCTCCGCCGGGCGGCAGTCCAAAACTTGATACGATTTGAAGAAATTCCGTGACGTATGTCATGGAATTTTTTTGTCTGTCATGGTTCAATAGGCTCAGGAGCAAAATGACCTGCCGCACAAAAAATGAAAAGGAGGAGAGGCCATGGGCTGCCAAATGACCAGGGCGCAGGCGGACGCGCTGTTCGCCCGGTGGACGCGGCGATACGACGTGTTCGCGCCTGTTTTGGGGAAGGGCGAGGGCTGCTTTTCCGACACGGACGTGGTCCGCTACGGAAGGGTGACCGCGCTGGACCAGATCGTGTGGGACAAAAAGTCCGACTACTCGTTCAAGGAGGTGCTGCTGGCCGTCAACGAGACCCTGTTCTATTTCACCGAGGATCAGACCACCGTGCCCAAGGGGCCGGAGCGGGAGCGGCTCATTTTCCTGCGCTCCTGCGACCTCCACGCCGTGAGGCGGCTGGACGAGATCTACCTGAAAAACGGGTTTGAGGACTTCTACTACGCCCGGGTGCGGGAGAAGGTGAAATTCATCCTCATGGGCTGTGAGAGCACCTGCGCTTCCGGCTTTTGTGTCAGTATGGGCACCAACCGGGCGGACAACTACGACGCCTACCTGAAGCTGGACGGGGACGGCGCCTGGCTGGACGCGAAGTGCCCCGAGCTGGCCCGGGGGCTGGAGGGCGTCCCCTGTGAGGTGGCCCCGGACTTCGTGGCGGAGAACAGGGAGAAGGTCACCCTGCCTCAAAACCTGTCCAACGACAGCTTCACCCTGGATATCTGGAAGGAGTACGGCAGCCGGTGCATCGCCTGCGGCCGGTGCAATTTCGTGTGCCCCACCTGCACCTGCTTCACCATGCAGGACATCTTCTACAAGGACAACCCCAAGGCCGGGGAGCGGCGGCGGGTGTGGGCCTCCTGCCAGGTGGACGGC
The DNA here is from genome assembly GCA_949948775.1 of uncultured Oscillospiraceae bacterium. Lineage (GTDB taxonomy): Bacteria > Bacillota > Clostridia > Oscillospirales > Oscillospiraceae > Enterenecus. The sequence goes on from CATLHC010000059.1 coordinate 2,716, forward strand.
TACACCGAGATCGCCGGGGGCATCGACTTCCGCAAAACCCAGGGCGACCGGATGCGCTTCAAGGTGATGCATAAAATTTACGACTACGAGAAGCGGTTCGGCTACCCCATGTGCGTGGGCTGCGGCCGGTGCGACGACGTGTGCCCGGAGTACATCTCCTACTCCAACCTGGTCAACCGTCTTGCAAAGGAGGAGGGCTGAGATGAAAAACGAGTACATCCCCCAGCTGTCCGCCATCCGGGAGGTCATCCGCCACACCGGCATCGAGTACACCTTCCGCATGGAGTACCAAGGCCCGGTGAAGCCGGGGCAGTTCTTTGAGCTGTCCATCCCCAAGTACGGCGAGGCGCCCATCTCCGTCAGCGGCATCGGCGACGGCATCGTGGACTTCACCATCCGCCGGGTGGGCAAGGTGACAGACGAGATCTTTGAGAACTACGTGGGCGACAAGCTCTTCATCCGGGGCCCCTACGGCAACGGCTTCGACGTGAACGACTACAAGGGCAAGGAGGTGGTGGTCATCGCCGGCGGCACCGGCCTGTCCCCGGTGAAGGGCGTGGTGGACCACTTTGCCCGCCACCCGGAGGAGGCGGTGAGCGCCACCCTCATCGCGGGCTTCAAGTCCCCCAAGGACGTGCTGTTCAAAGAGGACTTCGCCTTCTGGAAAGACAAAATCAACGTGATCCAGACGGTGGACTCCGCCCCCGAGGGCTACGAGGGCCCGGTGGGCATGGTGACCAAGTACATCCCGGACCTCAAGCTCCGGGATGTGAACAACACGGCGTTCATCTGCGTGGGCCCGCCGGTCATGATTAAGTTTACCATCATCGAGATTTTGAAGCTGGGCGTGCCGGAGGAGAACATCTGGATCTCCCACGAGCGGAAAATGTGCTGCGGGCTGGGCAAGTGCGGCCACTGTAAGATCGGCTCCACTTACATCTGCCTGGATGGCCCGGTGTTCAACTACGTGGACGGCAAAAGCCTGATGGATTGAGGGGGTGTGACGATTGAGCCTGGATATCAACACGAAAAAACTGAAAAAGAACGCCTTTCGCGTCACCAAGGTCCGGGGGATCGGCGCGTCCCGCATCCGCGTCCCCGGCGGCTATCTCAACGCCAAGGCCCTGGGCATGATCCAGGACATCGCCGAGCAGTACGGCAACGGCTATGTCCACGTCACCAGCCGCCAGGGCTTTGAGATCGAGGGTATCCGCCTGGAGGACATGGAGGAGATCAACCGGAAGCTCCAGCCCATCATTGAGCTTTTGGGCATCAACCAGGAGGAGCCGGGCAAGGGCTATCCCGCCTCCGGCACCCGGAACATCAGCGCCTGCATCGGCAACAACGTGTGTCCCTTTGCCAACTACAACACGGCGGAGCTGGCCCAGCGCATCGAGCGGGAGGTGTACCCCAACGATCTCCACTTCAAGATCGCCTGCACCGGGTGCTCCAACGACTGCGCCAAGGCCCGGATGCACGACTTCGGCATCATCGGCATGACCATGCCCCAGTACGACCCCACCCGGTGCGTCAGCTGCCAGGCCTGCATCAAGGGCTGCAAGGCCCTGTCGGTGAACGCTCTGCGGATGGAGAACTACAAGATCGTCCGGGACGAGGAGAAGTGCATCGGCTGCGGGGTGTGCGTCACCAAGTGCCCCATGCGGGCGCTGACCCGGAGCGAGAAAAAATACTACAAGCTCACCATCATGGGCCGCACCGGCAAGCGCAACCCCCGGCTGGGGGAGGACTTCCTGGTGTGGGCGGACGCGGACAACATCATCAAGATCATCCTCAACACCTACAAGTTCGTGGACAAGTACATCTCCCCCGACGCCCCGGCCCGGAAGGAGCACATCGGCTACATCATCGACCGGGTGGGCTTCGAGGAGTACAAGAAATGGGCCCTGGACGGGGTGGAGCTGGCGCCGGAGACCATCGTGAAGCAGTGCGTCTACTGGGGCGGGATCCACTTTGACCGATAAGGCTGTTGTTCATTCCTTTTTCTTGAAAGAAAAAGGAATCGAAAAAGAACTTTAGATCGCCACGAGAGCGGGTGGTAAATGCTACGTTTTTGCCCGGTGGCGGAAGTATGATATATTCGGGAGGGATGCATGTGAGAAAAATACAATCTACCTGTAACTACTGCGCCCTGGACTGCAACCTGGACTTCTACGAGGAAAACGGCCGGATTGTGAAGATCGTGCCCACCAAGGGCTACCCGGTGAACGACGGCTTCTGCTGCATCAAGGGCCTGTCCCTGGACAAGCAGCAGCAGACCGTGAAGCCCAACAGCCTGCCCAAGATCCGCCAGCCCGACGGCACTTTTAAGGAGGTGTCCTGGGACGAGGGCTTCCGGCACGTGGCGGACGAGCTGAAGCGCCTTCAGGCCAAGTACGGTCCGGAGAGCGTGGCGGGCATCAGCACCGGCCAGCTCACTTTGGAGGAGTTCGCCATCTTCGGCCACGTCATGCGCAACTACCTCAAGACCAACGTGGACGGCAACACCCGCCTGTGCATGGCCACCGCCGTGGTGGCCCACAAGCAGAGCTACGGCTTCGACGCGCCGGGGTACACCCTCCAAGACCTGGAGCTGTCCGACCGCATCATTTTCATCGGGGCAAATCCGGTGGTGGCCCACCCCATCCTGTGGGGCCGGGTGCGCCAGAACCAGGTGGAGGGCAAAAAGATCATCGTCATCGACCCCCGGCGGTCCGAGACGGCCATGAACGCCGACCACTGGTACGGCCTTAACTGGCGGTCCGACCTGCTGCTGCTGTACACCCTGGCCAACATCCTCATTGAGCGGGACTGGCTGGACCACAAATTCATTGAGGAGCACACCGAGAAATTTGAGGACTTCAAGGAGTTTGTCAAGGGCTATGACCTGGAGCGGGGCGCGCAGGGCACCGGGCTGTCCCAGGAGCAGATTTTGGAGCTGGCGGAGCTGATCCACACCGGCAAGCGGGTGTCCTTCTGGTGGACCATGGGGGTGAACCAGGGGTACGAGGCGGTGCGCACCGCCCAGGCCATCATCAACCTGGCCCTCATGACCGGCAACATCGGCAAGCCCGGCACCGGGGCCAACTCCATCACCGGCCAGTGCAACGCCATGGGCTCCCGGGCCTACAGCAACACGGCGGTGTTCTTCGGCGGCGGCGACTTCACAAACCCCGCCCGGCGGGAGCGCATCGCCAGCGTGCTGGGGGTGGACCAGTCCATGCTGGCCGACAAGCCCACCAAGACCTACAACCAGATCATCGAGGGCATCAACGCCGGGGAAATCAAGGGGCTGTGGATCTTGTGCACCAACCCCCGGCACAGCTGGACCAACAACGAGACCTTCGCCTCGGCGGCGAAAAAGCTGGAGCTGTTCGTGGTGCAGGACATCTACGACACCATTGAGAGCGCGGAGGACTGCACCGTGTTCTTCCCCGTGGTCCCCGGCATCAAGAAGGAGGGCACCTACATCAATTTGGAGCGCCGCCTGTCCGCCATGCGCCCGGTGCTGCCCCGTGGGGAGAATGAGATTTCCGACTATGAGGCGGTCCTCGGCGTGGGCCGCGCCCTGGGCATGGGGGACGCGCTGAAGGGCTGGGAAACGCCACGGGACTGCTTCAACCTCATGCGGGAGTGCTCCCGAAATATGCCCTGCGACATCACCGGGGTGACCTGGGAGGCTCTGGAGAACTCCCACGGCATCCAGTGGCCCTACCCGGAGGGAAAAGAGGAGGAAAACCGGGAGGAGCAGCGCCGCCTCTACAGCGGTGGGCAGTTCTTCACCCCGTCGAAAAAGGCCCAGTTCATGTTCGAGGAGGTGCGGGACAACCCCCTGCCCACCACGGAGGAGTTCCCCTGGGTGCTGAACACCGGCCGGGGCAGCGTGGGCCAGTGGCACACCCAGAGCCGCACCAAGGAGGTCAAGTTCGTGGAGGACGTGTCAGTAAAAAAGGCGTACCTGTACATGAACCCCAGATTGGCGGCGGAGCACGGGGTGGGGGAGATGGACCCCATCCGGGTGTACTCCGCCAACGGCCAGGACGCGGTGTTCCTGGTGAAGCTGACGGACAACGTGCGTTACGGCGAGCTGTTCGCCCCCATCCACTACATCGAGTGCAACAAGCTGACGCCGTCCCTTTACGACAGCTACTCCAAGGAGCCGTCCTACAAAGCCACCCCGGTCCGCTTCGAGAAGGCGGGCCCCACTCAGGAAGGTTGAGGTGAGGGGATGTATCGGATCAAAATCGACCGCAGCCGGTGTATCGGCTGCCTGACCTGCGTCACCGCCTGCGTGGTGAGCCACCAGGACCAGAGCGGCGACGCCCGCAACCGGGTGACCATTGACAGCGAGACCAAGCCCGCCCCCATCTTCTGCCGCCACTGTGAGCGGCCGGAGTGCGTCTACACCTGCATGACCGGGGCCATGAAGAAAAACCCGGAGACCGGGTACGTGGAGTACGACAAGGAGCAGTGCGCCAGCTGCTATATGTGCATCATGTCCTGCCCCTACGGCATTTTGAAGCACGACAGCGTGAACAAGACGGAGATCATGAAGTGCAATATGTGCGTCCACCGCACCCAGGACGGCACCGCTAAACCCATGTGTGTGGAAAAGTGCCCCATGGGGGCCATCACGGTAGAGGAGGTGTCCCGATGAGGTATGTGGTGCTGGGCTCCTCGGCGGCGGGGGTCAACGCCGTGCGGGAGCTGCGCAGGCTGGAGCCGGGCGCGGACATCGTGCTCATCTCCCGGGACGAAGCCATCTACTCCCGGTGCATCCTCCATCACTACCTGGGGGGACAGCGGGACCTGGAGCGGCTTTGCTTTGCGGAAAAGGATTTTGCAGACCTCTACCGGGTGGACTGGAAGAAGGGCCGCGCCTGCGTGGGGCTGGACCGGGCGGGAAAAACGGTGGAGTTGGATGATGGAGAGCGGGTGGGCTATGACAAGCTGCTCATTGCCACCGGCTCCCACACCTTCATCCCGCCGGTGGAGAATTTAAAAGGGGCCAAAAACGTCGTCGGCTTCCGCAACCTTGACGACATCGAGGTGCTGAAGGAGGCGGCCAAGACCGCCAAACACATCGTGGTCATGGGGGCCGGGCTGGTGGGGCTGGACTGCGCTTGCGGCTTTTTGGAGCTGGGGGTCAAGGTGACCCTGGTGGAGATGGCGGGCTGGCTGCTGTCCAAGCAATTGGATGAACGGGCGGCCAGGACCTATCAGGACGCCTTTGAAAAGGAGGGCGTGGCCCAGTATTACGGCGTGGGCATCGCCAGGGCCGTGCTGGACGGGGAAGGTCTGGTGGCGGAAGTCGTCCTCACCGACGGCAAAACCCTGCCCTGCGACTACGTGGTGGTGACGGCGGGCGTGCGGGCCAACGTGGAGTTCTTGGAGGGCTCCGGCCTGGAGCTGAGCCGTTTCGGCCTGGTGTACGACGCCTCCGGCCGGACCAGCAACCCGGACATCTACGGCGCGGGGGACGTGTCGGGCGCCAGCCCCATCTGGCCTGCCGCAGTAAAGCAGGGCATCATCGCCGCCAGCAATATGGCGGGGGTGGAGCGAAAGCAGACGGACTTTTTCGCCAGCAAATCCACCATGAACTTCCTGGGAATCCCCTCCATGTCCCTGGGGGACGTGAACGGGGACGGACCCGGCCTGACGGTGGAGGTCCGGGAGGACAAGGATTCCTACAAGAAGATCGTCCACAAAAACGGGAAGATCGTGGGGGCCATTCTCCAGGGCGATCTGGCCTACGGGGGCATTTTGCAGCAGCTCATCGCCCATAAGATCGACGTGTCCAGGGTGAAGAAGCCGGTGTTTGACATTGACTACTCCGACTTCTTCCACATGAACGACAATTTTGAGTTCTACTATGACGAATAACCCCCGGAGAGAGAAAAGGAGGCTTTCATGGAACGTTTAGAGAGAATGCCCGTCCCCGTTCTGCCCACCTTCGTGGGGGCGCTCACCCTGAGCAATGTCTACAACGGCATGGGCTTTTCCTGGGTGCGCCACATCACCATGTGGGCGGGGACCATCATCCTGCTGCTGTACATCGTGAAGATCATCCGCTTCCCTGGCACCTGCAAAAAGGAGTATGAGAACGTGGTGCCCTGCAGCCTGTACGCGGGCTTCACCATGGTGCTCATGATCTTGAGCAATTATTACTATACCTGGTTCCCCGCGCTGGGCCGGGTGCTGCTCCTCATCGCCGTGGCCATCCACGCGGTCCACATCCTGGTGTTCACCTGCCGCAACGTGATAAAAAAGCGGGACATCAACACCTTCGTGCCCAGCTGGTTCGTCACCTACAACGGCATTATGGTCAGCTGTGTCATTGGCGCGGGCATGGGCGTCACCCCGGTGCTCAACGTGGTGCTGGTCTACGGCATCTGCGTGTATTTTGTCATCATCCCCTTCATGCTCTACCGCCTCATCACCGTGGAGGTGAAGGCGCCGGTGTACCACACCATGGCGGTGCTGCTGGCCCCCTGCAGCCTGTGCGTGGTCAGCTACCTGAATCTGGTCAAGGAGCCCAACCGCGTCCTGCTGTACATTCTGTACCTGTGTGTGCTGGCCTCCCTGGCCTTCATCCTGGTCAAACTGCCCCGGTTCTTCGCCTTCCCCTTCTCCCCGGGCTTTGCGGGGATGACCTTCCCCATGTGCATCGGCATCGTGGCCACCAACAAGATGAGCGCCTATCTGGCCGGGAGCAATGAGGCCCTGTCCGGGGCCCTGGCCCAGCTGGGCGGAATCCAGACCTATATCACCACCATGATCGTGGGTTATGTGCTGCTGAACTTCCTCATCATGGCGCTGCGGATCGAGCGGAAATAAACTGCATACTAGTATAAAAGAGCCGGTCCCCGAAGAGGGGCCGGCTCCTTTATCCTTCCACGCCCTGCTCGGCCAGCCGGCAGAGGCGCTCATAATCCTCCGGGGTGTTGCAGTTGAGGAACAGCTCCTCATCTCCGGCCCATTCCGTCAGTTGAAAGCCCGTCTCATCCAGCAGCCGCCGGACAGCGGTGTTTTCCCCCTGCAGAATGCGTTCGGCACACCGGAACAGCCCGCTTTGATAGACGCCCATCAGCGGCTCCCACTTGTTCCCGTGGCGCAGGAGGGTGACCGGCCCCCCGGTCTCCCGATGAACCCGGACCAGCTCCACCAGCGCCTGGGGCGGCACCAGCGGCACGTCCACGCTGAGCACCAGGCAGTCGGGGCGGCGGGCCGCCTTCATGCCGGCGTGCAGCCCGCCCAGGGGACCCCTGCCCGGATACTCGTCCGGCACCGTCCGGACGCCCTCCATTTCCCGGCAGCGGCCGGAGAGCATAATGTCCTCAATGCCCAGGCTCTGCAGCTTTCGGACCTGCCATTCCAACAGAGTCATACCCTGAAAGGGCAGCGCGGCCTTGTCCCGTCCCATCCGGGAGCTTCTCCCCCCGGCCAGAAGGATGGCGGAGAGCCGGCTCATTCCGCTTCAATCCGGGCTACGTCCTTCACCCGGCGTTTGCTGTCCGCATCGCCGAACACGATGAGCCGGGGGCGCTCCTCCCCTTCCTCCCGGAGCAGATAGACCCGGCCCTCTTCCGTGACCTCCTGAGCCGTCAGCACGGCGGAAAATTTGTCCGCCGCCGACACCAAAAACAGCAGAGAGAAGCTGGTTCCGATTCCCCCGGGTATGTGCAGGGCGTCGGTGACCAGATTGGCCGCTGGCAGGATGAGTTTCTTGGCGAAAAGGCCCAGATCGCAGCACAGCGCCATGAAAATCAGCTGTCTCAAATTCAATTGTCTCATTTTTGAACTCCTTTTCATTGTGGAAGGCACCCCCGTTTCCAGCGATACCCCGGCGGGCAGAGCCCGCGGCCGCGCCTCATATCGATCCCGACGTAGAGGACAGCAGCTCGAAATTCAAATGAATCTTTCGCCCATCCCTGTGTGGTCTTTTCTGCGCGCTCTCCCCTCCGAAACCCACACAAGTTATAATTTATTATTTTACCATGCCTGTGGTCTTAGCGCAATACCGTTTTGCGGCGACATGGCCGCTATGCCGCGCCTTCCTGCCTGTTCCCGCCTATGTCTGCGCGGCAGGTCGGGACGCGGCTCTTCCCCGCCCACAGCGGATTGTTGCAATGTGAACTCCGGAAGGGCAGATTACGGGCAAGAGCCTATGATCCTTCGCACCACTCCACAGGCGATTTTTGTGCCGGAATTGCCGGACGGCTGTGTTGTAAAATCATCCGGGTGATCGTGGATGATGACGGTTCTCCCCACCACCTCGCCTACCGAAAAACGATTGGTCAAAAACACCGAGAGCGCAAATCCGTTGTTTTCGAACAGCGGCGGCAGGTCCCCGGCGTGATGCGGATGCTCGCAGCCGCTTGGATCATAATGGGACATGGCGTCTGCAAACGGATCGTCCATATTGCCCGCGCAGGCGGTTCCCTTGTGGATGTGAAATCCAAAAATCTGTTCCCGGCAAGGAAATTCGGAATGGGGCAGGCCGTTGATCTCGGCCCAAACGAGCACGCCCTCATCGGTTTGATAAAATCGCACGGTGCCCGATATCTCAGGGTGGCTTTCACCGCCCGCGATTCTTGCCGCCGCCTGCGGCCTGCCGCGTAGGACGGAGAGAAGATGGATCTTTGCATGCCCGCAAAGCAGGGACTGGTTCATATAAAACACTCCTCAATAAAATTGCTCTATATTACCAGAATATGCGGCGGCCGCGCGGCTGCCAACGATTATCAGAGCATAGCTGCGGTAGGGGAAAGTCACCCCGAGCATTTGCAAACGGGCAAATGCCCAAAAGCCCGCGGATTTTTTGATTGCGGCAGATCACCATCGCCACTATGAAGGCTCCTTTGTAATCCGATGCGGTCTGCGCGCTTTTATCGTTTCCATGGCGGCGTATTTCTCTCCGCTTTGGCTCAAAATTGTCAGTTCATCCTGTCACACGCCGACAAAAAGACGCGGTTAAGATCGTCTCCTTGACAACGCGGCGATAAACCGCTATAATGAACATCGTTCATATTGGAGTGATGAAATGAATACCGTTGTAACATCAAAAGAAGACATTTTGAAAACCAGCCGGGAACTGATTCAGCGGCAGGGCTGGTCAGCAATTAATATCCGGTCTGTCGCGGCGGCCTGCGGAGTATCAGTGGGGTCCATCTATAATTATTTTGACTCCAAAGCCGCGCTGGTAGCCGCGGCGGTAGAGAGCGTCTGGTGCGAAATTTTCCGTCGCCCGAAGGATGGGGCTGTGTTTGAGGACACGCAGGCGTGTATTACCTGGATGTATGGGCAGCTGGAATCTGGCTGCAGACAATATCCCGGATTTTTTACGCTGCACTCTTTAGGATTTATGCGGGAAGAGAAGGCACAGGGAAAACGGAGAATGCAGCAGACCTGGCGGCATATTTTGGATGAGCTGCGCGCCGTCCTAGCGCGGGACGCCAGGATTCGGCCCAACGCCTTTACTGCGCAATTCACTGCGGAACGCTTTGCGGACGTGCTGTTTTCCCTCATGCTGTCCGCCCTGCTGCGAGAGGACTATGACCCCACCGCTGCGCTGGAAATCGTCCGCAGGGCTCTTTATTGATGCGGCCGCGTTTTTTAGCCCGAAAATAGAACGCCACTTACCGTTGGGGCTGGCGCTCAAGAGGAAATCAAAATGAAGAGGAGGATCAACGATGCAGGCAGTTGTAGAGACCCTGTTTGACGCGGTCTATCTGATCTCCGTCATTTCCATCGGAATTCTGATGATACGGGGCAGCAAAGGAGAACGTCAGTTCCGCCTGTTTGGCTGGATGGCGGTGGTGCTGGGGGCGGGCGACTCCTTCCATCTTGTCCCCCGGGCCCTCGCCCTGTGCACCACCGGCCTGGAGAACTACACCGCCCCCCTGGGCTTGGGAAAGTGGATCACCTCGGTCACGATGACGATTTTCTATGTGCTGCTCTACTATGTCTGGCGGCAGCGGTATCAGATCAGCGGCCGGGGCGGTCTCACCGCCGCCGTGTACGGTCTGGCCGGTGTGCGCATCGCGCTGTGCATGATGCCTCAGAACCGGTGGCTCAGTGCCGAAGCGCCCCTCTCCTGGGGCATTTACCGCAATATCCCCTTCGCCCTGCTGGGCCTTCTGGTCATCGTGCTGTTCTACCGCAGCGCAAAGGAGCATGAGGACCGGGCGTTTCGCTGGATGTGGCTGACCATCGTACTGAGCTTTGGCTTCTATATCCCGGTGGTGCTGTGGGCGGACGCCGTGCCCCTGATCGGGATGCTGATGATCCCCAAGACCTGCGCCTATGTGTGGACGGTGCTCATCGGATATTTCGCTATGAAACAGGAGTGCAGATAAAGGAGGAACCAATATGAAGCGTTACATCAATTCAGCCCTGCTGTACGCCGTCCTCGCCATGGCCGGCGGCGTGTTCTACCGAGAGTTCACCAAATTCAACGGCTTTACCGGCAAAACAGCCCTCTCCGTCGTCCATACCCACTACTTCCTGCTGGGCATGGTGTTTTTCCTGGCGCTGCTTCTGCTGGAAAAGAACTTTTCCTTCACCGGAGCAAAAACCGGGCGGGTGCTGGCTGTCTATCACGTCGGCCTGAACCTGGCCGCCGCGATGCTTGTGACGCGGGGGGTGACCCAGGTGGTGGCCCCCGCGCTCTCCTCAGGCATCAATGCGGCAATCTCCGGCGTTGCCGGGATCGGACATATTCTGCTGGGTGTCAGTATGATACTTCTGCTGGTGCAAATCAGGCACAGCGTATTGGCGGCGCAGCGCTGATTTGAACAGGCTGGCGTAGGTCATCTGGATAGTGGTTTTCAAGCCGTTTTTGTGGGCGATCTCCTGCTGGGTCTTGAAGATGTCTAGGCTCTCGGTGAGCAGGGCTTTTCTGCCGATATCCTCCGATTTGCCGTGGCCCGTCACCTTTTCCGCGTACTCCGGCACCATTTCCGGGCGGTGGATCAGGTTTAAGATCAATTTGTCCATATGATACTTCCTTTGCTTGGCCTCCCTGCCCTACGGGCGGGGAGGCCAGAGAAATCGGTTTAACCCTTGACTGCTCCGCCGGTGATGCCCTCCACGTAGAACTTCTGCATGATGACGAACAGAATGGAGATGGGAATGGATACCAGCACGCCGCCCGCGCAGAACTGGGAGAAATAGCTGTTGATCAAAGCCTTGTCCAGCATATTGTACAGGCCGATGGATACCGTCCACATATCGGAGATGCCCGAGTTCATGATCATTTTGGCGTACACGAAGTCCATCCAGGGGACCAGGAAGGAGCTGATGATGGTGTAGACGATGATGGGCTTGCTCAGAGGGATGATCACGCTGATGAAGGTCCGGGCCTGGCTGGCTCCATCCAGCTTGGCGGCCTCGCACAGCGCCCGGGGCACCGTGTCGAAGAAGCCTTTGGCGATGAGGTAGCCCAGCCCCGATGCGGCGGAGTAGACCAGAATCAAGCCCAGATGGGTGTTGGTCAGCCCCAGCGCCCGCAGGATAAAATACACCGCGATCATGCTCAATACGCCGGGGAACAGATTCAGAATCACGGCCAGGTTCATCATCGGCTTGCGGGATTTGAAGTCGCAGAAGGATGTGGCATAGGCCACCATCAGCGTGAACAGGGTGGACACCACACAGCAGGCCACGGCCACCTTAAACGTGTTCATAAACCAGGCGGGGAAGTTGGTGTCAACGCCGATTTGAAATTGTAAGAAAACGCCGAAGAAATTTTGTCATTTTTCGGCGGCGGGAGTAACAAAAATCAGGTACTGCCTTGCTCAAAAAGAGTGTTCACGATTTGCTGTTTCTGG
>CATLHC010000060.1 GCA_949948775.1 uncultured Oscillospiraceae bacterium
GGTGATGTGGGGGATGATCTGCACCGTCCCCCCCAGGTAATCCCCCGCCCGCTCCCGGTTGAGGACGTTCCAGTACACCTTCCCGGAGGACACGGAGGAGTTATACGTCAGATTCTCGTCAATGAACCGCTCATAATGCCCCAGGTCCAGGTCGGTCTCCGCGCCGTCGTCGGTGACGAACACCTCCCCGTGCTGATAGGGGCTCATGGTGCCGGGGTCCACGTTGAGATACGGGTCCAGCTTCTGTACCCGTACCCGCAGACCCCGCTGCTTCAGCAGCCGCCCCAGGGACGCCGCCGTAATGCCCTTGCCCAGCCCGGACACCACGCCGCCGGTGACAAAGATGAATTTCGTGCCAGTGGTCATACAAAGCCCTCCCCGGCAGGCGCGGCCCCCTCGTGCCGGACCCCCTTGTCCAGCCCTGCCCGTTTTTTCCAATCAACGGTTTATTTTACGCCCGTCGAGGGGACAAGTCAAGGGAGAGCAAAGAGACAGGTTTCACAAAAATGCGGGGCCGGAGAGAAAGCTCCCCGGCCCTGCCCCCTTCACAGTCCCCAGTCCGCCGGGTCGCTGCTGTATGTCTCGGAGACGCTCTGGGCGGAACTCTGATCGGTGCATATCATCTCGCCGTTCGTATACATATAGGTCCGGCCATACTCGTCTGTGACCAGGGCCGCCAAGCAGTAAGGGACGTTCAGGTCCAGCGGGATCATCTCCTCCAGCGCAAACTGCTTCCAGCCGTCCCCCCGGTCGGCTTCCTCCACGGGGGCGTACCATTGCACCAGTTTCCGGTCCCGGAACAGCCCCAGCTTCACCTCCACCTCATCCGTGGGCTCGCCCTGCTGATCGAACAGGATGACGTCCACCGTCCGGCTGGCGATCCAGCCGTCCCCCTCGTTCGCCACCGCAGTGTCCGTGATCTCTACATAGGGAAAGCTGAGCTCATAGAGTCCATAGAACTGGTCGATCACCTGGGTCTCCCGCTGTTCCCCAGTGACCAGCGCCACCGAGACCGTGATCTCGTCGCTCAGCGGCACGTCGGCCGTCCCCGTAAAGGCAAGGCCGTCCCCCAGCTCACCCGGCACGGTGATGGTCTCTCCAGCACTGGCCACAATGAACTCCACAGTCATGCCCTCCACATAGGTGCGGGGCACCGCCCGGGCGGAGATGGCGGCGGTATTGGCCCGGTAGTCTGTAGCGGTCACCTCAGCGCTCTGCTCCGCCGTCAGGCTGTTCTGGCTTTGCAGGACATCCTCCACCCGGCTGGTGATACCATTGATCTGCTGATTCACACTCTGATTGACAAATTCAATGGAGCTCTGCAGGCTGTAATAATCTCGTTTCATCTGTTCCAGCCGGCCGAACAGGCTCCAGAACACCCCCGCCAGCACCAGCGCCGCCAGCACCCAGGGCCACCGCCGCCGCTTAGGGGCCGCCACCGGCTCCGGCTTTGGAAGGGACTCCTGCTCCGGCTGGGCGGCCAGATACCGCCCCACGATCTCCTCCACCATGCGCAGCTGCTCCGGCGTCAGCTCTTGGGGTTCCCTTGTCTCGTCCTCCTGGCCCAGCAGCCAGTCTATGGACACCGAAAACTCCCGGCTCAGGTTCACCAGCTTCTCGATCTCGGGCAGGGCGGCGTCCGACTCCCACTTGTAGATGGCCTGCCGGGACACCCCCAGCCGCTCCCCCAGCGCCTCCTGGGACAGCCCCAGCTCTTTGCGCCTCTGGGCGATCCGCTGTCCGACAGTCATCGCCTCACCTCCTTTTCGACCCTATGATACCACCGTTTTCCTCGCTTCGGCCACCAATTCGGGGTTATTTTTTTGTCAACCGGGGGTTTACAGCCGCTCCCGCAGGCCGGTTTCAGTCAGCTCCAGCGCCCTGGTGCACACCTGTTCCAAATACAATCTGTCATGGGACACGCTGATGATAACTCCATGGAAATCCGCCAGAACCCGCCGGATCACCGGCGCAGACAGGGGCGAGAAATTCCGGGTGGGCTCATCCAGCACCAGCACGTTGGCTCCATTGAGCACCATGGACAGAAACAGCAGCTTGGCCCGCTGGCCCCCGGACAGCCCCGCCGCCGGGTGCTCCATCTCCTCCGCCTTATACTTCATGTTTCCCAGTAAAGTGCGTGCCCTTGTCACATCCTCTTTCCAGCCGGACGGGGCCAAAATTTCCACCGGGGTCCTCTCCCCCAGCAGCAGGTCGCCGTAGTCCTGGGGCATGTACGCCGCCCGCAGGTCGGTCCGGGGCAGCAGCTGGTCCGCAATCAGCTTCAAAAGCGTGGACTTCCCCGCCCCGTTTGGTCCAATGATACCAATCTTCTCCGGACCGTCCACCCACAGCCGCACGTCTCGGGCCAGCACCCGATCCCCGGCGGCCAGCTCGGGCAGGTCCAGCCGCAGGACGGTCTTACCCGCCGGGAAGGCGGACCTCCCCTCGTCAAAGGCGGTGAGGATGGCCTCCTCCCACTCGGGCAGGGCGGTCATGCTCTCCTTCTCCCGCTCGAACCGGCGGCCCATGGACAGCACCGTGTGCATCTTCTTTTTCAGCAGCCGTCCCTTGCCGGGGTTCTGGCGGCTGACGGTGACGAGCTGATGCTCCACACTGTCGTGAATCCGGCGGTAAGTCTCCATTTTCGCGCCGTACTCCGCCCGTTCCTTCCGGGCCTGCTGCTCCTGGCGCTCAAAGCCCGCGGAGCGCTCCTCCACATACTGCCCGTAGCCCGTCCGGGACACGGTACACCGAGCCACCGTCCGCCGCCGCAGGCGCTCCAGGTGGATGACCACGTTGGCGGTGCGCTCCAAAAGCGCTTCGTCGTGGGAGATGTACAGCACCGGAACTTTACAGCCCAGCAGGAAGGTTTCCAGCCATTCCAGCGTCTCTACGTCCAAATCATTGGACGGCTCGTCCAGCAGCAGCACATCCGGTCCGTCCAGCATCAACAGGGCCAGCCTCAGTTTGACCCGCTCGCCGCCGGACAGAGTGGACATAGGGCGGTCATCCCAGAACAGGTCGGCGCTCAGCCCCACCTGCCGGGCGGCGCGGTCCAGGGCCTTGGGGTCCGCCTCCTCAAATGCCGGGGAGCGCCGGCAGAATTCCCACACGGGCAGCTCCAGCTCCGCCGGGGTCAGCTCCTGGGCCAGCCAGCCCTTTCGCAGACCCCTGTCCACGATCTCCCCCGTCCATTCGGCATAGGGCTCCACCAGCGCCGGGTCGTACAGCAGCTTGAGCACCGTGGATTTGCCGTTGCCCTCCTCTCCGATCAGCGCCGCCCGGTCGCCGGGAGCCAGGATGAAGGTCAGGCCGTCCACCAGGGTGGTCAGGTCCTTTTTATGGATGATGGTGAGATTTTTCACCTGTAGCATACGCATCCGCTCCTTTCCACACAAAAAACCGCCTTCCACAACGGAAAGGCGGTTACATGACGAAAAGGCAGGGGCGCAAAACGCCCCCGGTCAGCAAGCCGCCCTTCGCGCCATGAAAGCCCAGGCCCATGAGACATGGACCTCAACTCATTGTTCACAGCTTGAAGTTCGACTTACTTGCGCATCTTTTCACCCTTTTCAGTTAAGTTGAACCCAGTATAGCAGACTTTTCTTGGTCTGTCAACCGGGCGAAAATCGCCAAAAAGTAATTTTTAATCTTTTATAAACTCTGTGTTTTGTCTCCATCCAACCGCCGGAAGGCGGGTACCGCCTGAGGCTGTTCTGCGTAACCCGCCAGCCCTCCCAGGGCGTCCGCCCCCTGTGGACAGAACACCGCGCCCCGCTCCTCCACCTGGAGGGAAAATCCCTCCCGGTCGGACCGGAACAGCGGTCCGCCGGGAACAGGCCGGTCCGCCACCTCATATCCCAGCCGCTCCAGCGCCAGGGTGAGAGCGGCTGGGCCCTCCGCACAGGCCGGGCCCAGCTCTCCCCGGTATTCCCCCGCCCGGTCCGCCGCCCAGGCGCAGTCCGTACCGGCCAGCAGGTCCCATTCCCCCGTGCACGGGGGGGCGGATTCTCCCGCCTCCACCGGCGCGGAGTGCTTTCCCTGGCCGTCCAGCAGGTACCATTCCACCAAGCTCCCGTCCTGGCGGACAAATAAGGCGGCGGACAGCTCATAGTGCTCCGCCAGCCACGCCCCGCAGGCGGCGCAGCCGCCGTCATGGAACCTGGCCTCTCCCCCCGCCAAAGCCACGCCGCAGCCCGCAGCCCTGGCCAGCGCCCGGGCCAGAGATCCGCCGCCGCTGCCGATCAATACCGCGCCCAGCCCGCCAAGCCGCAGGCCCAGCTCATAAAATTCCCGCCCCAATTGCGTCCGCTCCATGGAAAGCCCCTCCAGCTTCGGGCCACTTCGGCCCCGTTTGGAAAAAGTCTCCCCATTTCTTCCACGGATTATTCCTTCGGCGGCTCCTTCGCGGATGTTTCCGCCTTCTCCTGAGCCGGCCTGTCCCGGTACATCGCCGCCGCCTGCTCCAGCCGGGCGGCAAACTCTTCCACCGCCCAGCCCGGACTGAGCACTTCCACCCCGGGGCCCAGGCCGAACAGCCAGCCCCACAGGGGCGGACTGACCACCAAGTCCACCGAGACGGTGAAATAGCCCTCCCCGTCGGGGATCAGGGCCGCCTCCAGTCCGAAGCGGTCGATGACCACCCCGGCCAGCCGGTCCTCACACCGCAGCCGCAGCTGGCAGGGCGTCCCCGCGAACATGCCGAAGTGCTTTCGGGCGTAGCCCTCCGCCGTCCACCCCTCCTGGGGGTGGCCCTTCATGCTGGTGACGCTGATGTCCGCCATCTTGTCCACCCGGTAGTGGCGCACCTCCCGGCGCAGCTCATCCCATCCGGCTAAATAGTAGTTTTCGCTGTCCCAAATGAGGCCGTAGGGGGTGAGCTTGTACCGCGCCCCCTCCCTGCGGAACACCCGCTCCCGCCGGGCGTTGTACTCAAAGTACCGGAAGGTCACCACCCTGTTCTGGGCAATGGCCCCCTGGAGCTTGTCCACGTTGTAGAAAATGCTCTCGTTCATGGTCTTGACCCGCCGGTCCACATACACCTGCCGCTGGAGCTGCCGGGCCTGGTGGACGCTGGTCAGCCCCTCCAGCTTGCGGATGAGGGCGTCGCTCTTGCGCTTGGTGAGGAAGCGGCTGGACTGCACCGCGTCCACCAGCAGCTTCAGCTCCGCCAGCTCGAAGTCCCGCGCCCCGATGTACCAGCCTCCACTGCGCCCCCGGCGGGCCTGCACGTCCAGCCCCAGCTCCTTGAGCTGCTCCATGTCGTCATAGATGCTCTTGCGCTCGGCGCTCACCCCCCAGCGCTCCAGCTCCTGCTGCATGTCCTGGCGGGAGATGGGGTGGTCCTCGTCGCTGCGCTCCAGCAGCAGCTTTGCCAGCAGCAGCAGCTTCCGCTTTTGATTGGCGCTCTTAGCCATGGGCGTCCCCTCCTTTCGTCCCCTATCCTAGCGGAAACAGAGTCCCATAAACAGGGATATTATAGCAGGGCCCAGCCTGTGGCGCAAGAGGAAAAACCCGCCCCGGCAAAGCCGGGGCGGGGTCTTGTCAGTGGTGCTCTGAGTGGTGCTCCTGCTGGTGGCTGTGCTCCACCCCCGCGGGGATGGTCTGGCCGCACACCTCACAGACATGGGTGTCCGGGGCCAGGGGGTAGCCGCAGATCTCGTGGCTATGGGCTGCGCCTTCCGGATAAGCCTCGCCGCAGATCTCGCAGATGTGGGGCACCGGATAGCCGTCGCACATCGCGCAGTCATGGGACATTCCCGCCGGATAGGTCACGCCGCACTCGGGGCAGGTCTCAGTGTCCGCCCCCTGGGTGCCGCACCAGTTTTCTCCTTTGTCCCGAGGGCTGTCACCGGGGTCCATCGCCTCTCTGGGATCATAGGGCAGAGCGGAAACAGTGGGCGCGCTGTCCTCGTAGGTGGGATCGTAGTTTGGAACGAACTCAGGGATAGCGCTCTCGTGCTTGGATAAACTCCCGTCCCCGTGGGTGCGGTCCGGGAAAGTCTCTCCACAGACCTGACAGGTGACCGTCCCGTCCCCATTGGCTGTCATGACAGGCTCCATGGTATCTGTGATCCACTCCAGATAGCGGGTCCCATCGTCGGCCACCAGCCGCACCAGGCGGCTCACCCGTTTCTCAGCCAGCTCCCTGTCCGTCCCGGTGAGACCGAAGCAGTAGCCATAGCCGTCCTTCATGAAGCTCACCTGCCGGGTGCTGGCGGTGGAGTCGTAGCCGACGGCGGTGACCATTACGCCGCAGACGTCCTGCTCCTCGATGTCGGGGAACTCGAAACAGGTGGGGGGAAGCTGGTTGGCGGTCACAGCAAACTCAAAGTGGTCCAGCTCTCCGGCATAGCCCTGAATATAGGCCCCCCAGAAGTCGCCGTTCTCATACCACGCCGCCCAGCCGGACAGCTCGTAGCCGTCCCAGTCCAGGTGGGTGGACAGCGCGTCCTCCCCGCCCAGCAGATAGGCGATGTGCTCCCGGCTCATGTCCCGCCGGAACGCCCCCGCGGGGATGTCCCAGTCCGCAGTCACTGCGTAGCGGTTGGGGTTCCCCGCCTGCGTGTACTCGATATAGGGCAGGAGATAGTGGGCTGTCACCCCGTCCCCGGTCACATCATAACTCCCCAGGGTCTGCTGCCCCGGTTCGGCCACATCACCGGGTCCCGCCAGAGCGATGTCGGGCTGGGTGGCCCCCTCCTTCTCGATTGCCTCCATAAACATCCGCTGGCCCACCACCGTGTGCAAATAGTTCAGCCCATACCAGCCCAGGCCGAACACCAGCACCAGCGCCGCCGCCATGGCGCCGTACTTTGTCCAGGCGGGCCTCTTTTTCGGCTCCTTCAGCTCTTTCAGCCGCTGATTCAGGGTGTCGGAGGCCCTGACTCCGTCCATAAATCGTTTATACCGCTTCATGGTGTCATTCACTCTCCTTCGTCTTCCAATAAGTACCGCCGCAGGGCGTCCCTGGCCCGGCTCAGGTGGGAGCGCACCGTCCCGGGCCGCTGGCCCAGGATGGCCCCGATCTCCTCGGAGGTGTAGCCCTCGTAGTAGTGCAGGTGCACCGCCGAGCGCTGGTTGGCGGGCAGGGCCAGAATGGCCTCCAGCAGCTCCCGGCTGCCGTCCTCCGACCGGGCGGGGTAGATATCCAGCAGCTCCACCGTGGGGCGGCGCTTGCGGGTGCGCAGGACGCTTTTGCAGCGGTTGGCCGTCACCTTCAGCAGCCACGCCTTCTCGTGCTCCCGGTCCCGGAGCTCCGGGCGCTTTTCCAAATAGCGCAGAAAGGCGTCCTGCACCGCGTCCTCCGCCTCCTGGACGTCGCCCAAAATGGCCAGCGCCGCCCGGAACAGGGTGTGCTCATGTTCATTCACCAATTCTTCCAACCGGTTGGAGTGGTCCACAGCTTCCCCTCCTCTCGCCTGGGCAAAGCCTGAAGGGTGGCTTTGCTTCGGCCCCTTCTGACTATTACACGCCCTGGCAGGGCCAATCGTTGCAGGGGGAGAAAAATTTTTTTCGCTTTCCTTTTCCCCCTGCCTATGATATACTGAATTTGCTAAAAATTCAAATCTCTGCCCAGGCTGGTCACCGTGCATCCTCTTTTGGTGTCCACGCACTGTGGAAGCGGTCTAAAAGTTCTTTTTGATCCTTTTTCTTTCAAGAAAAAGGATGAACAACAGCCAAAGGAGACCCCTAACATGGAAAACGAACTGCGGCTCGCCGTGCTCATCGACGCGGACAACGCCCCCCGCACCGCCCTGCGGGAGATCATGGCGGAGGTGGCGGTGTACGGCTCGGCCACCATCAAGCGCATCTACGGCGACTGGACCGCCCCCAATATGGGCAGCTGGAAGCCCCTGCTGCTGGAGCACGCCATCACCCCCTTCCAGCAGTACAGCTACACCACCGGCAAAAACGCCACCGACTCGGCCATGATCATCGACGCCATGGACGTCCTCTACTCGGGCAACTGCGACGGCTTTGTGCTGGTGAGCAGCGACAGCGACTTCACCCGGCTGGCCACCCGGCTGCGGGAGGCGGGGATGAAGGTGTACGGCATGGGGGAGAAAAAGACGCCCAAGCCCTTCATCGTGGCCTGTGACAAGTTCGTCTACATCGAGTCGCTGAAGGCCGCGGAGAAGGCGGATTCCCCCGCCCCGGCGGGCAAGAGCGCCAAGAAAAAGGCCGCCCCGGCGGAGTCCCCCGCCCTCACCGTGCAGGAGCTCATCGCCCAGTCGGTGGAGGACCTGGCGGACGAGGACGGCTACGCCTACCTGGGGGACCTGGGCACCCTGCTGATCAAAAAGCAGCCGGATTTCGACTCCCGCAACTACGGCTACGCCAAGCTGTCCAAGTTCATCGCGGCCCTGGAGGGCTTCGAGATCGACGAGCGCCACAACGCCAAATACCAGGGCACCCAGGTGTTCGTCCGCAACAAAAAGTGACCGCATCACCGCACCTACCACGCCCACTCAGGCGCAAAGCTGTAAGACTTACCACTTCCAATGCCTGGATACCGGCGGCAGCACAAATAGAAGCACCTGCGTCGAAGGCCCTCTGCGCCGAAAAGTTCCCACCAACCGCCCGTATATAGCGTCCCCCGGGGTACATAGGGGCCGCGGCCCCTATGCGCGCTCTTTGGGTACTTTCTCTCGCGCGAGAGAAAGTATCCCCCCGGAGGGCGAGATTGCCCCGACGGACAAAAAAACAGGCCCCCTCTCTCGAGGGGACCTGTTTTATTTGCTTCAAGCGGGAATTACTTGTACAGCTCGATGAGCTTCTGCAGGTGCTCCCAGCGCTCCATGGCGGCCGCCTCGTTCTCCTTGAAGAGCTTGTCGGCGCGGTCCGGGAAGGAGCGGGTCAGAGAGCTGTAGCGGGCCTCGTTGAGCAGGAACTCCTGATAGCCGCCGGCGGGGGCCTTGGAGTCCAGGGTGAACGGGTTCTTGCCCTCGGCCTTGTTGGCGGGGTTGTACCGGAACAGGTTCCAGTAGCCGCAGGCCACGGCCTTCTTCATCTCGCTCTGGCAGTTGGCCATGCCGCCCTTGATGGAGTGCATCTCGCAGGGGCTGTAGCCGATGACCAGGGACGGGCCGTGATAGGCCTCGGCCTCCCGGATGGCCTGGAGGGTCTGGTTGGGGTTGGCGCCCATGGCCACCTGGGCCACGTACACGTAACCGTACTGCATGACGATCTCCGCCAGGGACTTCTTGGCGATGGTCTTACCGGCGGCGGCAAACTGCGCCACCTGGCCGATGTTGGAGGACTTGGACGCCTGTCCGCCGGTGTTGGAGTACACCTCGGTGTCGAACACGAAGATGTTCACGTCCTCGCCGGAGGCCAGCACGTGGTCCAGTCCGCCGTAGCCGATGTCATAGGCCCAGCCGTCGCCGCCGAAGATCCACACGGACTTCTTGTTCAGGTACTCCTTCTGGGCCAGGATGGCCTTGGAGTCCTCGCAGCCGTCAGCCGCCCACTTCTCCAGCAGGGCGATCAGCTCCTTGGTGGCGGCGGCGTTGGCCTCGCCATCGTCCTTGGTATCCAGATACTTCTGGAGCACCGCGTTGGGCTCGCCGCTCTCAGCGCAGTGCTTGGCCATGCCCTCGATCTTCTCGATCAGGGCGTTGCGGATGGCCTTCTGGCCCAGGTGCAGGCCCAGGCCGTGCTCGGCGTTGTCCTCGAACAGGGAGTTGGCCCAGGCCACGCCCTTGCCGTCCTTATTGACGGTGTAGGGAGAGGTGGCGGCGGGACCGCCCCAGATGGAGGAGCAGCCGGTGGCGTTGGAGACATACATGCGCTCGCCGCACACCTGGGTGACCAGGCGGGCGTAGGCGGTCTCGGCACAGCCGGCGCAGGAGCCGGAGAACTCCAGCAGGGGCTGCTTGAACTGGCTGTCCTTGACGGAGGCGGTACCCTCCATGTCGGCCTTGGGGGCCACCTTGGCCACCATATAGTCGAAGGCGGGCTGGCGCACGGCCTCCTTCTCCATGGGCACCATGGACAGGCTCTTGGTGGGGCACACGCCCACACAGACGGAGCAGCCCATGCAGTCCATGGCGGACACGGCCAGGGAGTACTTGTAAACGCCCTTGCCCTTGCCGGCCTTGATGTCCACGATCTGGGCGCAGTCGGGGGCGTTCTTGGCCTCCTCCTCGCTCAAAGCGAAGGGACGGATGGTGGCGTGGGGGCAGACGTAGGCGCACATATTGCACTGCACGCAGGTATCGGGATTCCAGGCGGGGACGCTGACGGCCACGCCGCGCTTCTCATAGGCGGCGGCGCCCTGCTGGAAGGTGCCGTCCACGTGGGGCACGAAGGCGGACACGGGCAGGCTGTCGCCGTCCATGCGGTTGATGGGCTCCATCACGTCCTTCACCTGCTCCACCAGCTCGGCGCGGCCCTCCAGCTTCTCGCCCTTGTCCTCGTCGGTGGCGGTGGCCCAGGAGGCGGGTACGTCGAACTTCTTGAAGGCGGTGGCGCCGATGTCGATGGCCTTGTGGTTCATGTCCACGATGTCCTGGCCCTTCTTCAGATAGGAGTGGGTGGCGGCGTCCTTCATATAGCCGATGGCCTCCTCCTCGGGCATGACCTTGGCCAGCTTGAAGAAGGCGGACTGGAGGATGGTGTTGGTGCGCTTGCCCATGCCGATCTCGATGGCCAGGTCGATGGCGTTGATGGTGTAGACCTGGATGTTGTGCTCGGCGATATAGCGCTTGGCCACGGCGGGCATATGCTTGTCAAGCTCCTCGTCAGACCACTGGCAGTTGATGAGGAAGGTGCCGCCGTCCTTCACGTCCCGGACCATGGGGAAGCCCTTGACGATATAGGAGGGGACGTGGCAGGCCACGAAGTCAGCCTTGTTGATATAATAGGGGGCGCGGATGGGCTGGTCGCCGAAGCGCAGGTGGCTGATGGTCACGCCGCCGGTCTTCTTGGAGTCGTACTGGAAGTACGCCTGGACGTACTTGTCGGTGTGGTCGCCGATGATCTTGATGGAGTTCTTGTTGGCGCCCACGGTGCCGTCGCCGCCCAGACCCCAGAACTTGACCTCGATGGTGCCCTCGGCCGCGGTGTTGGGGGAGGGCTTCTCCTCCAGGGAGGTGTTGGTCACGTCGTCCACGATGCCGATGGTGAACTGGCGCTTGGGAGCGGACTTGGTCAGCTCCTCATAGACCGCGAACACGCTGGCGGGGGGCGTGTCCTTGGAACCCAGGCCGTAGCGGCCGCCGATGACGGAGACGTCGGTCTTGCCGGCGTTGGCCAAAGCGGTGACCACGTCCAGGTAGAGAGGCTCGCCCTGGGCGCCGGGCTCCTTGGTCCGGTCCAGCACGGCGATCTTCTTGCAGGTGGCGGGGATGGCGGCCAGGAGCTTGTCCGCACGGAAGGGGCGGTACAGGCGGACCTTGATGAGACCCACCTTCTCGCCGTGGGCGTTCAGGTAGTCGATGACCTCCTCGGCCACGTCGCAGATGGAGCCCATGGCGATGATGACCCGGTCGGCGTCGGGGGCGCCGTAGTAGTTGAACAGCTGGTAGTTGGTGCCCAGCTTAGCGTTGACCTTGCCCATGTATTCCTCGACGATCTCGGGGATGGCGTCGTAGTACTTGTTGCAGGCCTCGCGGTGCTGGAAGAACACGTCGCCGTTCTCGTGGGAACCGCGCATGACGGGGCGCTCGGGGTTCAGGGCACGGGCACGGAAATCCTCCACGGCCTTCCAGTCCAGCATCTCGGCCAGGTCGTCGTAATCCCACACGGCCACCTTCTGGATCTCGTGGGAGGTGCGGAAGCCGTCGAAGAAGTTCAGGAAGGGGACGCGGCCCTTAATGGCGGCCAGATGGGCCACGGCGGCCAGGTCCATAACCTCCTGGACGTTGCCCTCGGCCAGCATGGCGAAGCCGGTCTGGCGGCAGGCCATGACGTCGGAGTGGTCGCCGAAGATGTTCAGCGCGTGGCTGGCCACGGTGCGGGCAGACACGTGGAACACGCCGGGGAGCAGCTCGCCGGAGATCTTGTACATGTTGGGGATCATCAGCAGCAGGCCCTGGGAGGCGGTGTAGGTGGTGGTCAGGGCGCCGGCGGCCAGGGAGCCGTGGACGGTGCCGGCGGCGCCGGCCTCGGACTGCATCTCGATGACCTTGACGGGCTGGCCGAAGATGTTCTTCCGGCCCGCGGCGGCCCACTGGTCTACGTTGTCCGCCATGGGGCTGGACGGCGTGATGGGATAGATGCCGGCCACCTCGGTGAAGGCGTAGGACACGTGGGCGGCGGCGGTGTTGCCGTCCATAGTTTTGAACTTGCGTGCCATAGGCGTTTTTCCTCCTTTTCATATGAGAACGTTCCCTCATACGGTTTCGTTCCGTTTCGCGTTGTTAAGTTTATCACACTCTCCCCGATTTTGCAATTGCCAAACTGGATTTTTTCAGCAAAGTTTAGAGAGAAAATTGGCCCCACCCGCCTCTTCCTCCGGCCCCTTCCCCCTTGCGGAAAGGGGAAACTCGTGGTAAAGTATTGGAAACAGCAGAAAAGAGGTGAGCGCCCGTGGTGTGCAGCGTGATCTCCCTGGGCCTGCGCGGGGTGGAGGGCTATCCCGTCACCGCCGAGTGCGCCCTGTCCGGGGGGCTGCCCTCCTTTGACGTGGTGGGCCTGCCCGACGCCGCCGTGAAGGAGGCCCGGGAGCGGGTGCGCTCGGCCATCAAGTCCAGCGGCTTCGACTTTCCCGTCTCCCGCATCACGGTGAATCTGGCCCCCGCCGACCGGCGCAAGGCGGGCACGGTGTACGACCTGCCCATCCTGGTGGGCATCCTGGCCGCTGGAAGCCAGCTGTCCCTCAAAACAGAGCGGGACTCGGCCTTCATCGGCGAGCTCTCCCTGGACGGGCGGCTTCGCCCCGTATCCGGCGTGCTGCCCATGGCCCTGGCGGCGAAGCGGGCGGGCATTGCACGGCTGTTCGTCCCCGCCGACAACGCCCCCGAGGCCACCCTGGCCGACGGCCTGGAGGTCATCCCCGTCCACAACGTGCGGGAGCTGGCCGGCCATCTCACCGGGGAACAACTCATCCCGCCCGCCCCGGTGTGGGAGCAGGAGCCGTCCCCCGTCCAGGGTCCGGATTTCAGCGAGGTGAAGGGCCAGGAGCACGCCAAGCGGGCCCTGGAGGTAGCCGCCGCCGGGGGCCATCATGTGCTCATGTCGGGCTCTCCCGGCTCGGGCAAATCCATGATGGCCAAGCGCCTGCCCAGCATACTCCCCGACATGACCCGGGCGGAGGCCCTGGCCTGTACGGAGATCTACTCCGTCATGGGCCTGACCTCCAAGGAGCACCCCATGGTGCGCCGCCGCCCCTTCCGCGCCCCCCACCACACCATCTCCGCCGCCGGGATGACCGGGGGCGGTTCCAACCCCAAGCCCGGCGAGATCTCGCTGGCCCACAACGGCGTGCTATTCCTGGACGAGCTGCCCGAGTTCCACTCCGACGTGCTGGAGGTGCTGCGCCAGCCGCTGGAGGACGGCCGGACCCAGATCTCCCGGGTGTCCGGCTCGGTGACCTACCCCAGCCGGTTCATGCTGGTGTGCGCCATGAACCCCTGCAAATGCGGCTGGTATGGCCATCCCTCGGGGCGGTGCACCTGCACGGAGCAGTCGGTGCGGCGGTACCTGTCCCGGCTGTCGGGACCCATGCTGGACCGCATCGACATCTGCGTGGACGTGCCCTCCCTGGAGTACGACGAGCTGTCCGGCAGCGTCCCTCCATCGGAGAGCTCCGCCGTCATCCGGGCACGGGTCAACGCCGCGCGGGCGGTGCAGCTGGCTCGGTTCGGCCCCGACGGCCCCGCCTGCAACGCCCAGATGGGTCCCCGGGAGCTGCGGGACTACTGCGGGCTGGACCAGACTTGCCGGCAGCTCATCCGGGGGGCTTACGACCGCCTGGGCCTCACCGCCCGGGGCTATGACCGCATCCTGCGGGTGGCCCGGACCATCGCCGACCTGGACGGCGCGGCGGATATCGCGGCAAACCATTTAGCCGAGGCGCTGCAATACCGCCCGCCGGAGCATTTGAGAGCGTAAATGGGGTCCCCGCAAAGCCGTCCTTCAGGCTTTGTGGAGAGAGGAGCCACAGCGTAATGAGCGAGCTTTCGCCGCAAGGCGGAAGCGAGGGATATGGAGCTTGCGGCGACGAGGCCGAGGCGTGCAATACCGCCCGAGCACTTACAGGCATAAAACTTCATGCGATATAAGGAATCCGCACCACGATGGATGAAAAGGTGGTGCGGATTCTGGTAGAATGGAAGCGCACGGCACCAGACCGGCTTTTTTTGCCGCTACGAGCGCGCGCATAA
>CATLHC010000061.1 GCA_949948775.1 uncultured Oscillospiraceae bacterium
GGGCAGCAAGAAGTACATGAATATGAACCACTTAGAGGCGCTCCAAGGAGACACCTCTATTGCTGGCTGACCTCATTCACCAGAAGGCTGCAAACCAAATTTGCGCATAACTATTGACACTACCAATTGTACGGTGTTGCCTTAAAATAATTATAGCACATTACCACAACATTCTCAATCTGTTTTCACAAATTGCAGAAAAATGCCTTGGGATTCCTATTGACAGCGATTGGCCTCAATCAGGGGAAATCAGATAGAATAATTCTAAATGATAAATAATTTACCTCAAATCGGGGCAAGTTTCGACAAAATAAATCTCACGATGAGACACAAAAAACAGCGGCCCTGCCGCCATGGAGCCACCTCCCAAAATGAGGAGTGCCGGACTGTGTCCGGCACTCCCAGCGTTTGCCCGTACCCACCGCCACTCCACCGAACAGACCCGGTCAAGACCCGGCCCGCCCCCGGAGGGGGCGGGCCGGGTCATTTCAGCCTTGACGGGGGCTGGGCGGTGGAGTACCCTCCCACGGGGGCAAACGCTGGTCAGCGTTGCCATTTCCGGGGGCGCTGTTTCTGGGGCGCTTTTACCTTCGGCGGGGCGGGCAAAGGTTCCAGGAGCTTTTGGCGGATGGCGGGGCCGTCAGCCTCTATCCTCCCGCACACCTTCAACTCCCGCCGCAGGATTTTGATGGATTGATTGATAGATAGGATAGCAGGGGAGAGGCCTGTTACCGTGGGATTTTTTCTCCTGGCGGTGTAAAGCCCTTTCCGTTGGTGGCAAAGGGCGTCAAGTTTGCTTTGTATCGCTTCTTCCAGCATGGAGAGCTGCTCCCATGTGTCAATGCGGTATTTCATCAGTAGCCTGCCCTGTTCCACATAGCGGTCAAATTTGATGATCTCATCCGTCATGTAACGTCTGCGCCGGGGCGAGGCCGTGGGCTTTTTCAGTTTGCCCAGCAGATAGAGGTAATGGAAGTATAACGCCCGGAAACCCGTCAATTTCCTGGGCTTGTGCTGGATTTTATAGCTCCGTTTCGGTGTTGTCCTGGGTGCGGGCCGGCGGGGCAGTTGCTCATGGGCACGTATGCGCTCCCGGATAGC
Source organism: uncultured Oscillospiraceae bacterium (assembly GCA_949948775.1). Taxonomy (GTDB): domain Bacteria; phylum Bacillota; class Clostridia; order Oscillospirales; family Oscillospiraceae; genus Enterenecus. Next base: position 1,102 of record CATLHC010000061.1, read on the forward strand.
TTCTTCGGTGTAATCGTCTCCCAGGGTTTTCAGGCGGACAAACCGCTCCTTCCCTGGAGGCCGGACAGCGATATATTTTCCCGTCTTGACCGCATAGCCCTGTTTTTTCAGATTTGCCAGAAAGTGTTCAAATAAGAAGGAATGGGCGATACAGGCATCCACATCCCGGCGTATCTGCCCGTACCATGTCGGATTGCCCTTCTGCTGGGCCTCCCAGGTATCATAGCTCATGGTACGGCCCTGTTCTGGAGCCTCAATAACGGACAGCCCATGCTCCCGGCAAAGTTGGTCGGAGGTCTGACGCATGAGGGCATAGCTGGCTTTGCAATCGTTGTATTTCTTCCCATCCACAAAAGAGACGGAGTTCAGTACAAAATGGTTATGGATATGCTCCCTGTCCAGGTGGGTGGCAACCACCACTTGAAACCGATTACCCCACAGCCGCCGGGCCAGTTCCACGCCAATCTCGTGGGCCTGTTCTGGCGTGACCTCCCCAGGAGCAAAGGACTGGTAGCCGTGAAAGGCGATAATACCGCCCTCTTTGCCAAATTGCTGCTTCACCATCATCATCTGATCCCTGGCGATCTCTGGGGCGCAGTTCACGCCGCTGACATACCTTTGTTCTTCGGTTTTGTAGTCCTGGGTGGCGTAATCCATCACATCCCGCAATCCTTGCAAATCCTCAACGGTGAGCGTGGTTTTGTCCGGGTTGGCGGCGTAGTTTACCACCTGCCCCAAGTTACCCTTGACTTTCCAAATCGCCGTGGTAGCCATCAGATGTCCTCAATTTTTGCCGGGACGGTCACAGTCTCCTGGAGCGTGTACAGAGCACCCAGCAGTTCCCGGTAAATCACCGGGTCGGCCACTGTGCCGCTGGCCTGGTTCAGCTTTTGGAGCACTTCAAAATAGAGCTCCGGCGGGTAGGCTTTTGGAACATAGCCCCGTATCAGCATCCGCAAATAGGCAGACTGGGACAGCCGGGTTTTGGTGCTGTGGGACTTCAAAAGGGCCATGTCCTCCGGGGACAAGCGGATAGTCAGCTTCACGGTTTTTCCCATTGGTTCCCTCCTTCCGTAGTAGGGGTCAGGGGGACACTCCCCCTGCCAAGCGGATTTGTGCCATACAAATCCAGTGCTTGCTAAAATCGGCGCGTGCCCTATGCGCCGCCCGTGTTGCGGTCGATCCACACCGTCAGCTTGTCCTTCGGCACCATGAGCCGCTTGCCGATTCGGAGCGTGGGAAAGCCCTTGCTGTGTATCAGCGTGTAGGCCCCGGCTTTGGAAATGCCCAGCGCCCCGGCCAGTTCCGTTGCTGTCAGCATGGCCGGAAGCTCGCCAAAATGCTTGCATTCAGTTTTCAAGTCTCTGCCCTCCTTTCCGTGATAGGATTTCATATACTCCTGACACAATTCTTTCTATATCTTGCTTGGTGATATGATATAACTATATTATATCACTTCTGTATTCTGGTCAATATAAATCGTTCGCCGCAATATGACAGAATATTTTTTGACAACGTGCTATATTTGTGCTAACATATATTCGTGATACAGTGTGCATATAAACTATAACGAAAGAGGGCTGATATTATGCAGGAGATGAACTTTGCACATTTCCATGGCGCTGTCCCCAAATACCGAAACTATGGCGCTATCGCAGAACAGGGCGTGCTGTTTATCACGCCGGAGGCCAATGCAATCCCCCGGCGCTATGACCCTTTCGAGGACAGCCAGGGCCTGTTGCTGGACGTGGTGCGGACCGGGGCCGCTGTAGCTGATTGTGATGTGTTCATGGACTACTGCCTGTCCCAAAAGATACTGCCCCTTGAGGACGTGGCTTTCTGGCGTTGCGGTGACTTCTTTGCGCCCAATCCCAAGAAGGCCGGGCCGCTCGTCGATATCCTCCTGGATTTTGTATATCGCTACGGCCTCCCAGCCTGGGAGCCCGGTTCCAGCGTCTTGACTACCTATCCCGCCCGGTATGGAAACCGGGCCATGGCGATCCGGCAGGACGCCGAGGACAATGACATAAGCCACGCCTTACACTATGAGCTGACCCAACGGGCCTGTATGCGTAGCAAGAGCGGCGCCATCCCGGTCTGCTCACTGGCGCTGACGCTGTTAGATTTCTACCTCCGATTTATGGAGGAAATTGACCGCCCATATTTCCCCATCCACAACACGGAATGGGGCCTGAGCTTTGAGCACAAAAAAACACCCAGGCTGACGGCCCAGGTGTACGATTTAGTGACCTGCATCAATCTGGCCTATGCCCATCTGGTGTCTGTCCAGGGCAAGGCCGTTCGGCAATGCAAGCATTGTCAAACGTTCTTCGTCGCAGAGGACTTGCGGGCGGAATACTGTTCTCCCCGGTGCCGGGGTGCCTATAACTCCAAAATGACAAGAAAGAGGGTGAAAGAGCGCAAATTGCGGGAAGGGCAGTAAATCTGATTGGAAGGAGGACAAACTATGCCAGGAAAACGCTCCAATGGCGAGGGAACGCTCCGTAAACGTTCCAACGGCCTGTGGGAGTGTACCATGATGGTGGGTTACAAAGCCGACGGGACGCGCCGTTACAAGAGCTTCTACGGCAAGTCTCAAAAGGAGGCTAAGGACAAAGCGGACGTCTACAAGCAGGAGGTGGCGGCGGGGTTATACATTGACCCCCATCTTACGTTCCAAGAATGGGCACAGAGGTGGTACGAGGGTTACAAGGATTCTGTATCGCCCACTACTTATGAGAGCTACGGTTACACACTGAAAACGCTGGTAAAGGGGTTCGGGCCGCGCAAGTTAGCCAGTATCAAGCCCCTGGATGTGGAGAACTTTTTGAAGGGCCTCCGGGTTGATGGCAAATCCGATTCCTACCTGACCAAGTGCCGAGGAATGCTCTACCAGATCATGCACAAAGCTGAGGCCAATGACCTTATCAGAAAAAACCCCGTCCGCTTTGCGGAAAAAATAAGGCCCAGCGGCCCGTACAGCGTAAGGAGGCGTTCACCCAGGAGGAAGTGCAAAAGCTCATGGAGGGCTTGCCCCAGGACAGGACGGGGCACACGATCCGGCTCATGCTGGCAACGGGAATGCGGACACAAGAAGTCCTTGCCCTGGAGCCTCAGCATATCGAGCCGGACGGTTCCTGTATTCACATCCGGCAAGCGGTAAACATGGTGAAAGGTAAACCGTACATCGGCCCGCCCAAGAGCGCCGCCAGCGTCCGGGACGTACCTGTGCCGCCCAATGTTCGGCCTTGCGCTGTGTTTCTTCGGGAACAGGCTGGAAAATTCGTGTGGGAAAGCCCCATCGCCGGACAGCCCGTAAACCCCAGCCATTTCCGGGACAAATACCGCAACGCACTGTTCAAAGTGCCCGGTGTGCGTATGCTGACGCCCCATAGCTGTCGACACACCTATGCCTCCCAGCTCCAAGCCCTGGGCGTGGACATGGAAACCATTCAGAGCATGGTAGGCCACGCCGACATGGAAATGACCCAGCACTATTTACACGTCCAAGAAGAAGTGCGGCAGGCCGCCGCAGAGAAATTCAGTAAGACCTTCAAAGTTTCGCGTTCACGTTGATAACATAGAAAACTTGCTGTGTTCCCGCAAATTCTGGTACATACCAGAATTTCAAGCGGGCCAGTTTCAATAAATGACAGCCTGTGCCGTTGAAAATCATTCAGCGGCACGGAGTCAAACCTTCATTCTGGTATCGTTCTGGTACAGATGGCAATGGGGCAAAATGTGAAAGGTCAGAGTTTGAACGGAAAGCAAGAAAAAAGCCTCAAATCTTTCGATTTGAAGCCTTTTCCTTCACATGGTTCCCATGTTTCCTGGTGGAGATAAGCGGGATCGAACCGCTGACCTCTTGAATGCCATTCAAGCGCTCTCCCAGCTGAGCTATACCCCCATATTCAAAACATTTTTGCCGCACTCGCCTCAGCGCAAGATAGATAATACCAAACACCGCTGAATTTGTCAACACCTTTTCTCAAATTTCCGAAAAATTTTTGCGGCCCCTCTTCAGTCGAAAAGGGGCCGCGTTTTGACATCAGGACCGCTTCCAAGCGCTGCTGCTGAACAGCACTAGGATCGGGTACATCTCCAGCCGTCCCAGGATCATGGCAAAAGAGAGCACCAGTTTGCTCAGTACCGAGAAGGCAGCAAAATTACCCGCCGGACCGACCAGCTCCAAACCGGGTCCCACGTTGCTGATGCAGGTGATAACCGCAGTGAGGGTGGTGCCGAAGGAAAAGTTGTCCAGCCCCACCACAATGGCCATACTAAACACCAGGAACAGATTGGCAATAAAATAGCACTGAGCGGTGCGCACGGCGCTCTCGCTCACTGCGGCGCCGTCCAGCCGGACCACGGATACCGCCCGGGGATGGACGATGGAGCGCACCTCCCGCTGGGCGGAGCGGATGAGGATGAGGATGCGCCCGCACTTGATGCCGCCGCCGGTGGACCCGCCGCAGGCTCCGATAAAAGTGAGCACCACCAGCAACATTTTGGAAAATTCCGGCCACAGGTCATAGTTATCAGAGGAAAATCCAGTGGTGGACACGATAGACGACACTTGGAAGGCGGCGTAGCGGACACAGTCCCCCGCTGAGGCGTACACATCCCGGATGTTCCAGGAGATAGCGGCGATGGACACGGCCACCATGATGAGGAAAAACCTCAGCTCGTCGCTTTTCAGCGTCTGCCGGACCTTGCCGGTGAGGAGCAGGAAGTAGACGGAGAAGTTGATGGAAAACAGCAGCATGAATACTGTGATGATGATTTCAATAGCGGGGCTGCCAAAGGCTCCTACCGAGGCGTTTCGGTCGGAAAATCCGCCGGTGCCCGCCGTGGACATGGCATGGGTGACGGCATCGTACCAGTTCATCCCCGCCAGACGCAGACACAGCACCTCCAGCACCGTCAGCGCCAGATAGATGGTGTACAAAATTTTGGAGGACTGGGAGGCCCGGGGCACCAGCTTGCTCTTCACCGGTCCCGGGCTCTCCGCCCGGATGAGAAAGTTGGAGCTGATCCCCAGGAAGGGCAGCAGAGCGGCGGTGAGGATCAGCACCCCCATCCCTCCCAGCCAGTGCGTGAAGGACCGCCAAAACAGCAGCCCCATGGGCAGGCCCTCGATGGCGGTGAGGATGGTGGCGCCGGTGGTGGTGAAACCGGAGATTGTCTCAAAAAAGCAGTCCACATAGGAGCCAAACTGTCCGGAAAACCAGAACGGCAGCGCCCCAAACACCCCAAACAGCACCCAGATAAGTCCTACGGTGAAGAAACCCTCCCGGGCAAAAAAGTCTGCTTTAGGCTTGAACAGAAACACCGGTACACAGGCCGCAGCCAGCACCAGCAAAATGGCGCACAGGAAAGGGAGGGGGCTCTCCCCATAGAGCAGCGCCACCACCATGGGGACAAGCATGGCCCCCGCCTCAATCAGCAGGGTAAAGCCGGTGATGCGCAGCACCAATTTAAAATTCATAGTCCACTGCCCTCATAAATATCATTTAGATCCAAAATACCGCTGTCCCGCGCGATGACAATCACGTCGTCCCCCTGCTCCAAGCAGGTCGACCCCTCGGGGATAATAACCGTTCCATTGCGCACGATGACGGCAATGAGCACACCCTTTCGCAGCTTCAGGCTCTTCAGCGGCACCTTTAGGTTCCGGGTGGCGGAGGAAACCAGGAACTCCATCGCCTCCGCCTTGCCCCCGGCGATGCGGTACAGAGCGGTCATCACCGTGCCCTTGGAATTCTGCAGTCCCCGGATAAAGCGCAGGATCAGCCCCGCCGTAGCCAGCTTGGGAGACACCACCGACTCCACCCCGGCGGAGCGGGCGATGGCTGTGTAATTCTGGCGGCTGGACTTGGCCACCACCTTGGACACCCCCGCCTGGTGCGCGTAGAGCGAGATAATCAGGTTGTCCTCATCCCGGTTGGTCAGGGCAATGAAGGCGTCGCTGGAGGCCATGCGCTCCTCAGTGAGCAGCTCGGGGTCGGTGCCGTCGCCGTGGATAATAAGGGAGTGGGGAAATTCCTCCGCCAGCTCCCGGCAGCGCTCAGCGCCTTTTTCCACCACCTTGCAGCTCATACCCAGCCGCTCCAGTTGAACCAGCAGATAGAAGGCGATGCGCCCGCCGCCGATGATAAACACATCCCGGATGCGGTGGGTCTGGCGGCCCAGCAGCTTGAAAAACTGGTGGATGCCGCTGGGGGTGCCCGCCACGGACACCCGGTCCCCTGCCGCCAGCAGGGACGCGCCGTTGGGGATAAATACATCCTCCCCCCGCTCCACGGCGCACAGCAACATGGGCAGGCCCTGAATCTTGGAGGCCAGCGAGGCCAGGGTGCGCCCTACCAGGAAATCTCCCTCCTGGACGGTGAAGGACATCAGCTCCACCCGGCCCCGGGCAAAGGAGTCGATGTTGGCGGCGCTGGGGAAACGCAGCAGCCGGGAGATCTCGATGGCGGCCGTGAGTTCCGGATTGATGAGCATGGAGATGCCCAGATCAGTCCTCAGCGCATCCAAATCATTGACATACTCCGTGCCCCGAACGCGGGCCGCAGTATAGGGCACCCCCACCCGATGGGCGATGTGGCAGCAAAGCAGATTGATCTCATCGGAGCCGGTGGCGGCAATGAGCACATCGGACTCCCTGGCCCCCGCCTCCAGCAGTATGTCCCGGGAGACGCAGTTGCCCTTCACACACATGACATCCAGTTGGTTGGACAGGCGGTCCAGCGTGTTCCCGGACACGTCCACGATGATAACGCTGTGGCCCTCGTCCGCCAGGTGCTCGGCCAGGGTTGCGCCCACCTTCCCGGCGCCCGCGATGATAATGGTCAAATCAAATCAACTCATTTCCTTCATGGTGGGACGGCGGCCCAGCCGCCGCTCCCCATACCGCAAGACCGCAGGCCGTGCGGCAATTGCCGATATTATAGCACCCTTTTCCCCCATACGCAACGGGGCGGAGACGGTTTTCCTGACAAACAGCAAAAATAACGCGAAAACCGCCTCCCAGTCCGGCCGGGAGGCGGTCTCTCATCCCAATACGTACTGCTCAATGGCCCGCGCAGCGCCGTCCTGGTCATAGGGGGCGCTCACCGCGTCGGCGGCGGCCCGAACCTGCGGGGAGGCGTTCCCCATGGCCACTCCCAGCCCCGCACATCGGAGCATGGGTATGTCGTTACCGCTGTCCCCCAGCGCCATGCTCTGGGCCGGATCGACCCCCAGCAGGCGGCACGCCTCCAGCAGTCCGCCCGCCTTGGAGGCATCCGGGTGGGCGATCTCCACCGCCCGGGGGCCCGACCAAAACCAGGACAGCGGCAGAGCGTTCAGCGTCCGCTCCGTCTCCGCGCGCGCCTCATCCGGGACATAGGGCAGGTTCGCCTTCTGGACGGCGCGGACCAGTTCCAGCAGCGCGCGCAGATCCGTCGTCTCATGGCCGAATCGGTCCAGCACCTCCTCCAAATGAAAGCGCAGGGGACCGCCGATTTTGCGCTGATTGTCCCAGCTCTCCCGGGTCAGGTACAGCCCCTCCTCCCCCGACAGCTCCAGAGGCAGGCCCAGCCGCTCCGCCGCTTCGATGAGGCGCAGCAGGGTCTCCGGACCCAGGTAGTGCCCCGAAAGCAGAGCGCCGTCGGTGAGCCGGCGCACCTCGCCGCCGTTGCTGAGTACCGCCAGTCCCTCCCACGCCGCGCCTTGGCGGACGGCGGGAGGCAGGATAAAAAACTGCCTGCCGGTGATGGGAACCACGGCAACCCCCTTTTGGTGGGCGGCATCCAGAGCGGCTTGCAGCCGAGGGGAGAAGGAGACCCGGTCCGGCTGAAGCGCTGTGCCGTCCAGGTCCATGGCGATAAGCCGGATGTCCATGGCTTTCGCTCCTTTCCACGAAGGGAGGAGCGCGCCGGATCACGACCCGGCGCGCTCCTGAATGGGATATGGTTTAGACGTTGGCCACTTCCTCGGGCTTGGTGGCCAGATAGGTGAAGATGAAGCCCATGATATAGCTGATGATAAGACCGATGACAAAATAGACCACGCTCATCACCGCGCCGCTGGGGCCGGCGGTCATGACGAAGCAGCCCAGCAGGCCGGAGGGACCCCAGGTGGTGGAGGCCACCTGCATCAGATTGACGAAGGCGCCGCCGAAGCCCGCGCCCAAACCGGCGGTGATGAAGGGCTTGCCCAGGGGAAGGGTGACGCCGTAGATCAGCGGCTCGCCCACGCCCAGGATACCGGCGGGGAGAGCGCCGGCGATGACGTTCTTCAAACGGGTGTTGCCCGCCTTCTTGCACTTCAGGTACAGGGCCAGGGCCGCGCCCACCTGACCGCCGCCCGCCATAGCCAGGGCGGGGTACAGATACACGCACCCGAAGGCGTCCTTCTGGACGGTGTACAGGGCCACCAGGCCGTGGTGCATACCCATGGCCACCATGGGCAGGAACAGGGCCGCGCCCAGATAGCCGCTGACGGCACGGACGATGGGATTCTCGCTCATGGCCACCAGACCCACCAGGTTGACCAGGCCGGTGGAGATCAGGCCGGTGATGGGCATGATGATGAGGACGTAGGGCACCAGGGTGACGATGAGGGTAATAACGGGGGTGAACACGATGTCCAGCGCGTCGGGCATCTTGGAGCGGACGGCCTTCTCGATCTTGCACATGAACCACACGCCGATGACGGCGGCCAGCACGCCGCCGCGGCCCGCGCGGAGGATGGCGTCCAAGGGCTGTGCCTCGTTATAAAGCCCGATGACCTTGGAAATGGTGTCGATGCCGCCCAGGGTGGTGATCATGCCCACCATGCCGCCCAGGACGGGGGTGCCGCCGAACTTCTCCGCGGCCCGGTAGCCCGCCCAGGCGGGGATATAGGCCATGAACGCGGTGTTGACCAGCCCCAGGAAGGCGGTGATGAGGACGATGGCGGCGGGGACGGGATTCTCCTCGGAGCCGGGGAACAGCTGGCCCAGCAGGGTGCTGATGCCCGCGCACAGGCCGGCGGCGATGACGCCGGGAATGAGGGGCACAAAGATGTCGCCGAAGGTCTTGAGCATGGACTTGATCTTATTTTCCTTCTGCCCGGCCTTGACGGCGGCCTTGTTGGCCTGCCAGTCGCCGCCCGCGGTCATGTCCGCGGCGTCCGCAGCGGCGGGGATGCCCAGCTCATTGCAGTAGTCGGCGCACTTGCGGCACTTGCCGGGGCCCACCACCACCTCAATATAGTTGGGACGGTCATGGACGACGCCCATCACGCCCTCAATTCCCTTCAACGCGGCCTCGTCGATGGCGTTGTCGTCCTTTACGTTGATGCGCAGGCGAGTCATGCAGTTGGTGGCGGTGACCACGTTTTGCTGCCCGCCCACACCCTTCAGGATGCTTTGGACCAGTTCCTGGATCGTCATAAAAAACTCCTCCTTTATCTAGCGTTGCATATACGTCCGCCCCGTCGCGGGGCGTCCATTACAGCCCCTCTCCAGGCTGTTTTGGATAAAATGAGGGGGACCCGACTTTTATTGGATGGCCTCCCGCACGTGGCCCTTTGCTTTGTCCAGACGGGCCTTGGCCTCCTCCGCGCCGCACCCGGCCAAAATCATGGTGATGGCGGTCTTGGCGTTTCCTCCGGCCAGGTCGATGTTCTTCCGGGCCTCCTCCTGGGCGACGCCGGTGGCCTCCATGACAATTTTTTCCGCCCGGCGGCGCAGCTTCTCGTTGGTCTGCATCACGTCCACCATCAGGTTCTGGTACGCCTTGCCCACCCCCACCATGGCGGCGGTGGAGATCATGTTCAAAATCAGCTTCTGGGCGGTGCCCGCCTTCAGGCGGGTGGAGCCGGTGAGCACCTCGGGACCCACCACCGCCTCCACGGAGATCTCGGCGGCCTGGCCGATGGCGCAGCCCGCGTTGCAGGAGATGGCAGCGGTGTGGCAGCCAACCTCCTTGGCGTAGTCCAGCGCCCCCAGCACATAGGGGGTGCGGCCGCTGGCGGCGATGCCGATGACCAGGTCGTTTTTGGTCAGCTTCCGGCTCTTCAGGTCCTCCCGGCCCAGCTCCCGGCTGTCCTCGGCGCCCTCCACCGCCTTCAGGAACGCCTTGTCCCCTCCGGCGATGAGGCCGATGATCACGTCGTCGCTGACGCCGAAGGTGGGCGGGCACTCGGCGGCGTCCAGCACACCCAGCCGCCCGCTGGTCCCCGCGCCCAGGTAGAACACCCGGCCGCCGGCCTCAATGGAGGCGATGGCCCACTCCACCACCCGGGCGATCTGGGGCAGCGCCGGCTTGATGGCCTCGGGGACCCTGGCGTCCTCCCAGTTCATGGCGGTGACCACCTCCAGGGGGGACATGGTATCCAGCTCCATGGTGTTGGGGTTCCGGGTCTCGGTGGTCATCTTGTCCAGATTCAAGCTCATACTGTATGGCTCCTTTCCCACGCCCACAGGCGATGCCGCCGCCTCTGGCGGCTTGAGATGATGAGGCGAAAAGCGGGTCCTATACCGTCACCCGCCTGCGTACTGTTATTTTTTAGCATATCGTATTCCGAAAACAGAACGATGTCAATTACTTATGGTCGATGCGGAACATTGTACCGATAAGTCGGATTTTTCTCTATCTTTAGAGGAAAATGATGAAACACAGTCGATACGCTCAGATATAATTGTGGTAGTTGCACACATCACAGCGTACATCTGGAAAAAACAAGAAATCTTTGGAAATTTCCTTGACATAACGTCGAATCGGGAGTATACTCAGAGTAAAGAGAAGGAATGTTTTAACTTTTGACTTTTGAATGAACGTCCAAGCCACGTGTACGACCCGATATGGCGGCATATCGCCGCCCAGGCCAGGATAGCACGGCGGCAGGGGCGTTCGCTTTTTTCAGGAACGGCTGTCAGAGCGGCCGGGGAACGCGCCCCCGGAAGCAGATCTGCGGCGGACCGGTGCGCGTCCGGATGCTCGGACGCGGAGTTGAGAGGAGAAAAAGGCCATGAAAAGCGCACTGCTTCGCCTGAGAGAGAGCCAGGACTCCATGAGCGCCACCGAGCGCTCCGTGTCCGATTATCTCCTGAGCCACCAGGGGGAGGCCATGGGGCTGAGCATACACCAGCTGGCGGAGAAAACCTTTGCCTCTCCGTCCACCGTCATCCGAATGTGCCAGCGCATCGGCTTCGCGGGCTATAAGGAGTTCCGGCAGGCGGTGACCTGTGAGGTGGCGGTGCGCCGCATGAACCAGGAGCAGGAGCAGCGGGAGATCACCCAGTCCGACAGCCTGGAGGACATCGTGGACAAGGTGACCTATAAGAACATCATGTCGCTGGAGGACAGCAAGAACTTCATCGACACCGACACCCTCCAGACCTGCGTGGACCTGGTGCGGAATTCCCACACGGTGCTGCTGTTCGGCCTGGGGGCCTCCCTGTGCGCCGCCCGGGACCTGAATTTGAAGCTTCTCCGATTGAATAAGCCCTGCGTGGTCAACGACGACTGGCATGCCCAGCTCCTCCAGGCCAAAAACGCGGGCGCAGACGATCTGGCCGTGGTGGTGTCCTACTCCGGGGAGACCGTGGAGGTCATTGAGTGCATGAAGGCCCTGCGGGAAAACGGCACCCCCATCATCGCCATCACCCGGCGGGTGGACTCTCCGGTGGTGGCCCTGTCCGACTACCGGCTGTATACCACCGACAATGAGGCCACCTTCCGCAGCGGCGCCATGTCCTCCCGCATCTCCCAGCTGAACATCATCGACATCCTGTTCACCGCTTACGCCAACAGCGAGTATGAGTACTGCCTGGACCAGCTGTCCAAGACCCACATCGTCAAGCCGGCCACCGCCCACAAGCTGGAGCCGGCGTGACACAAAACCGAATCTGACAAAGCGCCGGGGCCGCGTCTGCGGGTTCCGGCGCTTTTCTGCTTGCCTGGGGATAGTTTTTCCTGTATACTGGGGATAATTCTGAAACCGGGAGAGAAAAACAATGGAAATCAAAAATGTGTTGTTTGACCTGGACGGCACCCTGCTGCCCATGGATATGGAGGAGTTCACCGGCGGCTATTTCGCCATGCTCACCAAAAAGCTGGCCCCCCGGGGCTATGACCCCAAGCAGCTCATCGACGCCATCTGGGCGGGCACCGCCGCCATGGTGAAGAACGACGGCAACCGGACCAACGAGGCGGCTTTCTGGGCCAAATTCGCCCAGATCTTCGGAGAAAAGTCCCTGGAGGACATGCCCTTGTTTGAGGAATTCTACGCCGGCGAATTCCAGCAGGCCAAGCAGTTCTGCGGGTATAACGAGTGGGCGGCCAAGGCGGTGCGCGCCATCAAGGCTTCGGGCCGCCGGGTGGCGCTGGCCACCAACCCCATCTTCCCCGCCGTGGCCACCGAGAGCCGCCTACGCTGGGTGGGGCTGGAGCCGTCGGACTTCGAGCTGGTCACCACCTACGAAAACTGCCGGTACTGCAAGCCCAACGTGAATTACTACCGGGAGGTGCTGGACAAGCTGAACCTGCAGGCGGAGGACTGCCTCATGGTGGGTAACGACATGACGGAGGACACTGCGGCGGCGCAGCTGGGGATGCGGGTGTTTCTCATCACCGACTGCCTCATCAACAAGGAGGGGAAGGACGTGAACGCCTGGCCTCACGGCGGCTTTGAGGACCTGATCCGATTCGTGTGCGGATGACCGCAATAGAGAAGCGAGGGACAGCCATCCCGGCGGCTGTCCCTCGCTTTTTCGCGGGATTATCCCCCTGCGGGGCGTAATATTGGCTTGGGAATGTTGTCTTATGGGGTGAGGGCCTTCAAAAGCAGGTTGGAAAGGAGGAATGCGGGTGGAGGACAGCGAGATCGTAGCGCTGTACTGGCGGCGGGACGAGGCCGCCGTCAGTGAGACGGAAGAGAAATACGGCGCGCTGTGCCGGGGCGTCGCTCTCAGCATTTTGGGCA
>CATLHC010000062.1 GCA_949948775.1 uncultured Oscillospiraceae bacterium
CGCAATGACATATTGATGTGCATGCCGGAACCGCAAAATTCCATCCGCGGCTTCGGCATAAAGGTTCCATGCAGTCCATGGTGTTTTGCGATGGTTTTGACGGCAAGCTTGAATGTCATGATATTGAGGTCGCCGCTGCGCAGGCCCGCCTCCTGGGGGGCGTCGGCGGTGACCTCCGCCACCTGGATGCCTCTCCGGCCATCCACCTCGGCGGCGGCGCACTGGATTCCCATGGCGGGCCGCCAGCTCTCCCCGGTGGCCAGGATGTGGTTGATAAAGGGGATGGCGTCGGAGATGGGGATGGCCAGCCCCATACCCTCCAGCACCACGGAGTCCTCCAGAGCCTCGCCGCTCTCCCGAACCACGCCGGTGATTTTGGCGGAGGTGATGCCCACCACCTGTCCGGCCTCATTGACCAGCGCTCCGCCGGAATTGCCGGGGTTCAGCGCGGCGTCGATCTGGATGAGTCCCAAAGAGCCGTTGGAGCGGCCGTTCCCCTGATCCATCTCCCGGTCCAGGGCGGACACGATGCCCATGGACATGGAACCCGTCAGGTAGCCCATGGGATTGCCCACGGCGTACACCAGATCCCCCACGGCCAGAACGTCGGAATCGCCCAGCCGGGCGGGGGTCAGCTCCGCCCCGTCGGGATCAAATTTCAGTACGGCCAGGTCAAAATCCTGGTCATAGCCGATGACTTTCGCGTTATATTTGCGGCTGGAGCCGCCCAGCGGCTGCACCTTGACGCTCACGGTTTCGTCGATGATGTGGTAGTTGGTCAAGACATACCCGGATTGGGTGACCACCACCCCCGTGCCCAAGCTGGAACCCCTCCAGGAGCCGGAGTGGTCGGCTTCCACGCTCACCAGGGTGGGCAGGACGGCGTCGTAGGCTTCCCGCCCGGTGACGACAGGTCCGGCGGGCTGGGTGGACAGGGTGACCGACGGGTCCGGCTCGCCCCAGGGCAGGTCGTCGGGGGACCAGCCGGAGTCCCGCTCCACGAACCGGCTGGACCAGGGGGAGGGGTCGTCGGGCAGGGAGGGAGGGATCTGGGCGATGATGTCGGCAATGCCGTTGACCGCCCAGAAGCAGATCCCGGCCAGCAGGGACAGCACCAGCGCGATGGACACCAGCGGCACCAGCCATTGGCGGGGGGAGCGCCGCTTTTTGGCGCTCTTAGCGGGTGCGGCGGGGCCGGTGGGCACAGGGGGCGGCGGTACGCCGGGACCCTGGGGCCAACGGTGATTCAAATAGTTGTCCATGGGGGAGTCCTCCCATCAAAGCGTTGGGTCTATGCGCGTGTCATGGTGAAAATAAACTTGGTCACGCCGTCCTCACTGGTGCAGGTGATGTTTTCTTTATGACTGTTAAGGATGGTCTTCACGATATACAGCCCCAGGCCCACCCCGTCCCGGTCGGCGGACCGGGAGTGGTCGGTCTTGTGGAACCGGTCGAAGATGAGGGACTGCTCCTCTGGCGGGATGGTCTCCCCCTGATTGCTGATGGTGACGGTGGCCTTGGGACCCTTGACGGTGACGCTCAGCCCCAGCACGCCCCCCTCCTGGGAGAACTTGATGGCGTTGTCCAGCAGGTTGTAGCACACCTGGGTGATGGCGTCCTGGTCCCCCCAAACGGGGATCGGCTCGTCCTCGGGAAGCTGGGCGTTTACCTCCAGATGCTTGGCGTTCACCTTTCGCTCCAGACTCACCAGGGCCCGCACCAGGGTCTCGCAGATGTCGAACTGCTGCTGGGCCGCCCGCTCATCGGACTGGAGCCGGGACAGGTCCAGCATGGAGCGCACCAGCCGGGACAGCCGCCGGGTCTCGGAGGAGATGATCTGCAGATAGTGCCGTTCCTGGTCCGGGGGGATGGTGCCGTCCAGAATGCCGTCGGCAAAGCCCGCGATGGTGGTCATGGGGGTCTTCAGCTCGTGGGACACGTTGGCGATGAATTCCGAGCGGCGCTGCTCGCTCTTGGACAGGGAGTCGGCCATGGCGTTGAACGCCTCGGCCAGCTCCCCCACCTCGTCCCGGCGGGGGCCTACGTCCACCCGCACGTCCAGCTGCCCCAGACCGAACTGCCGGGCCGCCGCGGCGATCTCCTTGATGGGCTGGGATTGGCGCATGCTGGTCACCGAGCTGATGATGGCGGCGATGAGGACGACCGCCAGGGCAGTGACCAGCAGAATGCCGAATAGGTCGTGCCACACGCCGCTGATGTTGGATGCGGAGGAGGACACCAGCACCAGCCCCTGGAGGTAGCCCCCGGCGTTGGTGATGGGCAGACCCACCAGATATCGAGGTTCGCTGTACAGCCCGCCCAGGGTGGTCATGCCCGTGCAGGTGCCGCCCACGATGTCGTCCACCGTGGCCTGGGACAGCGCGGCGTACTGGAAGCCGGACAGGTCGGCGTCGCCGCTGGCGGCGTAGACGATGATTCCCTCCGGGGTGGCCACGATAATGTGGGAGTCGGACACCAGGGCCACCGAGCTGAGGTAGCTCTGAAACGCCTGGGTTTGCCACACTAGCTCTCCGCCGGACCTGACCGAGTCGGAGGTGAACTGAGCGATGTACTTGGCGTTGCGCCCCAGGGTGTCCTTTTTTTCCCGGATGGTGTACTGGTAGCTCAGGGTGGCGAAGGACGCCCCCAGCATGAGGAAGGACAGCAGCACCATGCTCACCATGGTGGCAAACTGCCGCCCGTACATGGTTTTCAAGCGGTAGTCACCTCGAATTTATAGCCCACGCCCCACACGGTCTTGAGGCTCCACTGCTCGGAGACCCCTTCCAGCTTTTCCCGCAGACGCTTGATGTGTACGTCTACGGTGCGGGAGTCGCCGAAGTAGTCGAAGCCCCACACCTCGTCCAGCAGCTGGTTGCGGGTGAACACCCGGTTGGGGGAGGAGGCCAGGTGGAACAGCAGCTCCAGCTCCTTGGGGGGCGTATCCACCCGCTTGCCGTCCACCAGCAGCTCGTAGGAGTCCAGGTTGACCACCAGCTTGTCGAAGGAGAGGCGCTTTTCCGGCTGCTCCTCCTCGCCGTAGCGGCGCAGCACGGCGTGAACGCGGGCCAGCACCTCTTTGGTCTCGAAGGGTTTGGTGATGTAGTCGTCCGCCCCCATCTCCAGGCCGGACACCTTGTCCTCCAGCTCGCCCTTGGCGGTGAGCATGATAATGGGGGTTTTAGAGGTCTCCCGGATTTTACGGCACACGGACCAGCCGTCCATGCTGGGCAGCATGATGTCCAAAATCACCAGGTCGGGCTGGACGGCCTGAAACTTTTCCAAGCCCATCAGACCGTCCCCAGCCACGGTGCAGGTCATGCCCTCCTTTTCCAGATACAGCCGGAGCAGGTCGGCGATATTTTTGTCGTCCTCAACGATGAGAATGCTGCGGGGCATCAGGACCACCCTTTCATTTAGTAGTGAAATCAACTCTTCTGCCATTATAGAGCGGACGGCGTCGAAATTCCACACAAATTTGTAAATAAATCAAATTCACAGGACGTAAGACCGGTCTACCCCGATGGCGGGCCGGCACTCGGGCGCCCTGGCCAGCAGCTTCTCCGTCAGCGCGGCGCGGACCTCCTCGTCGGACAGAGCCACGTCATAGGGAACCACCACGTCAAAGGCCACCTGACCATCCCCGCCCCGGCGGAAATCGTGGAGGGTGGCGGCGGGATCGATCTCCCGTGCCAGCTCTTCCGCCAGGGCGTGCAGGCGGTTTGAGTGGGGGTCGTCCCGCTCCACCGGGTCCATGTGGATGACCGCCTCCAGGCCAAAGCGCTCCTTCAGTTCCCGCTCCGTCCGGTCAATGACGTCGTGAAGCTCCACCAGCGACCCGTCGGCGGGCACCTCGGCGTGGACGCTCATCATCCGTCGCCCGGGGCCGTAGTCATGGATCACCAGGTCGTGTACGCCCAGAATCTGCGGGTGGCCGAGGATCAGCCCTTCAATATCCGCCACCATGGCGGGGTCAGGGGGCGTGCCCAGCAGGGGGTCCAGGGTGTCCCGGGCGGCCCCCCAGCCGGTGCGCAGGATGAGCGCGGCCACCAGCAGGCCCAGCCAGCCGTCCAGCTGGATGTGCAGGAAGTGGGAGACGGCCAGGCCCGCCAGCACCGCCGACGTGGCCAGCACGTCGGAGCGGGCGTCCGCCCCCGCCGCCGCCAGGGCGGTGGACTGGGCCCGCCGTCCCATCTCGCCGTAAAACCAGCCCATCCACAGCTTCACCAGGATGGACAGCCCCAGCAGGCCCACCGCCAGGGGACCCAGAGCCGCAGGCGCGGGGTGGAGAATCTTCTCCAGGGACCCCCGGCCCAGCTCCACCCCCACCAGCAGGATGAGCAGGGACACCCCCAGCCCCGCCAGGTACTCCACCCGGCCGTGGCCGAAGGGATGGCGCTCGTCCGCCTTCTGGGAGGCCAGCTTGAACCCCGCCAACGTTACGGCGGACCCGGCGGCGTCGGACAGGTTGTTAAAGGCGTCGGCGGTCACCGAGATGGCCCCGGTGAGCACCCCCGCCAGCAGCTTGACGGCGAACAAAAGCAGGTTGAGCCCCAGCCCCACGCCCCCCGCCAGCAGGCCGTACCGCTCCCGGACGATGGGGTCGTGGGTGTCTTGATAGTGTGGGATGAAACGGCGCAGCAGTGCCTCCAGCATGGTGAGGCCCCCTCTCTGGGATTTCTTTCCTTACATAGTATGCCCAGGAAATGTAAGATAGCAATCTGCCTGGGCATGCGCCCAGGCAGATGTTTTATGAACTCGGTCTACAGGCTCTGACAATGGACAGGGGCGGCACCGGACGGGGCAGCCTCATGCGAAACTCCATCCGGGGCCGCTTGGGTTCGGTCAGCTCAAAGCCGTCCATGTCCCGCATCGGGGGGGCGGTCATGGCAAAGGCGGGCACGCCCGGCCCCACCACCTCGATCTCGTCCCCGGCGGCGAACTTGTTGCGCAGGGACAGCCGGGCGCTGCCCAGGGCGTCGCAGGACTGGACAATGGCCAGCACCTGCCAGTCCCGGACATACCGGGCGGAGTCGGTGTACTGCCCCGGCTGGCCGAACCAGAAGCCGGTGGAGTAGTGCCGGTGGCTTACCTTGTCCACCTCGGCGCGCCACACGGGGTCAACCGGCGCACCCCGCGCCGCCGCGTCCACCGCGTGGCGGTAGGCGGCGGTGGTCATGGCGGCGTAATAGGCGCTCTTGGCCCGGCCCTCGATCTTGAGGGAGTCCACCCCGGCGGCGATGAGTTCCGGGATGTGGTCGATCATACACATGTCCCGGCTGTTTAGGATAAAGGTCTCGCCGTTCTCCTCGAACACGGGGAAATACTCCCCGGGGCGCTTCTCCTCCATCAAGGCGTACTGGTAGCGGCAGGGCTGGGCGCAGGCGCCACGGGAGGCGTCCCGCCCCGTCATATAGTTGCTGAGCAGGCACCGGCCCGACCAGGACACGCACATGGCCCCGTGGACAAAGCACTCCACCTCCAGGCCCCTGGGGGCTTTGGCCCTCAACTCCGCCACCTCGTCTAAGGACAGCTCCCGGGCCAGGATCACCCGGGACGCCCCCAGCTCGTGCCACACCCGGGCCATCTCATAGTTGGTGACGCCGGTCTGGGTGGACATGTG
Organism: uncultured Oscillospiraceae bacterium; assembly: GCA_949948775.1. Lineage (GTDB taxonomy): Bacteria > Bacillota > Clostridia > Oscillospirales > Oscillospiraceae > Enterenecus. Next base: position 5,624 of record CATLHC010000062.1, read on the forward strand.
AATTTGAACGTGAGGGGCGTAGCGGCGGCACAGGTCCAGTACATCCGGCCCGGCGGCGATCACCGCGTCCGCCCCGATGGCGTCCAGATACTCCAGATACTCGGGCAGCTTGGCCACCTCGTCGTTTCGGGCCAGGGTGTTGCAGGTCACGTGAACCCGGACCCCGTTGGCGTGAGCGGCCTGGACCGCCTGCGCCAGTCCCTCCCGGTCGAAATTTCCGGCGAAGGCCCGCATGCCGAAGGCGTTCCCGGCCAGGTACACCGCGTCCGCCCCGTAGGCCAGGGCCATGTCCAGCCGCTCCCGGTCCCCGGCGGGGGCGAGCACCTCCGGCTTAGCCGCCATTGGTCTGATAGCGCTGGACCAGCGCGTCGTGCTCGGCGTAGGTGCGGGTGAACTCGTGCTTCCCGGTCTCGGGGTTGAGCACGTAGAAATAGTAGTTGGTGCTCTCCGGCTCCATGGCGGCCAGCAGCGACTGCATGCCGGGATTGGAGATGGGTCCGGCGGGCAGGCCCTGATGCAGATAGGTGTTATAGGGGGATTGGATCTCCCGGTCGGCCAGGGTGGGTACCTTGCCGCCGTTGATATACACCAGAGTGGCGTCGATCTGCAGGTATCCCACCGTCTCGGAGGCGGGGTTGGTCAGGCGGTTGTAGATGACGGAGGAGATGGTTTTGTAGTCCTCGCCGTCGGTCTCCTTCTCGATCATGGAGGCGATGGTGACGATGTCATGGAGAGAGTACTGGGCATCCTCGCCGGAGTACCGGGCCATATACTCGTCCATCTTGTCATCGAAGTTCACCAGCATCTTGTTGATGACAAATTTGGGGTTTTCGCCCATTTCAAAGGTATAGGTGTCGGGGAAAAGATAGCCCTCCAGGCGGTGGTAATCCCCCAGGGGGCGGTCGCGGAGCCAATCGAAGGCATAGTCGTAGTTGGCGGCCATATCCTGGAGCCGCTCCTCCGAGCACACGCCGCGGTCGTCCAAAAGCTGGAAGATCTGGTCGATGGTGAGGCCCTCCTGGATGGTAATGTCCGTGGTCTTCCGGGTGGCGGAGGAGGAACCCATGCTGGACACCAGGGCGTGATAGTCCATCTGGGTATTCAGCTCATAGGTGCCCGGGGCGATCTTCTCCTGCGCATGGGAGAACTGGGCGTAAAGCTTGAACAGGAACTTATACTGGATCAGCCCCGCATCCTCCAACTGATCCACCACGGTGTTGAAGTCGGTGTTGTCGTCGATGGTGACCTCAATGGTAGCGGGCTCCTTGTTCAGCCCCAGCAGATCGCAGGCCCACACCCAGCCCACCGTGGCCAGGATGGCGGAGCCGGCGATGACCAGCAGAACGTACAGGAAGGCGCCCGCCATCCTGGACACGGCGGTGCGGCGGCGCTTGGTGGCCCGGCGGGTCTGGGACTGGGAGGGCTCCCGCTGGGGCTGACGCCGGCTTTGGCCCGGCTGGACCGGGGGATAATGGGGCTGGCGCTGGCCTTGACCCGGCTGGGGGCGGGGCTGACTGCGGCGGGGCTGTGGCTGGGGCTGGGGTTGCCTGCTCCCAGCGGTGCGGCGCTCATCTGCCATATCATACACTCCTTTGGGTTCGGGGGTTTGGCCCGGACGGGTGGGAACCAATTTTTCGGCTCCCACATAGTATAACGCAGAAACGGGGTTGAAAGCCGGCCGCGAGGCCGGGGAGCCACGGGGTTCGGCTCCGGCGCCGCAGTTTTCTGCCCTGCGGCGTCCGAGCCGGTCTCTGTGACCGGGACATCAAATGTGAGGTGACTAAATCATGTGTTGTGGTAACAATGGTGGTTTCGGCGGGGGTTGCTGGTGGATCATCATCCTGATCCTCATCCTGTGCTGCTGCTGCGGCGGCGGGAACAGCTGGGGCGGCAATAACAACGGCTGTTGCTGCTGCTGCGGCGGCAACAACAACGGCTGCGGCTGCGGCTGTGGCTGCAACAACAACTGCGGCTGCAACGACGGCTGCTGCTGATCAAAAGCGCGGAGCGCCCGGAAGCAGGCGCAGCGTGACGACGGCGTGTACCCACAGGGCGGAGGGGCAACCCTCCGCCCGTCTTATTCTTCAATCAGGACAAGCTGTACCGGTACGTCGAATTCCTCTCGGGGCATATGGTCCACCAGCCGCCCTGGGCGGCACACGCACACGGTAAAGCCGGGAAAGTCCGCCAGCCACCGGTCGTAATACCCGCCGCCCCAGCCCAGGCGGTAGCCCGCCCGGTCCACCATCAGGTGGGGGACGAGGACCGCGGCGATCTCATGTTTGCCGATGACGGGGCAGGAGTCGTCCGGCTCGGGGATGCCGAAGCGGTTGGGGACCAGCTGGTCGATGTCCAGCACCTGCCGGGCCTCCATACCCCGGTGGGGCAGGACCACGGGCAGGGCCACCCGCTTGCCCCGCTCCAGCAGGGCGTGGATGAGCGGCACGGTGTTCGGCTCCCGGCCGGTGCCGTAGAACACCATGACGGTGTCCGCCGCCTCCACCTGGGGCAGAGCCAGGAATCGCTCAAACAGCGCTCCGGCCTCCATCTGGGGCAGACCGGCGGCGTGGCGGCGCAGCTCCGCCTTGCGCTCCTGGACCGTCATAGGCCGTACTGCAGTCCGGCGCAGACCTGGCCGGCGGCGGCGTCGCCCGCCAGCGCGTTTACCAGGGCCAGGCCGAAGTCAAAGGCCGAGCCGGGCCCCCGCCCGGTGATCAGCCTGCCCTCGACGACGGTGGACCGGTCCATCTCGGGGACCGCCCCGGCCTGGGACAGCTCACCCTCAAGGCCGGGATAGCACACGCAGTGGGCCCCCTTGGGGAGCAGCCCCGCCCGGGCCAGCAGGGTGGGGGCGGCGCAGATGGCGGCCAGCCACAGCTGCGGGTCCTCCGCCGCCTGTCGGACGAGCCGCATGGCGGCCTGGCTGTGCTCGATGGAGGCCACGCCTCCCATGCCGCCGGGGAGCACCACCATGTCGCCCGCCTTCAGCGCGGCCCGCTCCACGGACAGGTCGGCCTGGACGGTGATATTGTGGGAGCCGGTGACGGCGCTCCCGCCGATGCCCGTCAAAGCGACGGGGAGGTCCGCCCGGCGCAGCACGTCGGCGGTGACCAGGGCCTCAGCTTCCTCAAAGCCCGCGCCCAACAGGATATAGATCATAGAGCATCTGCCTTTCGTTTATTATTAATAATATCATGTAGATTTATTTCCTTTGAGCTTTGCCCCCACGGCGGACACCAGGAACAGGGGCAGCTTGACCATCCGCCCGATGCGGGAGGGCTCCTTGATCAGCCGGTACAGCCACTCCAGGCCCAGCTTCTGGAAGACCTCGGGCGCCCGCCTCACCTTGCCCGCGAACACGTCCAGCGCCCCGCCCAGGCCGATGTACAGCCTGGCTCCGGCGGAGTCTCCGTTGGCGGCAATCCACTTCTCCTGCTTGGGAGAACCCAGGCAGACAAACACAATATCCGCCTTCGCCGTCCGGATGGCGTCGATCACCGGCGCGTCCTCCATAAAGTAGCCGTCGTGGATTCCACAGACGTTCAGCCCGGGGTGAGCCAGCTGAAGGTTGACCGCGGCCTGCTCCGCCACGCCGGGAGCCGCCCCCAGCAGAAACAGCCGTTTGCCCGTTCCGGCAATGCGCTCCAGCAGGGCGGAGGCGAAGTCGATGCCCGGCACCCGGCCCTTTAGCGGACGGCCCAGGATCTTGGCGGCGTAGATGATCCCCACACCGTCGGGAATGACCAGGTCCGCATTGGACAGTATCTCCGAGAACTCCGGGTCTTGGTTGGCCCGCTGGACGATCTCCGGATTAGGGGTGACCACCCAATGGGGACCGTCCAGCTCCAGCAGCTCCAGCCCCCGATCCACCGCCTCGTCCAGCGTTACGTTGTCAAAGGACACACCCAGCACATCGATCCGCATGGGACTCTCCCCCTCTTTGGCATACCAATCCATTTTCTTTTGGCATTTTAGCACAAGGCTGGAAAAAAGTCCACCCATAGCGGAAAGTATTTACAGTCCGTTCAAGAAGAAGCGCGGAACCGTCGCGAACAGGCGCAGCGTGACAAGAAGAAGCGCGGAGCCGTTGTGAGCGGGCACAGCGCGGCAACAGGGGCGTAAGAAGTCAAATTTTCTGAATTTCCTGCAATTTGCCCTTGACACCGACGCTGTAAAGCGCTATACTAGCGCTCGTGAGCTGAAAGGCTCACTCCTTTGTGCCCGGACGCTTTGACGGCACAAAGCGATAAAGCAAAGATTGTTTGGAGGAATACGAAAATGAAAAAGACTACTAGGCTGCCGGCACTGCTGCTGGCGCTGACCATGGCCCTGTCTCTGGCCGCCTGCTCCAACAGCCCCGGCGCGGACGGCAGCGCCCCCGCCGAGTCCCAGGCCGCCGTGAGCGCCGCGCCCAGCCAGGCCGGCGAAAACAGCGCCGCGCCCACCGGCGGCGAAAAGTATGTGGTGGGCATCTGCCAGCTGCTGCCCCACGCCGCGCTGAACGCCGCCACCGACGGCTTTAAAGACGCGCTGAAAGAGGAATTCGGCGACAACGTGGAGATCAAGGAGGGCAACGCCGGCGGCGATCCCGCCAACTGTGCCACGATTATCGACGGTTTTGTGGTGGATGATGTGGACCTGATTTTGGCCAACGCCACCCCCTCCCTCACCGCCGCCGCCTCCGCCACCGACACCATCCCCATTCTGGGTACCGCCGTCACCAACTACGGCATCGCTCTGAACCTGGACTCCACCGAGGATAAGGTGCTGGGCGGCAATATCTCCGGGACCTCCGACCTGGCGCCTCTGGACCAGCAGGCGAATATGATTAAGGAACTGTTCCCCGAGGCCAAGAGCGTGGGCCTGCTCTACTGCACCGCCGAGCCCAACTCCGTCTATCAGATTGAGACCATCCAGGGCTTTCTGGAGGACATGGGCTGCACCTGCACCCGCTATGGCTTCAATGACGTGAACGATTTGGCCGCCGTGACCCAGACCGCCGCCGACAACTCCGACGTCATCTATATCCCCACCGACAACACCGCGGCGGACAACACCTCCACCATCGCCGACGTGATCATCCCCGCCAAGGTGCCCGTCATCTGCGGCGAGGAGGGCATCTGCGGCGGCTGCGGCGTGGCCACCCTGTCCATCAGCTACTATGAGATCGGCCACATCGCCGGCGAGATGGCCGTGCAGATCCTGAAGGGCGAGAAGAGCGTGTCCGAGATGGCCATCGGCTTTGACACCACCCTGGACAAGAAGTATAACCCCTCCATCTGTGAGCAGCTGGGCCTGACCATGCCCGCTGACTACGTGGCCATTGAGGGCTGATCGAACGGAATAAATCCGAAAACCGCGGGAAAGAGATTTCCTTTCCCGCGGTTTTTGTCGCAGTGACTTCTGCGCGTTTGCCGCGCCATTATCAACACTGGAGGAATGAGTATGGACTTCCTGCTCTCATTTTTGAACGCAATGCCCGGCGCCGTGGGGCAGGGGCTGACCTGGGGCGTCATGGCCATCGGGGTGTACATCACCTACCGCATTCTGGACGTGGCCGACCTGACCGTAGACGGTTCCCTGGCCACCGGCGGGGCGGTGTGCGCCCTGCTGATCAGCATGGGGGTCAATCCCTGGCTGGCCATGCTGACGGCGCTGCTGGCCGGGATGCTGGCGGGCTTTGCCACCGGGCTGTTTCACACGGTCTGCGGCATTCCCGCCATCCTGTCCGGCATCCTCACCCAGCTGGCGCTGTACTCCATCAACCTGCGCATCATGGCCATCGGGGACGACGCCGCCAAGACTAAGAACTCCCTGGCCGTCAGCGTGGACCGGCATAATCTGTTGGTGTCCTCCCGGAATATCCGGAAGCTGACGCTGGAAAATCCCATACTGCTGCTGGCGGTGCTGGTGGTGGTGGTCATCGCCGTGCTGTACTGGTTCTTCGGTACGGAGCAGGGGTGCGCTCTGCGGGCCACGGGCTCCAACGGCAATATGGCCCGGGCTCAGGGCATCAACACCGACCGGAGCAAGGTGATGGGACTGGTGGTGTCCAACGGGCTGGTGGCTCTGGCCGGGGCCCTGCTGACCCAGTATCAGGGCAGCGCCACCGTGGATATGGGCCGGGGCGCCATTGTCATTGGCCTGGCCGCCGTCATCATCGGCGAGGTGCTGCTCAGCGGCGTCTTCCACAACTTCGCCTTGAAGCTGCTGGCCTGTGTGATCGGCGCGATCATCTATTACGCCGTCATCACCCTGGTGCTCCGCCTGGGGCTGGAGACCACCGACCTGAAGCTGCTCACCGCTCTGGTGGTGGCCCTGTTCCTCACCGTCCCCTACTGGAAGGGGAAATACTTCTCCAAGCCTGTCAAACCCGTGAAAAAGGAGGAGAGCACCCATGCTTGACGTGCAGAACATCCGCAAGACCTTCAACCCCGGCACAGTGAACGAGAAGACCGCCCTGCGGGGGGTGTCCCTCACCCTGAAGGACGGGGATTTCGTCACCGTCATCGGCGGCAACGGGGCGGGCAAGTCCACCCTGCTCAACGCGGTGGCGGGGGTATGGCCGGTGGACTCCGGCGCCATCACCATCGGCGGGGTGGACGTGACCAAGCTGCCGGAGCATAAGCGGGCCAAATACATCGGCCGGGTGTTCCAGGACCCCATGATGGGCACCGCCGCCACCATGCAGATTGAGGAGAACATGGCCCTAGCCGCCCGCCGGGGGCAGAAGCGCACCCTGCGCCCCGGCATCACCCGGGACGAGCGGGACCACTACCGGGAGATGCTGAAAATTTTGGACCTGGGGCTGGAGGACCGGCTCACCTCCAAGGTGGGGCTGCTGTCCGGCGGCCAGCGCCAGGCGCTGACCCTGCTCATGGCCGCCCTGCGCAAGCCCGACCTGCTGCTGCTGGACGAGCACACCGCCGCCCTGGACCCCAAGACCGCCGCCAAGGTGCTGGAGGCCACCGAGCGCATTGTGCAGAAGGACCGCCTCACCACCCTGATGATTACCCACAACATGAAGGACGCCATTGTGCACGGAAACCGGCTCATCATGATGTACGAGGGGCGCGTCGCCCTGGACATCTCCGGGGAGGACAAGAAGAAGCTCACCGTGGAGGACCTGCTGGCCCGGTTCGGCCAGGCCACCGGGTCCGACGAGGCGGACGACAAGCTGCTGCTGAGCTGAGGTTCAAAACTTGAAGATAGGAAGCGCCGCCCTGTACCGGCAGGGCGGCGCTTTTTATTTTTATAAAAATAGAAATAGCAATTGACTTTCATAAAATTTATGTTATATTTAATTTTATGAAAGGGGGCGCGGCCATGGATACGCTTCCCATTTGGATGGCGGGTCTGGAGGACGAGGACGCGGCGTTTATCAAGCGGTTTGTTTTGGCCTCCGGCTCCCTCAAGGAGATGGCGGCCCAGTACGGCGTCAGCTATCCCACGGTGCGGCTGCGGCTGGACCGGCTGATCCAAAAGATACAGCTGGCCGAGACGGTGGAGGCGGACCCCTATGTGGCGCTGGTGAAGCGGCTGGCGGTGGACGACAAGCTGGATTTTGACACGGCCAAGCTGCTGCTCAGCGAGTACCGGAAGACGAAGGAGGAGCGATCATGAACACCGGATTTCATTTTGAAGAGGACATGGACCTGTTTATCGTGGAAATGCAGGACATGCCCGTGATTTTGGCCTTGATGGCCGCGGCGGTGGCGGTGGAGATTTTTCTGGCGGTGAAGAAGGATGGGCGGCTGGGCTTGGCGCTGCCGGGGCTGTGGCTGCTGCGGTGCGTGGTGCAGGTGATCGTCTGGATGGTCCAGGTAAGCGGCTACTCCTCGGTGGCGGCCATGGGCGGAACGCTGGCCGTGGCGTTTCTAGTGGAAAACATCCCCACGCTGCTTCTGCTGGCGGTGTATGGGCTGTGCCGCCTGTGCAAGCGCTGGAAAACCGTGCAGCAGGTGAAAAAGACCCGCATTCAGGACCTGTAAAGCAAAATACCCCGCCGGACGGGGCGGTGACGTAAGAAAACATTTCAAGCGAGGGTCGGCGTAGCGTTAAGCTGGAGAGCCCCGAAAAGTATGTGTAAAAGAGAATAAAAGACATTCTATCAGTCAAGAATCGGAGCAGGAAATAAACTTGATTGAAAGGATGTATTATAATGGAACAGACACCAAAGGAAATGCTGAAAG
>CATLHC010000063.1 GCA_949948775.1 uncultured Oscillospiraceae bacterium
TTTTCCGGCAGTGTCCAGGTGGAGCCGCGGGTGGACTCCACCATCACCCGGCTCAAGGCCCGGGCGGCGTCCACCCCCACCGGGTCCGCCCTGCTGGCCGAGGAGCAGAGCGGCGGGCGGGGCACTCACGGGCGGTCCTTCCAGTCTCCCAAAGGAGATGGGCTGTACCTGTCGGTACTCATCCGCCCCCATGTGGGCGTCGCCGACCTGCTGACCCTGACGGGCTGGGTGGCGGTGGCCGCCCGGGAGGGCGTGGAACAGGCCAGCGGCGCCCCTGTTGACATCAAGTGGCTCAACGACTTGTATCTCAACGGGAAAAAGCTGTGCGGCATCCTCACCGAATTTGCCTTGCTGGCGGAGAGCGGCGAGCCGGACTATGTGGTCATCGGCATGGGGGTCAACATGAACCAGACCCTTGACACCTTCCGGGCCCAGGGGCTGGAGGACATCGCCACCTCTCTGGCGCTGGAGGGCTACCCCGTGGAGCAGAACCACCTGGCCGTGTGCCTGCTGGAGGCGCTGGACCGGCTCAACCGGGAGTTCCCGGAAAAGCGGGCGGACTACCTGGAGCGCTACCGCGCCCACTGTATCACCCTGGGCCGCCGGGTCAGCTTCGACGGAGAGGGGACCCTCCGGACCGGGACCGTGGCCGGGGTGAACGATGATTTCGCCCTGGTGGTGGACGGAGACGACGGAAAGCGGCATATCGTGTCCTCCGGCACGGTGAAGATGATATGAAAGGAGCCCCGCGCACCGCGCGGGGCTCTCTTTTGCATTTTATCGGTAGCTGTCCAAAATCTGGTGGAGCCACTCCACCAGCTCCGCCTCACTTTCCGGGTATTGGACGGGGACAAACAAATCGGCCTTATACAAAATGCCGTCTTTCATAAAAGTGCCGATATAGTGCTGTGTCTCGCCCTCCACATCCTCATAGGTCCGGGTCCCCACGACGATCTCCGCCACACAGCCGTTGGCCATGGCGTAGCTGTCCAGCACCCGGAAGTCTCCGCTGTCCTTCCACCAGCCCTCGCCGATGAGGGAGTCGCCACGGTAGTCCGGCGTGTAAATACGCATCTCCGTATGGAACGTCAGCTTATCGGCGATCCGGGCGCCGCCGTCGAACACATCCACCCACTGGAGCTTGTTGTCCCCATACATCTCATGATACCCCTGCACGCGGTATACGGGGGGATACTCTTCTGCGTCCATATCGTCCATGCCGTGCCAGACAAGGGAGATGTTCTCCCCCAGGTACGCCTCGACCTCCTCCGGGCTGTCGAACTCCTGGTGAAACAGAAGGCTGGGGTGGTCCCAAGCCGTGAAATCGTCCTGGAACTTCTGGGAGAAGTCCTCCAGGGGATGAATCACGGGTTCGCCGTAAACATGATACCCTACGTATTCATTGTCGAAATCTTCCCATTCACTGGTCTGGACCGTCAGCCGGTAGACGGCGGTGGCGGCTCCCGCCGTCCCCACCAGCGCCAGACACACCGCCGCCGCAATCAGCCCCGCCCGCAGGGGGCGGAAACTCCCGCGCCTCACCGGGGCCTGCTCCTGCTGATTCATCAAGTTGTTCATCATACGCTCCTTTGCCTCCTGGGAAAAACGCACCTCGTCCAGCGCGTTTTTATACTCCCGCTCAATTTGGTTCATATGTTCTGCCTCCTAACAGCTCCCGCAGTTTTTTCCGCCCCCGGCTGAGATGGGCGGACACCGCCGCCCCGCTCCGCCCGGTGAGGGCGGCGATCTCGTCGATGGAATATCCCTCGTAATAAAAGAGGTAGATGGCCTCTCGGTATTTTCCAGGCAGCTCCATCACCGCCTCCAGCACATCGGACCGGGGCGGCTCCGGGGCCGGGGTCTCGGGGATCTCCTCCAGCGGCACCGCTTTCCGGCGAAAGGCCCGCAGCTCATCCTTGCAGGCGTTGATGGCGGTGCGGACCACCCAGGCTTTCTCATGCTCGGGGCTGTCGAACGTCCGCCCCTCGGTAAGCAGCTTGAGCAGCACCGTCTGGCAGATGTCCTCCCCGTCCTGGGTGGACTTGAGCCAGGTATAGCTCAGCCGTAGGATCAGATCGGAGTAGGCGGTCACCAGCCGCTCCGCCTCCTGCGCGTTCAGTTCTCTCATGGCAGTTCTCTCCTTCAAAGGCGCCTTCACCTGGAATACGATTGAACGGGGCAAATCCTGACAGGGCGTGAAAATTTTTTATGCAGGCATAGTATACACAAAACGGACCCCGGAGGAAACCCTCCGGGGCCGCGTCCTGTACTTTTTGTTATTTGACGGGGAAATATTCCTCCCCGATATACACCCCGGCCACCTGGTCCGGCTCCACCGGGTCGGCCAGGTTCCAGACCAGCGCCTCAAGCTCGTACCCGCCGCCGGACGCCTTGTAGTTCCCGTGGCCGGAGGCGTTGTCGTACTCGGTTTTCACCTGCGTGCCGTCCTTGAGGCGCACGAGAAAAGTGGTGTCCAGGCCCGAGCGCGTATAGCCGTCCTCCAGCCTGATCATCGCGGTGACGCTCAGGGGTGACAGGCGCAGCTCCTCCACCCGGACCCCGTCCACCTGGATGTCCCGGAGAATGGCCCTGCTGTCTGTGATCTCCACATGCAGCGGGATTTTCACCGCCGCGTTCCGGGAGTCGTCCATCATGTTCCGCACCGTGTCCACCCGCAGCTCCGCCCCGGACAGATCCTCCATCCCCGCATCCCACCGCGTATACACCACGACAGCGGTCTGTGTGGTCTCATCGTAGTGGTTGTAGGTTGTGCGGCCGCTCCCGCCCGTGGTTTCCACGCCGCTCTTCACCCCGGCTACGCCGAACATGGGGCACTCCTGCAGCCAGGTGTCGCCGTGGATGTCCAGCCGGCCGCGCCCCTCCAGATCCCTGGCCTGGACGTAGACCTGGAGCATGTTCTCGTCCGCCAGGGCGGACAGCACCTTGAACTCAAAGCCGTTCCAGGTTTGCGTCCCGCCGTCCTGCTCCTGGGCGTAGGGGGCAAAGCCGCCCAGCGCCTCGGCCAGCAGGTCCCGCAGGCCGGGACTGGCGGCAAAGGCCGTCCCCACCAGGGCGAAGCACACCGCCGCCGCAATGAGGAGCGTCCGCAGGGGGCGCGGGCGCGCCCGGGGCGTTTCCCTCTCCTCCACCGCCGCCTGTACCCGCTCCCGCAGGCCGGGGGCGGGGGTGAACTCCTCCATTGCCTTTTGATAATCCCGCTGTGTCATAGTTGATCCTCCATTTCCCGGCGGAGAAGTTCCCGTCCCCGCTTGAGGCGCATCTTCACCGCCGACTGTCCCAGCTTCAAAATCTCACCGATTTCCGCCACCGAGTAGCCCTCGCAGTAGTGCAGGTGGATGGGGCCCTTGTACCGCTCGGGCAGGGCCACGATGGCCTCCGCCAGCCCCAGGCCCTCCGGGTCCCGGGCTGGCAGGTCCGGCTCCAATTCCACCGCCCGCCTGCGCCAGAACCCCTTGAGCTGGTCCCGGCACAGGTTCACCGCCACCCGCAGCAGCCAGCGCTTTTCGTGCTCCCCGTCGGCAAAGGCGGGGGCGCGGCAAAACAGGCGGACAAAGACCTCCTGGGTCACGTCCTCCGCGTCCGCTCGGCGGCCCAGGTACACCATGGCCAGGCGGTACACCATGGGGCCGTAGGCGTCATAGGCCGCCTCCAACCCCAACGCCGCCCTGGGCCCGGCGGGGACGGCCCTCTGTCCCGGCTCCGGCGGGGACCCGTCCGTGGTCAGGACCCGTGCTGTGTCTGTCATGCCATCAGCTCCTTTCACTGGTATAACGACGCGGGACGAGGGAAGGTCACATAACACGTCGAAATTTTTTCGTCCGATTAACAAAGGCGGACTTCCTGCCGATATATTCCATAGAACAACAGCATGGAAAGGAGCGGCGGATATGGAATTGCGCGCCACCAGAGAGCTGCGGCGCAACGCGCAGCTTGACAGAGTGATGGGGAAAAAGGCTGACACGCCGGACACGTCCACCAGCGCCCAGGCGCCTCAGAGGCAGGCGCCTGCCGACAAGCTCACCCTGTCCCAGCAGGCGCTGGCCTTTGCGGAGGAGCAGCGGCGCCAAATGTGGGACGCGGCTCAGGAGCGGGAACAGAAAAAGCAGGACCGGATCGGCGGAATGCTCGACGCCATGGACACTCAAAAAAGGCAGTTGGACTCCATGGAAAAAAAGCTGGACACGATGAACAAGTGCCAGAAGATCGCCGCCGCCGTCATGCGGGGAGACCGGGTGCCCCCGGAGGACCTGCGCTACCTGATGGAGCACGACAAGGAGGGCTATAAGATGGCCATGGCCATGCGCCGCCCCAAAAAGGACCCCAAGGACGTGGAGAGCGTGCTGGATGAGGAGGACCGCAATGGCGGCCAGACCAAGGAGGCCGACGGCGGCGGGGAGGCCCCGTCTGTGGAGGCCGCCGGAGCGTCCGGGAGCGGTGGAGGCCTGGACCTGGGCATATCGGAATAGGAGGAGATCCCCGTCCAGCTCTCGCTGGACGGGGATCTTGCTTTACAGGATGGACAGTTCCCCGTCCACCTCGTTCACGGTGAGGGTAGAATCCGGTGCGGCCTCCCCGGCGATGATCTTCCGGCCCACCAGGTTTTCCACGGTGTGCTGGAGATACCGGCGCAGGGGCCGGGCGCCGTACATGGGGTCATAGGCGGCGTCCAAAATCAGGGACTTGGCGGCGTCGGTCAGCTCCACCTTGAGGCGCTTGTCCTCCAAACGGCGGTTCAGCCCCGCCAGCAGCAGGTCGATGATATGGTAAATGTTGTCCTTCGTCAGCGGCTTGTAGAACACGATTTCATCCAGACGGTTGAGAAACTCGGGCCGGAAGGAGCGCTTGAGCAGCTCATCCACCTGGGCACGGGCCTCGGCTGACACCTCGCCGTCCGCCCCGATGCCGTCCAGCAGGAACTGGCTGCCCAGGTTGGAGGTGAGGATGATGACGGTGTTCTTGAAGTCCACCGTCCGGCCCTGGCTGTCGGTGATACGCCCGTCGTCCAGCACCTGCAAGAGTACGTTGAACACATCCGGGTGGGCCTTCTCCACCTCGTCAAAGAGGATCACAGAGTAGGGGTGGCGGCGCACCGCCTCGGTGAGCTGGCCACCCTCCTCATAGCCCACATACCCCGGAGGGGCTCCGATGAGCCGGGAGACGGAGAACTTCTCCATATACTCGCTCATGTCGATGCGCACCAGGTTCTTCTCACTGTCGAACAGCGCCTCGCTCAGCGCCTTGGCCAGCTCGGTTTTGCCCACGCCGGTGGGACCCAGGAACAGGAAGGAGCCGATGGGCTTGTCGGGGTCGGCAATGCCGGCGCGGGAGCGCAGGATGGCCTCGCTGACCAGCCGGACGGCCTCCTCCTGGCCCACCACCCGCTGGTGGAGGATGTCCTCCAGGTGCAGCAGCTTCTCCCGCTCGCCCTCCATCAGCTTGGACACCGGAATGCCTGTCCAGCGCTCCACGATGCGGGCAATCTCCTCCTCGGTGACCTTGTCCCGCAGCAGTTTCTCTTCCTCTCCCTTGGACTGGGCGGCAAACGCCTCCTGCTTTTCCAACTGCTTTTTCAGCTCCGGGATGGCGCCATATTGAAGTTGGGCGGCTTTTTCCAAATCGTATTCCCGCTGGGCCTTCTCCAGCTGGGCGTTGGCCGTCTCCAAGTCCTCCCGCAGCTTCTGGACCTTGCCGATGGCGTTCTTCTCGTTCTCCCACTTGGCCTTGCCCGCGTTGAACCGATCCCGCAGCTCGGCCAGCTCCTTTTGGATGTCCGCCAGCCGGGCCTGGGAGAGCTGGTCGTCCTCCTTTTTCAGCGCGGCCTCCTCAATTTCGCACTGGATGATTTTCCGGGAAATGACGTCCAGCTCGGTGGGCATGGAGTCCATTTCGGTGCGGATCAGGGCGCAGGCCTCGTCGATCAGGTCGATGGCCTTGTCGGGCAGAAAGCGGTCGGTGATATAGCGGTTGGACAGGGTGGCGGCGGCCACGATGGCCCCGTCGGTGATTTTCACCCCGTGGAACACCTCATAGCGCTCCTTCAGCCCGCGCAGGATGGCCACCGCGTCCTCCACCGTGGGCTCAGACACCATGACGGGCTGGAAGCGGCGCTCCAGGGCGGCGTCCTTCTCGATATACTGGCGGTACTCATTTAGGGTGGTGGCCCCGATGCAGTGCAGCTCGCCCCGGGCCAGCATGGGCTTGAGCAGGTTGCCCGCGTCCATGGCCCCCTCGGTCTTGCCCGCGCCCACAATGGTGTGCAGCTCGTCGATGAATAGCAGGATGCGGCCCTCGGACTGCTTCACCTCATTCAGAACGGCCTTCAGGCGCTCCTCAAACTCGCCCCGGTACTTGGCCCCGGCGATGAGGGCGCCCATGTCCAGGGCGAAAATGGTCTTGTCCTTCAGCCCTGCGGGCACGTCGCCCTTGACGATGCGCTGGGCCAACCCCTCGGCGATGGCGGTTTTGCCCACGCCGGGCTCACCGATGAGGACGGGGTTGTTTTTGCTCTTGCGGGACAAAATGCGGATGACGTTCCGAATCTCGTCGTCCCGGCCGATCACCGGGTCCAGCTTGTTCTGCCGCGCCCGCTCCACCAGGTCCGCGCCGTACTTTTTCAGCGCCTCATAGGTATCCTCCGGGTTGTCCGAGGTCACCCGCTGGTTGCCCCGCAGGGCGGCCAGTGCCTGCATCACCTTTTCCTTGTCCACGTTGTAGGTGCGCAGCAGCTCCTTTAAGCCGCCCTCCGCCGTGTCGATGAGCGCCAGCAGAATGTGCTCCACCGAGACGAATTCGTCCTTCATGCCGCCCGCGATGGCCAGGGCCTGGTTCATGGCCTTGTCCACCCCGGCGGAGATGTAGACCTTGTCCGCCTCCCGGCCGGAGCCGGACACTTTGGGCAAAATCTCCACCTCATGCCGGACGGCGGCCCGGAAGGACTCCACCGTCAAACCCATATTGGTGAGCAGCTGGGGGATAAAGCCCCCCTCCTGGTCAACGAGGGCCAACAGCAGGTGGCACTGTTCGATCTGCTGGTTGCCGTGCTGGACGGCCAGGTTCTGGGCGCTCTGGACGGCCTCCAGGGATTTCTGGGTAAATTGATTCATATTCATGGTGAAATTCACTCTCCTTCGGGCGGTCGGGAAGCCCGCCGCCTGTCTGCAATTCCATGTATCAGTATACCCCATCCCGCCCAAAATTCATGAACTGCCTGTAAACAATTAGCACTCATCAGACGAGAGTGCTAATTGTTTGCAGGCAGTTCCACTTTCAAAGTCTAACAGTATCTTTTTTCGCTTCCTTTTTTCTTTGCAAAGAAAAAGGAAAGTCCTTACCGCTGACACCGCTCCAGAAACGCTCGGAAAATTTCCCCTCCGTCCACCGTGTCGGGCCGCGCCTTTTCCCCCGTCATCCGCTCCGGGTGGAACT
The DNA here is from genome assembly GCA_949948775.1 of uncultured Oscillospiraceae bacterium. Classification (GTDB taxonomy): domain Bacteria; phylum Bacillota; class Clostridia; order Oscillospirales; family Oscillospiraceae; genus Enterenecus. The sequence continues at coordinate 7,447 of CATLHC010000063.1, forward strand.
GGACACAGATGAGGGACAGAGTTTCGTGCTCCGCCGCCTCAATCACCCCGCCCTCAGAGCGGGCCGTCACGCGCAGCCCCTCTCCCAACCTCCCCAAACCCTGATGGTGGCTGCTGTTCACCGGGAACACCGAACCGTACAGGCGCTGAAGAAGCGATCCCTCCGCCGCCCGCACCAGATGGACCTGATCTCCCTCCTCCTTCCGGTGGAATGGGACCAGCTCGGGCCCCAGGTCCTGGAGCAGACCGCCCCCCAGCCACACGTTGACCACCTGGTGCCCCCGGCAGATGGCCAGCACCGGCTTCCCCGCCCCGCAAAACGCGTCCAGCAGGGCCAGCTCCGCCTCGTCTCGGGCCCGGTCAATGCCTTGCGAATGCGTATTCTCCTGTCCGAACAGGGCTGGGTCCACGTCGGCCCCGCCCGCCAGCACCAGCCCGTCATAGGACAGATCGGGGGCGGGAAGGTAACGGGCCTTCCCCTCTCCCCCCGCGGCCTGAATCGCGTTCAGGTAGTTGACGGCGTTCCCTCCGCCGGTGGACAGCAAAATGCTCGGTTTCATATCGCACTCCTCTTTCTTTTCCAGTATGTCCCCGCCCCGGAAAGCAGGTCGGTGATAGAAATCCCCTGGGCCAGCAGCGCGGCGGCGTATACCGTCAGCCCCAGCGCCACGCAGGCCAGCACTGACCAGCCCTGGCCGCAGCCCCCGTTTAGCATGATCCGGAACAGCAAATTGCACCACAGCCCCATCAGTACCGCCGCCAGCAGCGGCCGCACAAACCAGTCAAAGCACTTGACCCGCAGCTCCGCCGCCCGGAGAACAGACGCCAGGTTCAACCCCGCCCCGGCCAGGCCGGAGGCCACATATCCCGCCGCGAACCCCGCCAGCCCAAACCGGGACACGGCGAAAAAGGTAAAAGCCAGCTGCACCACGTCGCTGATGATGGCATTGCGCGCGGCTTTTCCCTGCAGCCCCAGGCCGTTCAGCGCCCCGGACAGCACCGACTGATAGCATCCCAGCAGCGTCCCCGCCGCCAGCGGCAGGATCAGCTCCCCCACCCGTCCGTCCCGGAACAGCGACGCCCCCACCGTGGGACCGATCACCGTCAGCAGCGCCATGGCCGGAGCCATCAGCAGGGAAGTGGCGGACATCACCCGATCCAGAAAGCCGCCCGCCGCCCGGCGATCCCCCCTCGCGGTGCGCCGGGACAGGTCGGGCACCATCACCAGGCACAGCGCCCCGATAAATCCCGTGGGCAGCCCCAGCATGGGCAGGGTCATGCCGCACAGCACACCAAACTCCGACATCGCTTCGGACAGGGTCATGCCCCCCTCCACCAGCTTGGCGGGGATGAGCACCGAGTTGGCCGACCCCAGCAGCGTCCCCAGCAGGGAGGTGGCCCCCACCGGTACCGCGATGGCCATCAGCCGCTTTCCACTGACGTCCTCCCCGGCGGGTCCGGGCGGGAACCGTCTCCAATGCCGCCGGAACAGCAGCGTCAGCGCACAGGCGGAGAACACCTCGCACAGCACCATGCCCAGGGCGATGACACCCACTGTCTCCTCGGCGCTCCGGGGCAGCAGGGCGGTCAGAAGCAGCAGCACCGCTCCCGCCCGGATGAGCTGCTCGGCGGTCTCCACCGCAGCGGGGGGCCGCACCCGGCCAATGCCGTAAAAGCAGTGCTTGTGCAGGTTTTCCACTCCTGTGAGCAGCATGCAGGGCACCATCACCACCACGCCAAGCCTTGTCCGGGCGTCTCCCAGCAGGTAGACGGAGATGGGGTCGGACAGCGCCGCCACCGCCAGCCCCAAAGGGACGGCCAGCAGGAAAAAGTTCCGCAGCGCCCGGCGGAGCACCAGCTTAACGGTGCCGCTGTCCCCCAGGGCGTGGTACCGGGCGGACAGGGTGGACACCGCCACCGTCAGCCCCACGGCGGTCACCGACATGAGCATGGAATACACCGGCATCACCAGCTGATACAGCCCCATGATCTCCGCGCCGATGAGCCGGGACAGGGCCATGCGGTACAAAAATCCCACCACCTGGGAGAACAGGCCGGTGGCGGTGAGCAGCAGGGTCCCGGCCAAAATCGTGGACAAAGGCTCGCCCCCCTTTACAGGATGAGTTCTCCTTCATCCTATGACGGGGGGCTTGTCAGACATTCGCGGCCGATCGGACGCGGCTATTCCGCCACCCGGGTCAGTGCCCCGGTGACGCAGTCCAGATAGTACCCGGCGGTGTTGGTGGTCACCAGCCACACCGGAGACAGCCGGATTCCGCCGGACAGAGACTGGACCGTTCCCCGATAACCCGGCTCCATGGACCGGATGGCGGAGCACACGTCGCCGGTGGCGGCAATCTCCTCAGAAAAGCGCATCAGCGCCGTGGGAAGGGTCAGGACCTGACACGCCTCCGCCGTCCCCGCCGCCCCCATGATCAGGGCGCCGGTCAGGCTGCGCAGCCGCCCGTCCCGGTATACAAATTCCACCTCGCAGGAAAACACCGCCGTCCCGTTCCAGCTCTGCCGGAAGCGAAGGAACGTCTGTCCGTCCTCCTCAGCCGCGCCGATCTGCTCCGCCTCCACTCCCAGCTTTTTCAGCAGGGCGGCGGCATGCTGCTCCGGGCGGTCGGCATCCCAGCGGCTGTCCGGCTCAAACTCAGCGGACAGCCCGCCCCCAGCCCGGACGCTCACCTGCCCCCAGGCTCCGCGGTAGAGATACAGCCCGCCGCCCCGGTTTTCTCCCTGGACCTCCTCGCCCAGCAGGGCCCGCGCCAACTTCGCCTCCTGCTCCAGATCCCGCTCCACAGACATACCTGTCAGCCCCGCCGCACCGGCCACGGCGTCAAGCTCCACCTCGATACCGTTCTTTTCCAGCACCTGCACCGTCTGCTCCAGCGCCGTCCGCTCGTAGCGCAGGTCCTCCTCCCGGCGGGCGCCCACCAGCACCAGCAAAAAGCCGTTGACCACCAGCAAGATGAGGATGATCAGGTTTTTCAGCTTTTTCCATTCCATCGCTCAGCCGCCCCCTCACACCGCCACCCACGCAGGGAACACCTCGGTCTCGCCGGTGTCCCGGTACTGAAGCACCAGCTCCCGCCGCTGATCGGTCAGGTCGGGCAGCATGACCGCGGCCTTGTCCACGGGCAGCAGCAGCGTGCGCTCCCCGTTGGCGGCATAGGCGCGGAAGCGCAAGGTGAACTCAATGATGCAGCCGTCCCAGATCAGAAACTCCGCCGCCCAGCCCTCGCTGCCCAGATAGACCGCGCAGCCGTCCAACAGATAGCCGAAGCGCACCCGCGCGGCGCCCCCCGACTCCTGGACGGACATGAGATACAGCCGGGCCTCCCCGCATAGCGCCCCCAGAGAGCGCTCCGCCAGCGCCCGGGCGGCCTCCACTCCGTCGGCCGTGGTGGGGCCCACCGGGTACTTTTCCCTCTGGGACGCCCGGTAGGTCACCACGCCGCTGTCGCCGACCACCAGGCGGTCGCCGCCGTCCACGTACACCTCGCCGCCGCTGACGGGGGCGTGGTCCTGGCCGTTGAAGGACAGCGCCGCCAGCACCGCCAGCCGTTCGCTCTCCCCCGCCAGGGGGACGGATACGGCATAGCCCGCCCCGCTCTGCTCTCCCTCGGTGATCAGGGTATAGGGGTCCAGCCGCTCCGCCAGTCCCTGATTCTCAAAGGCGAAATAGGCGCCGTTGGGCGCCGCGCCCTCCGCCGCCGGCTTCAAGTGAAGGGTCTGGCTCAGGGCGGTGGGGCAGGCGAAAAATTGCCCGCCGGCGGTCTCCTGCCAGCACAGCAGCACCTGATCCCCCTCTCCGGCGCACAGCAGCACCCGGCGGGCGGCCCCCGTCAGCCCGGTATTCCCCGGACCCTGGAGCCACCGCTCCAGGGCGGGCAGGGGCACGTCCCCGCCAAAGTCAAAGTAGATCCCCTCGCGCCCCAGGCAGTGCTGCCACTCTCCCTCGTCCATGCTGTAGGACTCCCCGGCGGAGGTCAGCGCGTCTCCCAGCAGGGCGCCCAGCGGGGGAAACAGCTCCTCCAGCCGCTGTTCGTCATACTGCACGCCGCAGCGGCCCCCCTCCCCGACGACGGCCAAGCGGACGGGGAGCATGGCTGCGGCCTGGCCCCCGTCAAAGGCCCCTACGCCGGCGCTCTCCTTCGGCGCCAGCAGGTCCAGCATTCCGCTGTCCTGGACCAGCGGGGTCATGGACAGCAGCCAGACGGCCGACAGGGTGAGCAAAACGATCAGCCCATCCTTTCCCCACTCGATCCAGCGGCTCTTATCCCTCATGGGCGGCCTCCTCCCCAGGGCCCGCGATGGGCAGCTCCATGCAGATGGTCAGCCCCGGCTCCTCCTTGTCCACCAGGTACAGCCCTCCCTCGTGCTGCGCCATGATCTCCTGGGCGATGGACAGCCCCAGCCCCGTGCCGCCGGACTGACGGGAACGGGCTTTGTCCACCCGGTAGAAGCGCTCAAAGATGCGCTCCCGGTCCCCCTCGGGGATGCCGATGCCGTTATCGTCCACCTCCATCCACACCCGGTCCGCCCCCGCCCGTCCGGCGGAGATGACGATACGGCCCCCATCGGGGGTATACTTGATGGCGTTGGACACGATGTTCATCATCACCTGCATGATCCGCTCCCGGTCCGCCCGCACCTCGGGCAGATCGTCCGGCATGGCCAGCTCCACCGTGTGGGCATGGTTCTGGGCGTCCATGAGGACAGCCTGATAGGTGTCGTCCACCGCCTTGGCGAAGGGGAAGGTGGTGAGGCGCAGCTCGCTGCGCCCGGAGTCGAACCGGGACAGGGTCAATAGGTCCTGCAGGATGTGGGTCATGCGGTCGGACTCGTTGAGGATGACCCCCAGGAACTTTTTCTCCATCTCCGGGGGCAGCTCCCCCACCCCGTCGTCCAGCGTCTCGGCGTAGCTCTTGATGTTGGTCAGGGGGGTGCGCAGCTCGTGGGACACGTTGGCCACGAAGTCCTTGCGCATCTGTTCGGCCTTGCGCTGCTCGGTGACGTCGTGGATGAGCACCAGCACGCCGCCCTGGCCCTCCCGGGCGAAGGGGGCCAGCAGCAGCTCCAAGTATCGCCCCTCCACCGTTCTCGATCCGGTCAGCCCGCCGGCGGGGGCGGCCTCCGCCTGCTCGAAGGTGAACATATCGCCGAACAGCTCCCCATAGGTGTCCTCCTGGGTGAAGCCGCGCCCCAGCAGCCGGGCGGCGGCGGGATTGGCGTGGATCACCCGCCGCTCCCGGTCAAAGGCCACCACCCCGTCCGCCATGTGGAGGAACAGGGTGTCCAGCTTGTTGCGCTCGTTCTCCACGGCGGCGATGGTGGTCTCCAGCTGCTGGGCCATGGCGTTGAAGCTCTCGGTGAGCTGGCCGATCTCGTCGCCGGAGGTCACCTCCAGCTTGCGGGAAAAGTCCCCCCGGGCCACCTCCTCGATGCCGTTGGTCAGCCGCTGGAGGGGGTTGACCATGGTCTTGGCCAGCAGGAAGGACAGCAGGATCGAGATAATGAGGCCCAGGGCCAGCGCCTCCAGGATCAGGGAGAACATCTCCGCGTTGAGCTGGCGGGCGGTCTCCCGGCTGTCCAGGATATAGACGATGTAAGGCTGCCCGCCCCGGGTGATGGGGATGGCCACATCCATATAGTCGGCGGTAACGCTGCTGTCGTCCCCCACCTGCCCCAGCCGCAGGGCGGTGGAGATGTTGGGAGTAATGGAGACGCCGCCCTCGGGGGCGGGGGCGGAGCCGGTCAGGTAGCGGCCGGTGGAGCCGTCCAGCACAAAGTAGTTCCGCGTCCGGTAGTCCACGCCCAAAGAGCCGGCCTTGGCCTCCAGAATCTCCGCCACGCGGCCGGCGGGGTCCTCCGGGTCCGCTGCGGCGCCCCGCAGGTCAAAGACAAAGCTGTTGTTCTCCCCGCCGAAGACGTCGCTCATCTGCTGGTAGAAGGCGTTGATGTAAAAGCTGGAGACGCTGACCGTGAGAAAGGCGCCCACCACCGCCATCAGGGATGTGATCAGCAGCAGCAGGA
>CATLHC010000064.1 GCA_949948775.1 uncultured Oscillospiraceae bacterium
GGGGTGAAGTGCGAGCTGTCCATGGCGGGGGCGGACCGGGCGGACTGCGTGGTGCTGCCCCTCCCGGCGATGGGGGCGGATGGAAAGCTGAACGCCCCCCTGGCCGCTGAACGTCACGAATTGAAAGAAGTGCTGGACACGCTGCGCCCCGGACAGCTGGTCTGTGCCGGGATGGCGGGAAAGAGCTTGAAGAAAATGGCGGAGGAGCGCGGCCTGGTGCTCCAGGACTACTTTGCCCGGGAGGAGCTGGCGGTGCTCAACGCCATCCCCACCGCCGAGGGCGCCATCCAGATCGCCATGGAGGAGCTGCCCATCACCCTCCACAACGCCCGGGTGCTGGTCGTCGGCTTTGGGCGGCTGGGCCGGGCGCTGGCGCCGCGGCTGCGCTCACTGGGCGCCCATGTGTGGGTGTCCGCCCGCAGGTACGAGCAGCGCGCCGCCGCCGAGAGCATGGGTCTGGACAGCGAGGGCGTGGACCGCCTGAGCGACTGGCTTTGCAGCTATGACCTGGTATTCAACACGGTGCCCGCCCCAGTGCTGGGGGTGGAGGAGTTGGCCGCGCTGAAGGAACGGGCTCTGGTCGTGGACCTGGCCTCCCGCCCCGGCGGGGTGGATATGGACGCCGCGGCGGCCCTGGGGGTGCGGGTGATCTGGGCCCTGTCCCTGCCGGGGAAGGTGGCCCCCGTCACCTCGGGGCGGTACATCAAGGACACCGTTTATCATATTATGGAGGAATCAAACCTGTGAATCATAAGGAATTGAGTGTGGGCTTCGCGTTCTGCGGGTCCTTCTGCACCATGTCCAAGGCGCTGGACGCCCTGGAACAGACGGCCGCCCGGTTCGGGCCGGTGACGCCCATCGTGTCCGAGACGGTGGCGTCCACCGACACCCGGTTTGGGACGGCCCACGACTTCATGCGGGAGATGGAGCGTTTGTGCGACCGGCGGGTGATCGATACCGTGGCCGGGGCGGAGCCTATCGGGCCCAAGGGGCTGCTGGACGTGCTGGTGATTTGCCCCTGCACAGGCAACACGCTGGCCAAGCTGGCCCACGGCGTCACCGACTCTTCGGTGACCATGGCCGCCAAGGCCCATCTGCGCAACGGCAGGCCCCTGGTGCTGGCTCTGGCCACCAACGACGGGCTGGCGGGGTCCGCCCCCAATCTGGGGACCATGCTGGGACGGAAGAACGTATACTTTGTCCCCTTCGGGCAGGACGACTGCACGGGCAAGCCCACCTCTCTGGTGGCCGATTTCACTCTGGTGCCCGAGACGATTGAGGCGGCCTGCCGCGGGGAACAGCTCCAGCCGGTTCTGCTCCGGGTGTGACAGCGGTGGAATGATTTTCTCCTTGCAATCGGGGAGAAAAAAGCATATAATGTATAAGGCCGTAAAATGCGGAAATGAAACCGATAAAGGAAGTGAGATGCGTCGTGTCAAGTGATCCATTTGGTCGAAGTTGCATGCAGAGAACACGGCGCACCCGCTGAGTCAGCTCCCACTGCCTCCCTGTGCGCCCGCCGGCCTATTGGCATTTTGCCGATGGGAAAATTTTACGTGGGTCGCGGGGGGATTTTTTTGCCCTTCCGCCGATTCGGGAAAGGTGTGTGAGAGCTATGATGACCATCCACAAGACGGTGGACGGCAAGATGACCCCGCTCAGCTCCGTGACGGACGGCTGCTGGGTCAACCTGGTGAATCCCAGTGAGGACGAGCTGAAAACCGTGGCCGCCACCCTGGCGGTGGAGCCCACTTTCCTGCGGGCAGCGCTGGACGAGGAGGAGACGTCCCGGATCGATAAGGAGGACGGCTGTACCCTCATCATCGTGGACACCCCCGCCATGGAGCAGGACGAGATCGGCGTGGTGTACTCCACCCTGCCGTTGGGCATTATTGTGACGGATAAGCACATCATCACCGTGTGCTTAAAGGAGACCTCGGTGGTGCGGGACCTCCAGGCCGGGGCGGTGAAGGACGTGCGCACCGAGCAGCGCACCCGGTTCATCCTGAACATCCTGCTGCTGGTGGCCAAGCGGTACTTAAGTTATTTGAAGCAGATCGATAAGACCTACAACCACATGGAGCGGCAGCTGTATAAATCCCAGCGGAACAAGGAACTCATCCAGCTGCTGGACCTGGAGAAATCTCTGGTCTACTTCAACACCTCGCTGAAGGCCAATGAGGTGACGCTGGAGAAGATTTTGCGCGGCCGCATCGTCACCCTGTACGAGGAGGACCACGATCTGTTGGAGGATGTGCTCATTGAGGTGCGCCAGGCCATCGAGATGGCTCAAATTTACTCCGACATCATCTCGGGCATGATGGACGCCTTTGCCTCCGTCATCTCCAACAATCTGAACGTGGTCATGAAGCTGCTGGCCTCCGTTACCATTCTGATGACGGTGCCCAACATCGTGTTCGGTTTTTACGGGATGAACGTGGGTATTCTGCCCTTTGCCCACAGCTTTTGGCCTCCGCTGATCATCTCTGTGGCCATCATTGTGGTGGCGGGAATCATTCTGAAAAAGAAGGACCTGCTTTGAACTGAAAAGTCCCCCCGGATAACACATCCGGGGGGACCTTTTATTTCTTCCAGCGCTTCAGCATGGGGAAGAACTGGTGCATCTGAGCCTTGGCCTGCTCCTCGGTCATACCGGGATTGGCCTGGACCATCATGGGAGCGCAGAAGTCGATCATCTCTTCCATGGTCATCTCCCCTGCGAACTTCCCGTTTTTGTAGCAGTAGGAGCAGTAGTCGGCGCTGGGGGAGCCGTCGGCCTCCGTGCCGCGGGCGGTGTCGGGACCCAGGGGCATCCCGCAGGACTGGCAGAATTTCATGTCTTTGTATTGTTCCATGGCTGGAACCTCCTTTGTTTGGGATGGTCCCATCATAGCACCGCAACCCTGACAGGGTGTGTCATGTTCCGAAGCGTGCGCCCAATAAATTTTCCAGCCCAGGGCGGCCAGCCTCCGGCGCAGGGCGTCGGGAGAGAGCACCTCCACCCCCGCCCCGAAGCTGAGCAGGTAGCCGTACAGCCACTGGTCCTCGGGAAACACGGTCTCCACCAGCAGGGAGCCGTCCTCCTGCCGGTCCACGCAGCTCCGGTCGAACTCGTCGTATACCCGGTAGGCCATATAGGGGGCGAACCGCAGTCTGGTCTCCACCCGGAACAGGGGCGGGATATCCCCGAAAAACTCGATATCCGGCGGGTCCAGCCGGCGGTGGAACACCTCCCCGGCAAACTCCGGGGACAAAATGCGGGACAGCCGGAAGGTGCGGTAATCCTCCCGCTCCAGATCAAACGCCTGCAGATACCACCCCTGTCCCTTGAACACCAGCCGCGCCGGGAGGACCCTGCGCGGTCGGGTGGAGCCGTAGGAGCTGGCGTAGTCAAAGGTCAGGGTCTGCCGCTCCAGTACCGCCCGCTTGAGGAGCTGGAATTTCTCGCTGTCCGCCTCCCCCGCCCCCCAGCGGGACAGGTTGACCTGGAGCCAGTCCTCCCGTCCCCGGCGGAACAGGGCGGACAGCTTGATGAGCGCCTGCTCCCCCTCCTGATTGGGAAGACTCTGCAGGGCGGTGAGCAGCTGGCGCTGTTCCTCGTCGGTGAAGGCGGCCCGGTCCAGCACGTAGCCGGGAAGCAGGGCCACCCCGCCCCCGGATCCCTGGGTGGTGTAAACCGGCACCCCGGCGGCGGACAGGGCGTCCACGTCCCGCAGCACGGTGCGCTGGGAGACCTCCAGCTTTTCGGCCAGCTCCCCGGCGGTCATGCGGCCCTTTTCCAGCAGAAGGTATACCATTTGAAATTGGCGGGTGACCACGGACATGGGCGAAGCCCCCTTTCGCTCTTTGTGAAACGGAATGTGCAGGAAGAAATCGGCTCTATACCTCGTGCTCGTCCATCAGCGCGAGAATCTCCTCCGGCTGTAAACCCAGTTCCCGGATCACCTTGTTCGCAAAGGATTTTGCGTTTGCACGGCAGGTCATGCTTCCGGTTTTCACGGCTGCCAAACCCTCGCGCAGCTGGACCCAGGATTGGTTTCTCTCTTTCCTGATCTGCCTGAGCTTCGTCCACTCCGGTTCCGGTCCGGCATCCTCTCCGGCGGCAGTGCCGTTGGCTTCAACGGCGACCTGGCCCTCAATCATAGAATGGCCCCTTTTGCTTAGCGGTATGGGCGGGCGGCCGTCACGCACGGGGTGATGTAGTTCAGCCGAAGCGGTCAGCGGTTCGCCCGTGACAAGGCAGTGGTCAATGGCGTTTCGGCATTTTTCTCGCACCGTTCCGCCCATCAAATATTTGTCACAATAGGCGCTTTCCGCCGTGACCCACTGCTTCAACGCGTTTAGAATTAAGACGAAAACCCTAAAATCCTCCGGTAGAAGTTCCGCCATTTTCCCCGGCAAAGGATTCGCGCTTAAAAAATGCTTTATCTCCTCAGACGATTGCGCAAGCTTCTGAGATTCAGCCTTGAGCAAGCATCCAATGGCGTCCAAAATGTCAGAAAACGCGCTTCGCGGCAATTTCTGATTTAGCTGTTCCAGCTTTCCCTCCTTGACCAATTCCTCATAGTAATCAATATATTCCTTTAAAAGATCAGCTTTTTCTTCTGGGGTGAGGGAGCTGTTGTTGACATATCGAGTGTATTCCATTCGAAGGTTCCTCCATCAAAATGATTGTTTTATAGCCAGAAGTATAGCATATAAGAAGAAACCGCGCAACAGCGGGTTCTATTGCCGTGGCAAAGCGACAGGAAGGGGAAGCCCCGCCTGGGCTTCCCCTTCCATAATTTATTCGAGTTCAAATTGTCCGGTGTACAGCTGATAGTACCGGCCCTTTTCCGCGATGAGCTGGGCGTGGCTGCCCTTTTCCATGATGCGCCCGCCCTCGATGACCACGATGCAGTCCGCGTTGCGTACGGTGGATAGTCGGTGGGCGATGACGAACACGGTGCGCCCCTCCATCAAAGTGTCCATGCCCTGCTGGATGTGCTGCTCGGTGCGGGTGTCGATGGAGGAAGTGGCCTCGTCCAGCACCATGATGGGTGGGTCCTTCACGGCGGCCCGGGCGATGGCCAGCAGCTGCCGCTGGCCCTGGGACAGATTGCCTCCGTCCCCGCTGAGCTGTGTCTGGTAGCCCTCGGGCAGACGGCGGATAAAGCTGTCTGCGTTGGCGGCGCGGGCGGCATTGACACACTCCTCGTCGGTGGCGTCCAGGCGGCCGTAGCGGATGTTGTCCATGACGGTGCCGGTGAACAGATGGGTGTCCTGGAGCACCGCGCCCTGGCTCAGCCGCAGGGAATTCTTTTCAATGTCCTTCACGTTGATGCCGTCGCAGGTGATCATGCCGCCCTGAATCTCGTAAAAACGGTTGATGAGGTTGGTGACGGTGGTCTTACCCGCCCCGGTGGACCCCACAAAGGCGATCTTCTGCCCCGGGTCGGCGTAGACGGACAGGGATTTCAGCACCGGCTTGCCCTCCACATAGGAGAAGTCCACCTGGCTGAGCCGCACCGCGCCGCGAAGCTCCGCGTAGCAGAACTCCTCACCGGGGACGTTGCGCACCGCGCCCCGGATCAGGTGCAGGCCCATGTTCCCGTCCGGGTTGGGGTACTTCCAGGCCCAGCCGTGGCCCGCCATCTCCTCGTAGGTCAGCGGGGTGAGGGCGCCGTCCCGCTCCACCCGGACCCACAGGCCGGTCCGGGAATCCTGACCGGGGGGCAGCAGCTTGAGCCCGCCGCTCTCCTCGTCGGCCTGGCCCAGCTCAAATAGGGCCTCGTCCTCGCCCACGGCCACGGGCACCAGGGCGATGCCGCAGGATCTGGGCACCTTCCAGGCCCAGGCGCGGGGCCTGCCCTGGCCGCCGAACTTGGACAGGGAGCCGTTGGCGTCCTTCTCCACCGGCACCAGCGTCACCTTGCCCTGGTCCGCCTCGGGCTGGGCGTCCATCACCTGGAAGATGCGCTCCGCGCCCGCCATGGCGGACAGCAGGGAGTTCATCTGCATGGAGATCTGATTGACGGGCTGGGTGACCTGCCGGTTGTAGTCCAGGTAGACCTTCAAAGAGCCCAGAGTGAAGCCGGAGGTCACGCCGCTGCTCATGGCCAGCGCGGCTCCCAGCACGGCGGTGACGGCATAGCCGATATTGGTCAGGTTGGAGGCGATGGGCATGATGGCGGAGGAGTAGAACCCCGCCTGACTGGCCGCCGAGCGGTACTCCTCGTTCAGAGCCTGGAACTGGGTCTTGGCCTGCTCCTCGTGGTTGAAAGCCTTGACCACCTTCATGCCCTCGATCATCTCCTGGATGTTGCCGTTCACCGCGCCCAACGCGCCCTGCTGCCGGGCGAAGAATTTCCGGCTGCGTTTGCCGAACACGGCGAACACCGCCATCACGCACCCCAGCATCACCAGGGAGGCCAAAAACAGCAGGGGGGACAGGGTGAGCATCATCACCACCACGCCCGCGAAGGTGACGACGCTGGAGATGAGCTGGAGCACCGACTGCTCCAGGGCCATCTGCACGTTGTCCGCGTCGTTGGTGAAGCGGCTCATGAGCTCGCCGTGGGTGTGGGCGTCGAAGTAGCTCAGGGGGAGCTGCTGGAGCTTGTCGAACAGGTCGCGGCGCAGCCGGTTGCAGCCCTTCTGGGCCAGCTGGGCCATGAGGTTAGCCTGGGTGTAAGAGCACACGGCGGCGCACAGATAGACCCCCGCCAGCTTGAGGCAGCCGGTGATCAGCTCCGGCACCTGGTTCTGCCCAGACTCCAGGGCCAGGATGAGGGAGTCGAAGATGGGCTTTTGCAGATAGGTGGCCGCCACGCCCAGCAGGGCGGAGCCCACCACGCAGACCAGGGCCGCGATGAGCATCAGAGGCCGGTCCACAATGTACCTCACCGTGCGGGTCAGCGTTTTGCCAAGGTTCTGGGGCTTGCCGTAGCCGCCCCGGGGTCCGCCGGGACCATGCGGGCCTTTGGGCGCTCTGTTCTCAGCCATCCTCGCCGCCTCCTTCCTGCTGGGAATCATAGATTTCCTTATAGATTTTGCTGGTGGCCATCAGCTCGTCGTGGGTGCCCACGTCGGCCACGGTGCCGTCGTCCAGCACCACGATCTTGTCGGCGTACTGCACCGAGCTGATGCGCTGGGCGATGATGATGACGGTGGTGCCCTTCAAATTGTTCCGGAAGGAGTCCCGGATTCTGCCCTCGGTGGTGGAGTCCACGGCGGAGGTGGAGTCGTCCAGGATCAGCACCGCGGGCTTGCGCACCATGGCCCGGGCGATGCACAGCCGCTGCTTCTGCCCGCCGGACACGTTGACGCCGCCCTGGTCCAGATTGGTGTCGAAGCCGTCGGGGAAGGACATAATAAAGTCGTAGGCCTGGGCGTCCTTTGCCGCCTGAATAAGCTCCTCCTCGGTGGCGTTTTCGTTGCCCCAGAGCAGGTTTTCCCGGATGGTGCCGGAGAACAGCACGTTGTTCTGCAGCACCATGCCGATGCGGCCCCGCAGGCCGTCCAGGGGGTAATCCCGCACGTCCAGCCCGTCCACCAGCACCTTGCCGCGGTGTACGTCGTAGAACCGGGGGATCAGGTTGACCAGGGAGGACTTGCCCGTGCCGGTGCCGCCCACGACGGCCACGAACTCGCCGGGCTTGATGTCCAGATTGACGTGGTGCAGCACGTCCTCTCCCGCACCCTCGGTCTGGTAGCGGAAGGACACGTCCCGGAACTCCACCCGGCCCCTGGGGGCGGGCAGGCTGGTCTGGCCGCCGTCGGTGATGGCGCTCTGGGCGTCGATGACCTCAAACACGCGCCGGACGGAGGCCTGGGCGCGGGTGTACTGGAGGATGGCCATGCCGACGAACATGATGGACATGAGGATCTGCATGATGTACCCCAGCACGGTCTGGAGGTAGCCCACGTCCAGCTCCAGCCCCAGCACCATGTTGCCGCCGAAGTAGAGGGACAGCACCGTGGCGGAGGCCATGCAGATCATCATCACCGGCTGCATGGCCACCATACGCAGCACCGCCCGCAGCCCGGCCTCGGTAAAGCCGTTGTTGGCGTCTGTGAATTTCTCCCGCTCCCGGTCCTCCCGGACGTAGGACTTCACCACCCGCACGGCGATGAGGTTTTCCTGCACCGTCTCGTTCAGGTGGTCCAGGGCCTTCTGCATCTTCTCAAACAGGGGCATGCACATCTTCATCAGCCCCAGCAGGGCCGCGGCCATGATGGGCAGGATGACCAGCACCACCAGCGCCAGCTTGGGGCTGATGGCCAGGGTGAGCACCACGCTGGCCACCAGCATGGTGGCCGCCCGGATGAGGATGCGCAGGCAGATCATGGCTGTGTTCTGGATGTTGGTGACGTCGTTGGTCATCCGGGTGATGAGGGAGGAGGAGGAGAACCGGTCGATGTCGGCGAAGGAGAAGGAGGAGATCTTCTCAAACTCCGCGCTGCGCAGGTTGGCGCCCAGGCCCTGGGCGGCGTTGGTGGCGCATTTGGCCGCCATGCCTCCGGCGAAGGTGGCGACGACGGCCACCAGCACCATCAGGACCCCGGCCTGCCAGATGGGGGCCATATCCTCTTTCATGATGCCCTCGTTGATGATCTGGGCCATGAGCAGGGGGATGGTCAGCTCACAGCCGGTCTCCAGAATCACCAGCAAGGGGGAGGCTACGGCGTATTTTTCATAGCCTTTCAAATAAGACGCGATGCGTCTCAGCATGGGTCACACTTCCTTTCATGGGGGATCGGGGGCGTTGGAGGCGGAGGGTACCCCATGTCCTTGCCGCCGCCGATTTGGTAGAGATTGTCCAGCATGCGCCGGTGAAACGCCTGAACTTGCTCCCGCTCCTCGGGGGAGAAACCGTAGAACAGATGGGCGTCCACCTGCCGGAAGGCGTCCATCCCCTGGGCGATGGCGTCCCGCCCCTTTTGGGTGATGGAGATGCGGTTGCGGCGGCTGTCCTTCTCGTCGGTGCGGCGCGCCACGTAGCCCTGCCGCTCCAGCACCTTCAGCGAGGCGGCGACGGTGGGCGGCGCGCTGTGGAGCCGGTCGGCCAGCTCCTTCTGGGTGGGCGCGCGGGCAGGGTCGTCCGGATAGGTGGACAGCTCCCACAGCAGCCGGGGGGAGCCGATGTCCCGCAGGCCCAAAGCGTTGAGAGCGGCGGTGCAGGCGTTGTGGTGGGCGCGCATGAGCTGGTGGAGCAGCAGCCCAGATCGGTCGTCCATGGGAAACCCTCCTAAATCATTCGCACACGAATCGTTAGCGTGCGTATTATTTTACTCCGCTGCCTCGAAATGTCAAGAGGCCGTATGTGAAAAGTTTGTGAACTGTTTTCGGGAAGTGAGGGCGTACCAGGGGGAGGGAGCCTCGTCCGCTCTGCACGGGCTAGCCCCGCCGGCTCGCTTAGGGCGCTCGCCTCAGGGGCAATTCGCCCGTGCGCCGCGCCCGAGGCTCCCTCCCCCTGGTTAGAATTGTGCCGGAATATGGAAAAGCCAGCCGCTTGCGCGGCTGACCTTATTCGCCCCTGTTTGCCTCTTCTTCCTCTTTTCGGATGTCCTCCAGACACTGCTCAATCATAGTAGCAACAATGTTATTAAAGCTCGTGTGGTGCTTGGCGGCAAGTTGGTCAAGCTGATCGATAACCGTTTGCTTTAAGTAAATGCTTTTATAGGCAGATTCTACTTTATTTCGGGTTTTCTTGGGCTCAAACGGCATCCTGTATCACCTCATAGAATATTCTAATATAAAATCTGATAGATAAATATATGAAATTCTTATATTGAAATTTTATCATGTATATGTTAAAATATGCCAGAGGTGATAAAAATGGCCGACTATAAAGAGATGTACTTTCACCTGTTCCGGGAGGTGGAAAAAGCGGTCCGCATTCTCCAGAAAGCTCAGCTGGACTGTGAGGAGATCTACATCAGCACTCCCGGCGTCAAAGCCGAGAAGCTGGAGCAGAGCCGGGTAATACCGGCAGAGGAAAAAGAGGCGGTGTGAACAGGGCCGCGCGTGATCTCCACGCGCGGCCTTTTCTCATTCGGGGGCGTACCAGCGCAGCACGTCGGTGGTGCCCGTCCGCCGCAGGGCCACGCAGGACACCAGCATGTCCGCCCCCAGCAGAATGAGGGCGGGCGGGCCCAGCCATGCCGGGATGAGGGACACGAACGCCCGCACCAGCGGATGGACCGTGTACACCAGAATCAGGGACAGCACGGTCCAGCAGGCGGAGAACGCCGGGCACACCAGCCCGCCCAGGCTGCCGGGCATTCCGGCGTAGTCCCAGAACTCCACCCCCAGGACGTAGCGGTAGAACGCGCCCAGGAGCAGCTCCGCCGCGGTGGCGGCCAGCCCCCCCGCCAGCGCCGCCCACAAGGGGCTTCGCGCCATGGGCGCCAGCCACAGGATCAGGCACGCCCCCAGCCCGTACACCGGACACAGGGGGAGCAGCAGCAGGCATTTGCGGTCCCGTTTGGGGTGGCGGATGGCCCGGGCGAAGGCCACCTCCAGCAAAAAGCCGCAGAAGCTGTAAATGATGAAATACCAAAGCCGGCGCATGCAATCCCTCCGCGTTTCATTCCTGCTGATTAGGATGGAAAAAGGCTTCGATTCCATACGCGATAATTTCTGACAGCGAAGCTTTCGTGGTTTTTACCAGCGGAATGGGGGGCGGATGGCCGGATTCTTTCGACATTTTCAGTTGTTACGCCGTTCAAACTGTGGTAAAATAGAGCGGATTTTAAGGAGGGGACCGCCGTGCGCCATCTGATCGATTTCGGGGATCTGTCCCGGCAGGAGTGGGACGAGCTGTACGCCAGGGCGGAGCGCATCATAGACGCGCCGGAGGACCACCTGGACGTATGCCGGGGCAGGGTGATGGGGTCGCTGTTTTACGAGCCGTCCACCCGGACCAATTTCTCCTTTCAGACCGCCATGCTGCGGCTGGGGGGAACGGTGTTCGGCTTCGCGGACCCGAAATCCTCCTCCGCGGCCAAGGGGGAGAGCCTGAAGGACACCATCAAAATGGTGTCGGGCTACGCCGACGTCATCGTCATGCGCACACCCTGGGAGGGGGCGGCCAAGGCGGCGTCTCTGTACGCGGACGTGCCCGTGGTGAACGCCGGGGACGGCGGGCACATGCACCCCACCCAGACCACGGCGGATTTGACCACCATCACCCGGCTGCGGGGTTCGGTGGACGGGCTGAACGTGGGGCTGTGTGGCGATTTGAAGAACGGCCGCACGGTGCACTCTCTCATCAAGGCCATGGAAAAGTTCCGGAACGTCCGGTTTTTCCTCATCGCGCCCCGGGATTTGGCCATCCCGGAGTACCTGCGCCAATTCATGCGGGAGCGGGGCATGCCCTTCTTAGAGGTTACCGGTCTGGAGCCGGTGATTCCCCAGCTGGACGTGCTGTACATGACCCGCATCCAGCGGGAGCGGTTCATCGATCCGCTGGAATATGAGCGCAACAAGGGCATCTACATTCTGACCCGGTCCAAACTGAGCCGGGCGAAGGAGAATCTACTGGTGATGCACCCGCTGCCCCGTGTGGACGAGATCACGGTGGACGTGGACGACGACCCCCGGGCGGTATATTTTCAGCAGGCGCGGTATGGGATGTTTGCCCGGATGGCGCTGCTGTCCGACCTGGCCAACCAGCCCCGCCGCGCGCCGGAGCCGGTGGAGATCGGGCACGGTCCGGTGTGCCGCAACCCCCGGTGCGTCACCCAGACGGAGCACTATCTGCCGCCGCTGGTGAAGAAAAACGGCGGGGTGGACTGTTGTGCCTTCTGCGACGCGCCGCTGTAAGGTTTTTCGAGTTTTTGTTCCTGAGGGATTGACAAGGCAGGGGTTTTGTGCTATTCTATCCAAGCTGATATTTGCGGATGCGCCCTTTTGTGCGGGTGTAGTTCAATGGTAGAATCCCAGCCTTCCAAGCTGGTCGCGTGGGTTCGATTCCCATCACCCGCTCCATACGCGCCTGTAGCTCAGGTGGATAGAGCAACTGCCTTCTAAGCAGTGGGCCAGGGGTTCGAGTCCCTTCAGGCGTGCCACGTCGGGGCAAAGTCCGCTCGATTCGGAACGCCCTCCGGGCATTCCTCGTCCCGCTCCCTTGCCCCTCCTTTCCCCACAAAGCCGGGAGGGCGGCTTTGCGGGGGTCCCATTTAGGGCGGCTTCCACACGGGCGGCATCCGGTCGGCGCTCAATTGCATATGGTGGGTATAGCTCAGCTGGCAGAGCACCGGATTGTGGTTCCGGGTGTCGTGGGTTCGAGCCCCATTACCCACCCCATACCATGGCTGAGGGCCGGAGCGTCCGCTCCGGCCCTTGCCTCACATCAACATTGGGGTGTAGCCAAGTGGTAAGGCACGGGACTTTGACTCCCGCATTCGCTGGTTCGAGTCCAGCCATCCCAGCCAGCTCAGAAATTCCCCTTACCGCTCCGCTTCCCGCCTGAAGAGCGGCGGAAAGCTGCGCCGGACGGGAAATTTCTTCGCTTCCCCACAAAGCCTGAGGGCGGCTTTGCGGGGACCCCAGCGGGGTCGGCTCGGCGGTCTGCGCCTGCGGCTGGGCCGCCTGGTTTCCCTCCTCTCTGCGTCACTCTCTTTTGTACAAGTTGATATGACCCAGTAGCTCAGTTGGTAGAGCAACGCCCTTTTAAGGCGAAGGTCCGGGGTTCGAGTCCCCGCTGGGTCACCATGAAAACCACCGCTTTTCAGATGAAAGCGGTGGTTTTTGTTATTTTTTTGAGTGATTCGATTTTACACCCGCTTGAAAAATTCAACTTTAATTCAACTCGGTCCAAAATTCAAGCCTTTTTCAAGAATATATCGGCAAGTATATCGGCGTTGCGCTGGTCGGCTTCCTCTATGACGTGGGCATAAACATTTTCTGTAAAGCTGACCGATGAGTGCCCCAAACGCTTACTGACGGATACGTTGTCAACGCGGTTATAAAGCAGAAGTGAGGCCATCGTGTGCCTGAAGCTGTGGGGGTGAATGTGGGGGAGATCATGCCGTGCGCTAAACTTGTTTAACCACCGCTTCACGCTGTCCGGGTGCATGGGCTGGCCGTTGTCCTGAGAGAACACAAAGCCATGATCCTGGTAGTATTCCCCCATGCGTAACCGCTCAGCGCTTTGCCATGCCCTGTATTGCCGTAGTAGCTGCATCGTCTCGAGCGGGAGTGTCACAAAGCGAATTGAGGTTTCCGTCTTTGGACTTTCCTCATAGACGCCGATATCCGGCCTATACTGGATACTGTTGCAGATGTATATCTGGTTGCGCTCGAAGTCCACCTTGTCCCACTTCAGGCCCAGCACTTCCCCGCGCCGTGCGCCGGTAATCAACTGTCAACGCCGATTTGAAATTGTAAGAAAACGCCGAAGAAATTTTGTCATTTTTCGGCGGCGGGAGTAACAAAAATCAGGTACTGCCTTGCTCAAAAAGAGTGTTCACGATTTGCTGTTTCTGG
>CATLHC010000065.1 GCA_949948775.1 uncultured Oscillospiraceae bacterium
TGGGAAATGTCCAGGCAGGCCGCTTTTCGACAGGCTGAGGGAGTAGCCGTCAGCTACTCCCCGGAGCGGATCACCGTATAGGAATAATGCGGAGTGTCCTTGATAGGATACTCAAACCCTATAAGGACACTCCGCATGGTACGCCCGGAGGGACTCGAACCCCCAACATTCAGAACCGGAATCTGACGCTCTATCCAATTGAACTACGGGCGCGTTTCCTTGACGCTCGTATAGTATAGCAGGGTTTTCAAGCGTTGTAAAGAGGGATTGCGGAAAAAATTTTTGTTTTCCCGATTTTCTTGTGCAGTTTTTCCACCACAAATTCCACCGCCCGCCTTGCTTTTTCCCCTGCGATTTGCTATGCTAAATTAAATTGGCCCGTTGAGAGGAGATATATATGATTACCATCAACACTTCCCCGGTCCGCTGGCAAGGCAGCCGCTTCGTTCCCACCGAAACTAAGGCGGGCCGCGAACATACCATGACCCACGCGATCCTAACGGCTCACAACCTATCCGGCAACCCCGACCGTCTGTCCATCCGCTTTGACGCTATGGCGTCCCACGACATCACCTATGTGGGCATCATCCAGACCGCCCGGGCCTCGGGGATGAAGGAATTTCCCCTGCCCTACGTGCTCACCAACTGCCACAACTCCCTGTGCGCCGTGGGAGGCACCATCAATGAGGACGACCACGTGTTCGGCCTTTCCGCCGCCAAAAAGTACGGCGGCGAGTTCGTCCCCGCCCACCAGGCCGTTATCCATTCCTACATGCGGGAGCGCTACGCCGCCCCCGGCGGGATGATTCTGGGCTCCGACTCCCACACCCGCTACGGCGCCTACGGCTGCATGGCCATCGGCGAGGGCGGCCCGGAGCTGGCCCGCCAGCTGCTGCGCAAAACTTATGACATTGCCTATCCCAAGGTCATCGCCGTCTATCTCACCGGCGCGCCCCGGCCTGGCGTGGGTCCCCAGGACGTGGCCCTGGCCCTGGTGGGCGCCACCTTTAAAAACGGCGCGGTGAAAAACGCCGTCATGGAGTTTTTCGGCCCCGGTGTGGCAAGCCTTTCCATGGACTACCGGGCGGGTATCGACGTGATGACCACCGAGACCACCTGCCTGTCCTCCGTGTGGCAGACCGACGAGCAGACCAAAACCGCCCTCACCCTGCTGGGCCGCGGCGGCAGTTACCGGGAGATGGCCCCGGCGGAGGGGGCGTATTACGACGGCGTGGTCACCGTGGAGCTGGACAAGGTGGAGCCCATGATCGCCCTGCCCTTCCACCCCTCCAACGCGTACACCATCCGGGAGTTCAAGGCCAATATGACCGACCTGCTCCATCAGGTGGACGTGGACGCGGCGGAGCAGCTGGGTGTGAAGAACGCCCCCTCCCTGGTTAAGAAGATCGTCAACGGCCAGTTCCATGTGGACCAGGGCGTTATTGCGGGCTGCTCCGGCGGTACTTACCAGAACCTGAAACGGGCCGCCGAGATCCTCAAGGGTTGCGGCATCGGCTCCGACGCTTTTTGGCTGTCCTGCTACCCTGGCTCCATGCCCATCAACCTGGAGTTGACCAAGAACGGATACATCGCCCAGCTCATGGCCGCGGGGGCCTCCATCCGCTCCTGCTTCTGCGGGCCCTGCTTCGGGGCCGGGGACGTGCCCGCCAACGGGGCCTTCTCCATCCGCCACTCCACCCGCAACTTCCCCAATCGGGAGGGTTCCAAGCCTGGCGACGGCCAGATCTCCTACGTGGCCCTCATGGACGCCCGCTCCATCGCCGCCACCGCCCGGATGGGCGGCGTGCTCACCGGGGCGGACGAGCTGCCCGACGTGCCCGCCGACCGGGCGGACGAGCAGTGGAACTACGACGACTCCGCCTACAAATCCCGCGTCTATTTCGGCGTCGGCAGGCCCCAGCCGGACGCTGAGCTGGTGTTCGGCCCCAATATCGCCGACTGGCCGGAGCAGATCGCCCTGCCCGAAAACCTGCTCCTTACTGTGGCCGCCGCCATCTATGACCCGGTGACCACCACCGACGAGCTGATCCCCTCTGGGGAGACCTCCTCCTACCGATCCAATCCCCTGCGGCTGTCCGAGTTTGCCCTGTCTCGGAAGGACCCCCAGTACGTTCCCCGCGCCAAGGCCATTCAGGCTGTGGAGAAGCTGCGCCGCGCCGACCCCGGCGCCCCCGAGGTTCGGCAGGCGCTGAACGGCTACGACCCCGCCCGCACGGGCTTGGGCTCTCTGGTGATGGCCCTCAAGCCCGGCGACGGCTCCGCCCGGGAACAGGCCGCCTCCTGCCAGCGGGTGCTGGGCGGCTGCGCCAACATCGCGGGCGAGTACGCCACCAAGCGCTACCGCTCCAACGTGGTGAACTGGGGGATGCTCCCCTTCACGGCGGGCGGCCTCAAGGAGCTGAACCTCCAGCCCGGCGACCGGGTGTACATCCCCGGCGTCCGCGCCCTGCTGGAAGGGGACGGCGAGAGCGTCCAGGCCACTGTCCTGCGCGACGGCGGCGAGACCGCCGTCACCCTCTCCCTCCCCGGCCTGACCAGGGAAGAACGGGACATCATCCTGGCCGGGTGCCTCATCAACTACTACGCCGAATAAACCGCAGAGGGACGGAGGTTAAAACCTTCGTCCCCTTTTCTTAAAAATCTATTGATAGACACACCGCCGGTTTTGTGCTATGATATTATCCTAGATTTCGACACAATTCATGGAGGTGCGTTTCATGCGGACAAAACGATATATCTCGCTGTTCCTGGCGGCGGCTTTGACCCTGTCCCTGGCCGGGTGCGGCATGATGAATAAGGGCAAAAAGGAGGACGGGAGCGGGGATATGACCATCCAGCCCGCCCAGTTCACCGAGGAGGAGAACGCCCTGCTGGATCTACTGGCGATACAGGCGGACAATTACCGTATATTTGACTTTCAATTGAAGGAAAACAGCGGCGTACAGAGCATGAGCCTGACCACGTATGAGCTGGTGGAGGGGGACTGGAAGGCCATTGCGCAGTCTCAAAAGGCTTTCACCGACCCGGAGGGCCGTATCGCCCTCACCGTCGGCAAGATTACCGACGGGGTGACTACGGCGGTGCAGAGCGCCTCCGGCGGCGGCTCCGACACCTACACCCCCACACCGGAGGACGACGTGTCCAATATGACCTTTGCCACCTCCAAGCTGTCCGGCCCCGCGTCCATCGAGCTGGACCAGGAGATTCCCCTGCTGCTCCAGGTGGCCACGGCCAAGAGCGAATTTACCACCTATGACGTGGACTACTTCGGCATGCCCCGGGAGCTGGCCAAGCACGGCTATGAGCACGTCTACGCCGTCACGGTGATGTTCAGCGAAAAGACGCCGGCCCAGTTGAACCAGACCCCGCCCTCCGCCGAACCCCCCGCAGAATAAGAAAAGCCGCCCCCCGGTTTTCGCCGGGGGGCGTTCTTCACACATTCAGCCAGTTTTTCAGGTCCGCCAGGTCCTGGGCGATATGTACGTATGGGAACCGCTCAAAGGCCGGGGCCTTTGTGGTGCCGTTGAGCACCGCGCAGAACTGGCAGCCCCCCGCCTGGGCGGTGGCGGCGTCGATGACGGTATCCCCGCAGAACAGCACCTGCTCCGAATCCATCCCCAGCTTTTCCAGGGCCAGCCGCAGCCCCTCCGGATGGGGCTTGGAGTGGTGTACCTCATCCCCGCCGACCACCAGGTCCAGCAGGTCCAGCCGCTCCTGGTGCTCAAAGATGCGCCGGATGGTGTCCCCCGGCTTGGTGGACACGATGGCGGTGCGCATGCCCGCGTTTTTCAGCGCCTCCAGCAGCTCCGCCGCGCCGGGGAAGAGGGTGGTGCCCTCGATCATCAGCGTCCGGCCCGCCCCCCGGGCCTTCACGCCCACCGTCTCCTGGAAGGTGCGGAAAAAGGTCTCCTGCCGCTCCGGGTCCCGGTCGCCGGTGATGAGGGAGTAGCCGTCCGCCAGGGTCAGCCCGATGGTGGGCCGCACCTGGTCCACCGTGGGCGGGTCCAGCCCCAGGGCGGCGAAGCCCAGCCGGTAGCCCTCGGCGATGGCGGGGGTGGAGTCCCCCAGGGTGTAGTCGAAGTCGAAAAATACCCCTTGATATTTCATGATATGACCTCAGCTCAATGAGATTTGCCCCCACATCCCAGCAGGCGGGGCAATTGGACCTATCATATCATAGGAGGGGCTGGTTTACAATATCCAAAACGCCTAACTTTCGGCCTGCTCCAATAGGTTGGCCGCACCATAGCGTAGACAGCGGTACAGTCGCTGCCGCCCCCGCTTCAGGGTGCGGGAGACGGTGGATTTGTTCACCCCGCACTGTTGGGCGATGGCCTCCATGCTCATGTTCCGCCCGTAGTAGAGGATCATGTACTCCCGCTGGCGCTCGGTCACATCCTGGCGCAGCGCGTGGGTGAGGTTGCGTTTCAGGCGGTTGATCTGGTCCTTGTTGTCCTGGGCCATCAGCTCGGTGTACACCGCCAAGTCCACCATGCCGAAGGTATTGTCGTAAGAAACCGTGCGCATTGCTCAGCCCCTCCTCCTGTATTCTGACATGACGCCGCTCCCGGCAGGGCGCCGAGGGGTGTGCTTTTCATAGTAATGTTCCAGGTGCCGGGCCACGGCCCGCACGTCCCGGTACATGGAGCGCAGGGGCCGCACCCGCCCCTCCAGCTGGAGACGGCGTCCCTCGTCGCCCGTCTCGCGGCCGGCACGCTCCAGCTCCACGATGCGCCGGCGCAGATCGGCCGCCGTCTGCGCGTATTCCAGTGATAGCTCGTATAGTGTCATAGATCCCTTCTCGTACTCCTTTGCGTCAAAACAGTGTCAAAGCCCCTCTCATCACAGCCGCCCACCCGGCGCAGCTGGGCGGTGAAATAGCCCCGGGCGTAGCGCCCCAGGCAGTCCTCGCACACCGCCCGGCCCTCCAGCTCAAAGTAGGGGTCGCCGGGGTACAGCTCCCCCCGGCACAGGCTGCACCGCTGCTCCCGATGCGCCTGAAAGTTTTCTCCCGACGTTCTCGCTCCATCCTCTCAAATTTCGATTTCTTTGCAAAAAGCTGTTGACAAACTCATCTCCTGCTGTTATAATAACCATCGTTGTGAACGCGGAAGCTGCTGTGCTGGTGTAGCTCAGCTGGTAGAGCAGCTGATTTGTAATCAGCAGGTCGGGGGTTCGAATCCGTCCACCAGCTCCACCTTCTTCCGCTCTAACTGAATACGGAGGAGTACCCAAGTGGCCAAAGGGGACAGACTGTAAATCTGCTGGCTTTGCCTTCGATGGTTCGAATCCATCCTCCTCCACCATGCGGCCGCAAACTTCGGTTTGCGGTCGTTGTTTGCCCTTCCGGGCAGGGGGGGACCCTCCGAGGGCGTTACTTTCTGCTCGTGCAGAAAGTAACCAAAGACCCCCAGAGGGGCGGAGCCCCTATGTACCCCTTTTACGGGGGAGCCCTATACGGTGCGCGGGCGGGTACTTTCCGGCGCGCGGGGCTTTCGACACCGGTGCTCCTAGTTGTGCTGCCGCCGGTGTTTGGGTACTGTAAGACTGTGAGGTCCACAGTTCTGCGCCTGGGTGGTGGACCGGCTGCTCCCGGATTGTGCTTGCTCATCTATCGAACCTCCTTTCAGGTATTTGAACAACTGTTCTAATTCGTTCCCTACGATACCACGTCTCCCGGCGCAAGTCAAGCGCTTGGGGGAGATTTTTTTTCGCGAATTTTGGGCGAAAGACCGAAAAAATGGACCGCCCGCTTTGGGAACGTTGCACGCCGCTCCCGCCGCGGGTCCGGATTTACAAAGCTTTTACACTTTGCCCGTTGACTGGCGGGGTTGCTGGGAGTATGATGGAGGAAATGAGTTTGGGAGGCCGCCATGAAGAAAAAAACTACCTTTGGGCTGCTGGGGCTGGCTGCGGCGGGCGCGGGCGCGGCAGGCGGCTGGAACGCTCTGGGCAATTATCTATATGATCAATGTATGATCCCCCTGGTCCGGGAGATGGATGAGCCGGAGGTCAATGAGGTCCAGAGCAAGGGCCGGGCCTGGGCCCGGCGGAAAATCGGCTTTCGGGAGGTTACCATCCGCTCGGCGGACGGGCTGGTCCTGTGGGCCGCCCTGGTGCCGGGGCAGGCGGGCTGCCGCCGGTGGGCCATCTGCCTTCACGGCTATCACGACACCTACGAGTCCATGGGCGCCATCGCCCGGTGGTATAACGACAAGGGCTGGAACGTACTGCTCCCCGACCAGCGGGGCCACGGCAACAGCGAGGGAGATTACGTGGGCTGGGGCTACGACGAGCGGCTGGACGTGGTGGGTTGGGCCACCTACATCGCCCGGAAGGACCCGGGGGCGGAGATTGTGCTCCACGGTGTGTCCATGGGAGCGGCCAGTGTGCTCATGGCCACCGGCGGGCCGCTGCCTCGGCAGGTGCGGGCGGTCGTCTCCGACTGCTCCTATTCCTCCATTGAGGCGGAGATGCGCTATCTGCTCAGCCGCTGGGAGGATAAGCCGGCGGGGGTGCCGCTGCCGCCGGGTCTGCTGTTTTCCGCCCTGCGCAAGACCGTCCTGCGCAGAGCGGGGTATGACCTGCGGGATGCCGCGCCCATCCAGGCGGTGGCGCGGTCCAGAACACCTACTCTGTTCATTCACGGCGTGGAGGACGATTTCGTCCCCGCCTCCATGATGGGTAAGCTGTACCAGACCGCCCGCTGCCCCAAGAGCTTTTTGTGGATGCCTGGGGCGGGCCACGCCGCCTCGGTGGGTACGGATCAGGCGCTGTACTGGTCGTCGGTGTCCGGTTTCCTCCAGAATTACTTCCCGGAAAAAAAAGGCGAATAGACCTGAAATTCCCAGTCTGCGCACACAGACTGGGAATTTTTTGGTAAGTTGTGAAAAGATCAGCTTTTTGCATCATTTTTATTGACAAGAGCGGTGAAAATCAATATAGTAAATAGGCCGGAATTTTGTACCGGAGAGCTGTACAAATCCTGATTGGTTATGGGGAATGAGTGTGGGAAATCATACGCGTTTTGACAAAGAATTTGACCGCCGCTACACCTACGAGGGCTGCGACTTGGGCTGCACATGCACCCCAGATCGGGCGGTATTCAAGCTGTGGAGTCCGGAGGCCTCCTGTGTGGAGCTGTTTCTGTACCGGGACGACTCCTCCGACGCCTTTGACCGGCGGCTGCTGGCGCTGGAGGATCAGGGCGTGTGGGTATGCACGCTGGAGGGCGGGTTCCACGGGACCTATTACGATTATGAAGTGACGGTGGAGGGACATACGGCCCGTACCGCCGACCCCTATGCCGCGGCCTGCGGCCGCAATGGGGTCCGGAGCATGGCGGTGGACCTATCCCGCACCGACCCGGAGGGGTTTGAGAAGGACTGCGCCCCCCCTCGGCAGCCGGAAAACATCATCTATGAGCTGCATGTGAAGGACTTTTCCTACGACGCGGGCAGCGGCGTGCCGGCCGAACGGCGGGGGAAATTCAGCGCCTTCTCCTGGAAGGATCAGGAGGGCCGCCTTCCCCTGTGTATGGAGCATCTGAAAAGCCTGGGCATCACCCACGTCCAGCTGCTGCCCATTTTTGATTTTGGCTCGGTGGACGAGGGGGGCGGCGGGGAACAGTTCAACTGGGGCTACGATCCCATGAACTACAACGTGCCCGAGGGCAGCTACTCCACCGACCCGTCGGACGGAGCCGTGCGCATCCGGGAGTGCAAGGAGATGATCCAGGCCCTCCACCAGAACGGCATCCGGGTGGTGATGGACGTGGTGTACAACCACACCTATGCCGCCGACTCCTGGCTGGAGCGCTCCGCGCCGGGGTACTATTACCGCCGCTGGGCGGATGGGAAGCTGTCCAACGGCTCGGGCTGCGGCAACGATATCGCGGCAGGCCGGGCCATGGTAGACAACTATATCCTCCACTCGGTGATGTATTGGGCGAAGGAGTACCACATCGACGGCTTCCGCTTTGACCTGATGGGCCTGCTCACCGTAGAGCTGATGAACCGCATCCGCCACGCGCTGGACGCGGTGTTCGGCCCCGGGGAGAAGCTGGTGTACGGCGAGCCCTGGCGGGCGGCGGACTCCCCCCTGGAGCCGGGCACCACCTCCCCCGTGAAAGACAGCGCCCCCCGGCTGGACCCCAACATCGCCATGTTCTGCGACACCACCCGGGACGCCATCAAGGGCGACTGCTTCCACGCCGAACAGCCCGGCTTTGTCAACGGCGGTGTGGGGCTGGGGGAGACCATTCTGTGCGCCGTCTCCGGCTGGATGGGGGGCGTGGGCGACTTCAAGCCCAGGGCCTGCTCCCAGGTCATCAACTACGTGTCCGCCCATGACAATTTTACGCTGTGGGATAAGCTGGCCCAGAGCTCGGGGAAAGCGGGGGCCTTCTCCTATCAGGACTCACGGGAGGACCTGCTGGCCCAGAACAAGCTGGCGGCGTTCATCTATTTTACCTGCCAGGGAAACCTGTTCTTCCAGGCGGGGGAGGAGTTCGCCCGCACCAAGCTGGGGGACCACAACAGCTACAAATCCTCCCCCGACGTCAACAAGCTGGACTGGCACCGGGCCTGGACCTTTGGCGGGCTGACAGACTACTACCGGCAGCTCATCCGCCTGCGCAAGTCCCTGCCGGGGCTGTGCGACAAGACGCCGGAAGCGGCCAAGCGCATCGTGGAGACCAACGTCTACCGGGAGGGAGTGGTGTCCTTCCAGGTGGAGAACGGCGGCCCCCGTGGGGAGCGCCTGTTCGTGGCCTACAACGCCACGGAGCACGACTATGCCATCCAGCTGCCCTCCGGCCGGTGGACCATCCGGGCGGACGGCACGGACGCCGACCAGCACAAGCCCCTTATCTCCCAGGGCAACTGGGTGAAGGTGCACCCCCGCAGCGGAATGCTGCTGCTGAAGATGAGCGTGTGATATGCGAAGCGAGCCGCCCGAAGGGCGGCTCGTCAGCCTGTGGCGAGGACGATTCCTTCCGACTCTTCCCACAAAAACGGAAGAGCGTTTTTGCGGGGGCCCCATAGGTTCTCTGATACGATACCTGTGCAAAGCGATGTGCGTTCCCACCTACGGCGTCCGCTTTATTTCCATCAATGACGGCGTCGACACCGCCAACGAGCAGAGCGGGGACGATCTGCAATCAGCTTGAAGAATCTGCTGAACGATACCTATTGCCGGGATATTTCCGTGAAAACCCGGGGCGCCCTGCTGACCAAGCGGCAGCATGGGGACTATGTAGGCTCCTGCCTCGTCTACGGCTATCAGAAGGACCAGAATTATGTTCAACCGTTCGCTTTCTGAATAAGGGCTTTTGCCTCGTCTTTGCTCAACACCTTGCCGTAGGATACCACTTTGCCGTCTACCACCAAGGCCGGGGTAGACATGACACCATAAGCGGCGATCTGGCTGAAGTCGGTTACATGGTCGATGGTAGGATCCATGCCCAACTCCTCCAGTGCGGAGCGGACGGCCCCCTCCAAAGCGTTGCACCTTGCGCAGCCGGTTCCCAGCACTTTGACACCAGCGGCTTTTGATGGTTCCGATTCGACCATGCTCCGCGAGGCGCGGGTTCCGCCACAGCGGCAGGGTTTGGTTTCTTCCTTTTTCTTGCTGAACAGTCCCATAGTAATTACCTCCTCCAATTAGATTAATATAGGCTGAATTGCATTGAACAAGTAGCCGACCAAGATGATGCCGATGGTACATATCCCTATGAATAGGGTCAATAATTTCGGCTTGACCGCTTTACGGAGCATGATAAGTGACGGCAGGCTCAAAGTTGTGACCGCCATCATAAAGGCGAGCACCGTTCCGAGTAAGGCGCCTTTGCCGAGCAAAGCCTCCGCCACAGGGATCGCGCCAAAAATATCGGCATACATCGGCACCCCGATCACCGCAGCCAGCACAACGCCCAGAGGATTGCGGCTCCCAAGGACGGCCGTAATCCAGCTTTCTGGAATCCAGTTGTGAATAAGAGCCCCAATTCCCACGCCCAGGAGGACATATGGAAATACCTTTTTGAATGTGGAGACGGCCTGATCTTTTGCATAGGTCAGCCGTTCCTTTTGCGTGAGGGTGGGGGAATCAATATCCACGCTGCCGGCGTTGCGAATGAACTCCTCCACATACTGCTTCATATGCAGCTTCTCAATCAGTGTCCCGCCCGCCACGGCGATGACAAGACCCATGATGACATATACGATGGCTACCTTCGCGCCGAAAATGCTCATGAGCAGGACTAGACTTCCCAAGTCTACCATGGGGGAAGAAATTAGGAACGAGAATGTCACGCCCAGCGGCAGGCCGGCACTGGTAAAGCCGATGAACAGCGGGATGGAGGAGCAGGAGCAAAATGGCGTCACCGTTCCCAACAGAGCGCCGATGATATTTGCCCACACACCGTGAAAGCGCCCAAGTATTTTCTTGCTCCGCTCCGGGGGGAAATAGCTCTGAATATAGGAAATCCCAAAAATCAAAACGCACAGCAGCACCGTGATTTTTGCCGTGTCATAAAGGAAGAACTGCAAGCTTCCGCCCCAGCGGGAAGCGGTGTCCAGCCCCAATAGGGACACGCCTGTTCCAATCACTTCATTGAGCCATTTCATTCCCAGCACTTGATCTTGAATGAAACTCCACATAAAGGAAGGTCACCTCGCAAATTATAATATCAAAATATTTTGATGTGTGTGCCCGAAAGAAAGGCCACCGTTTCAGATGGCAATCCTTTCGCTTTGGCAAGTGCGACCGCTGCACTGCCGCTCCGCATATGGCGTAGTCAGCTGCTTGAGCAACTCCACAGCTCGGTCCCGGCCCTCGGCGGATAGATGGTAGTGCGTCCACTTTCCCTCCTGACGGCTCGCCACAATGCCGGACTCACAGAGTATTTTCATGTGGTAGGAAAGGCCGGATTGCTTTAGTTCCAACTGCTCCAGCAGAACACAGGCGCATTTTTCGCCGCTCCGGAGCAACTCCAAGATGGCCAGTCTATTGGGATCGCACAGAGCCTTGAATACCTTCGCGTTTTTTTGTGTTTCGTTATCCATTGTCAACCTCACATCAAAAACTCTTGATATAATTAGTATATGCGACTGGCGGGAATTTGTCAATAGATCACATCAAAAAAGTTTGATGTGATGAAAAGGGCGGCGCCCAGTTACCTCGTCAATAAGAATATTGGCGGGCGCTGCCTCAAATCGTCTATTTCCAAGATACGTTTTTGAATCCGCAATTGCGGCCTTGCGGACAGTTGCCAGGCCTGGGGCCTCCGCATGCTCCAGAAGTATCCCTCATCGTGGGAAAAGATCACGCCCACTGATTGCCCGGCATACCCACGCCTTCATGGGTAAGCAGTTCCATTTTCTTCTGCAGTCCGCCGGCATACCCGGTCAGGCTTCCGTTGGAGCTAATGACCCGGTGACAGGGAATGATGATAGAAATGGGATTATGTCCTACGGCCCCGCCCACCGCCCGGGCAGACATCCGCTCAAGTCCCCGGCGGGCGGCAAGCTTCCATGAGATTTCTCCATAAGTGGCGGTTTCGCCATAGGGAATCTCGCACAAAATCTGCCAGACTTCTTTTTGAAACTCGCTCCCCATTGGCGAGAGAGGCAGCTCGCCGGGAGCGGGCTTTTCACCCGCAAAATAGCGGTCAAGCCACTGCTCGGCCAATCGGAGAACCGGCGTAGCTTTGCGCTTCTGGGGCTCTCCTCGCAGAGAGCCGAGAAAATACTTTTGCCCCTCCATCCAAAGACCCGCCAGCTTTCCATCCCGCTCCGCCAGCAGCAGGGGGCCAATGGGGGAATCATACTGTGATGTATACACCATGTCTCACTCCTGTTCACAATTTCACTGATATCGTTTCAAATCAACATTCTTGGCCATAAACACCGCAAATAATGCATCATCCCACTTTGTGTACTCCGGAAGACTCTCTCCTTCCGATTCTATTATACAGGATGCGGCGGGAAAAGTCTCGCTGTTTTCGGACACGGTATTGCTTTTTGCGTTTTTTTGATTTAGAGGCCCTATTTTTAAACAGGGCCTGCCCGCGTAAAGCAGAGAGATGAGAAAAGATGTTGTTTTGCCCCAAGCAAATGATGAACAAACGGTTGTGCAATCTTACCCCGTATGGTATTATATTCTAAAAAATACCACATGAATTTTGAGGGAGCTGAACGGTATGGA
Organism: uncultured Oscillospiraceae bacterium; assembly: GCA_949948775.1. Lineage (GTDB taxonomy): Bacteria > Bacillota > Clostridia > Oscillospirales > Oscillospiraceae > Enterenecus. The sequence continues at coordinate 12,226 of CATLHC010000065.1, forward strand.
GGGACAGCCGAAAACCGCCAACCTGACCATTAAAGACGTGGCCCGGGCACTGAACGTGAGCACCACCACTGTTTCCCGGGCCATCTCCGGAAAAGGCCGCATCGGAGAGGACACCGCCCGGCGGGTGCGGGAATACATCCAGGAGCACAATTATGTCCCCAACGCCATTGCCCAGGGCTTGGCGGATCAGAAAACCTACAACATCGGGGTAATTGTTCCGGAGCTGGACGCCATGGACAGCCACGCCTTTTTTCGCAGCTGTGTGACCGGGGTGTGTCAGGAGCTGTCCGACACGCTCTATGATGTGCTTATGATCATCGATGAGGACGGCGACGGCGGCAAGCTGGCCCGGGCGCTGGAGCGGGGCAAGCTGGACGGCGCCATCGTTTCCTGGGCCCATGTGGGGGGAAAGGCAACCGCCCGCCTGGGCCAAGCCGGAGTGCCCTTCGTGCTGGTGGGTTCCTCGCCGGATACGACAATCTGCCGGGTGGACCATGACCACCGGGCCGCCTGTGCCGAGCTGACCCGGCGGCTCTTGGCCGGGGGGCAGAAATTGGCCCTGTTGGGCGGAGACCGTCAGCTATATGTCACCCAAGACCGGCTTCAGGGCTTCTTGAAAGCCCATCGGCAGGCGGGCGTCGCCGTCCGGGAGGACCGGCTGTATTTTGAGATGAGCAACCCGGAGCGAGTGGAGGCGGCGCTGGACGCGGCTCTTTCCGCTGGAGCCGGCTGTCTGGTATGCATGGACGACCGGATTTGCGCGATGGCGCTCTCCCTGCTCCATCACCGGGGGCTGCGCATCCCCCAGGATGTGCAGGTGGCCAGCTTCTACGACAGCTTCGCCCTGGAGAGCTACACCCCGGCCATCACGTCCTTGCATTTCGACGCGCAGAAGCTGGGAGCGGCGGCCTGCCGGATGCTGTTGGCTCAACTGGAGGGCCGGCAGACATCTTCCCGGGAAACGGTGGGCTATGAGATCGCACTGCGTGCCTCCACCGGACAAGCGGAATAATATGGTTTTTGCCGCCCGGCAGGTCTGCCGGGGGGGGTTGTGGGGCGTGGAACAAACCCCCCCCCCCACAATTGAGGGGTAATGGCAAAAAAAGTAAAGCCGGGGGGGGAAAGCCACGCCATCAGAATG
>CATLHC010000066.1 GCA_949948775.1 uncultured Oscillospiraceae bacterium
GGCCCCTCAGGGCCGCGCCGCGTTTTCAGATTCTTCAGACGGCTCCGTTTTCGGCTCCGCCTCCTGGGGCGCGTCCGCCCCCTTCGCCTCCACCAGTTCACCCACCGCCCGGGCCTTCAGCGAGGGCCGGAAGCGCTCCCGACCCATCCGGATGGCGTTGTGGACGCCCCCCGCCCGGTAGGACACCGCCGCTCCGGCGGTGACGCCGCCGATCACCACACCGCCCACAATGCCGATGACCGGGTTCACCGCCAGCAGACTCCCAAACATGAAGTTCAGCGCCACCGCCCCCAGGGACACCATGCTCAGCAGCCGGGCGTTGCGGTTGATGTTGTTGTTGACGATGGAGGTGTAGGTATCCAAGTCCTTGATGACCGTGTTCTTGATGAGCTCGTACCGCTCCTCCAGAAATTGAAACTCCAGCGCCACCTGCCCCTGGAGCACATAGCTGTTCTGCATCTGCATGGGAAAGTACCCCTTGTCGATGCGGGCAATGATCTCCTTGACGGCGATGACTTGGTCGCCATAGAGGGTGTACTTCCGGCGGAAATCCAGGATCTGATAGGTGCCGGTGTTGTCGATATTCCGGTCCAGCGTGTCCTCCAACCGCTTCATATCCTCCACCCCCCGCTCCACCAGGGCGGATAGGTCGGCGATCTTGAACTGGAGGGCGTACATCAGCGCCTGACCCAGATATTTGACGTTTTTCTCCTCCAGGTACTCCCGGAACAGCCCCTGGGGAGACTCCTCAATCAGCAGATTGCTGCCCGACTGCCGCAGGCGCAGCTCCCCGCCCATGCCCTCGGGACCGTAGGTCAGCTCCAAAACGATGCTGTCCTCATCCCCAAAAATGCGCTGGCGCACCACCGGCTCCGTCACAGGGCCGTAAAAGATGCAGTATTCGCTCCCCTCCGGCCCCGCTCCCTCGGGACGGCGGCCTCGATTCATCTTCTGCAAAAAGGCGAACTCTTCCATGAGCGGCACCTCACATATCCTCCCCGCAGGGCACAGACTGATCCATTCACCATGATACGGCAAAAAGACGCTCTCCGCAAGGGAATTTTTTGACAGCCGCCCCCTTTTTCGTTTTTCGCTGGGCGGAGTGTTCTCGGCACATCACACAATTTTCCCCTTTAAAAATATACACGGCGCACAAAATGCCCGGAAGTATATTTTCTCTATTGACGTTTTCTACAAAAAGTAGTATAATTTTTAACGAACAAGTTCAGTGAATCCGTTCATCAAGTTTTGCCAAGAAGGGAAGGAAAACGCATATGAGAAAAAGCTCTCCCGCCCAATGGGTGGTCCGTGTCCTCTGCTACGTCCTGGGGCTGTTTTTCCTGGCAATGGGGGTGGCCTTTTCCGCGAACTCCGATTTGGGCATCTCCCCGGTGAACTCCCTGCCCTATGTGCTCAGCGCCGTCACCCCCGAAGCTGTGCAGCTCGGCCCCATCGCCCTGGAACTCAATCCCGGCAACTGCGTCATCATCGTGTTCTGCACCTACATTCTGCTCCAAATCATCCTTCTGCGCAGGGAATTTAAGTGGGTCAACCTGCTTCAAATCATTTTTTCCACCATCTTCGGCTATTTTGTCAACTTTACCAAGTGGATCGTGGGCGATTTCCTGATTCCCGGCGGCTATGCCGGGCGGCTGGCCATGCTGGCCATCAGCATCGTGTTCATCGCCATCGGCGTGGTGCTGTACATTGAGGCGGAGATCGTCCCCATGCCCATGGAGGGCCTATCCTTGGCCATCGCCGGCAAAACGGGCGTCGCCTTCCACAATATGAAGATCATCATCGACTGCCTGGTGGTGCTCACGGGCGTAGCCCTGTCCTTTATCTGCCTGCACAAGCTTGTGTACATCCGGGAGGGCACCATCATCACCGCCATCGTCACCGGCAAGGTGATGGCTCTGGTAAAGAAGCCCCTGTCTCCCCTGATTCAGAAGGTCTGCTTCGGCGGCGTGCCTGCGGAGGCGGAGAAATGAGGGATGTTCTGCCTCTGGAGGACCTGACCGTCAGCCAGTTTCTGCGCCGCACCGCCCGGCGCTTCCCCGACCGGCCCGCCCTGGAGTACCTGGGGCGGGTGTGGACCTACCGGGAGCTGGACGAGGCTGTGGACCTGACCGCCCGCCGCCTCCTCGCCTGGGGGGTGTCGCACGGGGACCGCGTCGGCCTGTGGTGTGAGACGGAGCCCAGCACCGTCCTGCTTCTGTACGCCCTGCCCCGGATCGGGGCGGCGGCCGCCCTTTTAAACACCAGCCTGCAGCGCGCCGAGCTGGCCGAGCTGCTGCGCCGCACCGACGTTGACCGGCTGATCGTCACCGACGGCTATAAGGGATTGGACTTCCCGGCCCTGTGCCAAGGGCTGTGCGCGGAGCTTCCCCGGCTCCAGGCGGTGCTCTACGCCGGGCGCAGCGGCCTCAGCGGCGGCTTTGAGCGGCTGGACGATCTGACTCCGTCATCGGAGGACGCGCTGGCCCGGGCCGAGGAGCGGGTCACCCCCCGGGACATCGGCTGCATCCTCTACACCAGCGGGACCACCAGCGCGCCCAAGGCGGTGATGAGCAGCCAGTACAGCCGGGTGAACAGCGGCATCCAGCAGGCCCACGACCTGGGCGCCACGCCGGAGGACCGCTTCTGCGTGGCCATGCCCATCTTCCACTGCTTCTGCCTGTCCGTCAACGTGATGGCCGCCTGCGCCGCAGGCGCCTGCCTCTACCTGCCCGAGAGCCGGAGGACCGCCGTCATCCTGGAGGCGCTCAGCCGGGGCCGGTGCACGGTGCTCAGCAGTGTGCCCACCATGTTCCACGCCATTCTGTGCCGCCCGGATTTCCCCAATTGGGACGTGTCCTCCCTGCGCACCGGCTTCATCGGCGGCAGCCTCTACCCCCAGGAGCTGTTCCGGCAGATCAACGACGGCTTCGGCTTTACCCTGCTGTCCAGCCTGGGCCAGACGGAGGCCACGGCGGGACTCACCACCGCCTATTTGGAGGACTCTTTGGATGTGCGCGCCGTCACCGTGGGCCACTTCATGGACCATGTGGAGGGCAAAATCGTCCACATCGAAACAGGTGAGGAGCAGCCCGCGGGCCAGCCTGGGGAAATCTGCGTCCGGGGCTATCTGGTGATGGACGGCTACTACGGCCAGCCCGAGGAGACGGCCAAGGCCATCGACGAGGACGGTTGGCTCCACACCGGCGACATGGGCTGGCTGGACGAGGACGGCAACATTCACCTCACCGGGCGGCTGAAGGAACTCATCATCCGGGGAGGCGAGAACATCTCCCCCGCCGAGGTGGAGCTGGCGGCAAACGGCAGCGCGGAAATTCAGACATGCAAGGCCCTGGGGGTCCCCGACCGGCATTACGGCGAGGAAGTCTGCCTGTGCGTGGTGCTGCGGGAGGGCGCCCGGCTGGACGAGGCGGAGCTTCGTTCCCGCCTCACCCGCCGGCTGGCCGCCTTCAAGGTGCCCCGGTATGTCCTCTTTTTTGACGAGCTGCCCATGACCAGCACCGGAAAGGTCCGGCCCGCTCAGCTGGCCCAGCTGGCCCGTGAGCGGTTGGAGCTGTGAGACCGCGCATTGATTCCCCCGTTCCCCCTCATCCTGAGGGAACGGGGGAATTTTTCTTTACAAACCGCCGCCCATGGGATATACTTAACAAACATCTGGCAAATTCAACAAAATTTCCGGGATGGTCCACGGCCCCGCCGCCCCCCGGCGCCCAAAGGAGGGCCCGGCCATGAATCTGATCGTCAACGCCATCACCGCCGTCTACGGCCTGTTATGGGGCGACCTCATCACCCTCCCCCTGCCCGGAGGCGGGACGCTGGGGATCTCCCTGCTGGTGCTGCTGCTCATCCCCACCGGCGTCTTCTTCACCGTCCGCACCCGGTTTCTCCCTGTGCGCCTGTTCCCCGAGATGCTCCGGGTGACGGCGGAGAAGCGGACCAACCGGGAGGGCAGCGCCATCTCCGGCGTCCAGGCCCTCATCGTGTCCACCGCCACCCGGGTGGGCATGGGCAATCTGATCGGCGTGGTGGCCGCCATCTCCGCCGGAGGGGCGGGGGCGGTGTTCTGGATGTGGATCACCGCCCTCATCGGCTCCTCCACCGCCTTTGTCGAGGCCACCCTGGCCCAGCTCCACAAGGAAAAGGACCCGCTGTACGGCGGCTGGCGGGGCGGCCCGGCCTACTATATCCACAACTTCGTCAAGGAGAAGCGGGGCGGGAAAATTGGGCGGTACTCTGTGATCGCCGTGCTGTTCGCCCTGTCCGGCCTGATCTGCTGGTGCGGCATCAGCCAGGTCATCGCCAACTCCGTGTCCTCCGCCTTCCAGAACGCCTTCCACGTCAAGCCCATCTACACCACCGTGGTGCTGGTGGCCCTGTCCGCCGTCATCGTGCTGCGGAAAAACGCCACCGTGCGGGTACTGGACGTGCTGGTGCCCATCATGGCGGCCTGCTATTTCATCATCACCCTCATCCTCATCGGCATGAACATCACCGTGCTGCCCAGCGTGTTCCGGCGCATCTTTGCCGAGGCGTTCGGTCTGCGCCAGGCCGTGGCGGGCGGTTTCGGTGCGGTGGTGATGAACGGCGTGAAGCGGGGGCTGTTCTCCAACGAGGCGGGCTCCGGCTCCGCCCCCTGCGCCGCGGCGGCGGGGGACACCTCCCACCCCGCCAAAACCGGTCTGCTCCAGGCCCTGGGTGTGTTCATCGATACCATCATGATCTGCTCCTGCACCGCATTCATCATCCTGGTGACCCCGGTGGACAAGGTGGCCGGGCTGGAGGGAATGGACTTGCTGCAGGCCTCCATGCACCATCACCTGGGGCAGTTCGGGGTGGTGTTCATCGCCCTCATCTTGTGGCTGTTCAGCTTTTCCACTTTTGTGGGCATCCTCTTTTACGCCCGTTCCAATGTGGCCTACCTCTTCGGGGACAACTGGCTGTCCCAGACCTTATACAAAATTCTGGCCTTGGTTATGCTGTTCATCGGCGGACTGGCGGCCTATACCTTCGTATGGGACCTGGGCGACGTGGGGGTGGGGCTGATGACGGTGTTCAACATCATCGTCATCCTGCCCATGTCGGGGCAGGCGCTCTCCTCCCTCCGGGACTACGAGGGCAAAATGAAGCAGCGCAAGCTGGAGTAAAAAGCGGGCCCGGTTTCCCACGGAAACCGGGCCTCTTGATTGCCCAACCGCCGCCTGGCAATTAACCGGCGGTTATTAAATGCTGCCCCCTTCTTAATTTCGCCTCCATTGAACCGTCCCGCCCCATCCTTTATACTATCTTTATCAAACCCGTACAGGAGGCGCATAACATGGAACTGAAAATCGGAGCCAGGCTGGCCCAGCTGCGCAGGAAAAAGGGCTTGACCCAAGAACAACTGGCCCAGCGCCTGGGGGTGTCCGCCCCGGCGGTGAGCAAGTGGGAGACGAACACTTCCTATCCCGACATCACCCTGCTGTGCCCGCTGGCCCGGGCGCTGGGGGTCAATGTGGACACGCTGTTGCAGTTTGAGGAACAGATTTCCCCCCAGGAGGCGGTGGAGCGGGTGAACGCCGCCATGGACACGGCCCGGCAGGAGGGCTGGGAGGCGGGCCAGCGTATCTTGGACGAGCTGTTACACCAGTACCCCAGCTCGGACGCGCTGAAATACAATGCCGCCCTGGCCCAGAATGTCTTTCTGATGCTGGACCCAGGGGCGGACCCAGAGCTTCAGCGGCAGTGGACCGCTCGGAAAGTGGAGCTGCTGGAGGAGCTTCACGCCGCCGGGACGGGTTCCTATTGGGAGTCCTCCACCCTCATGCTGGCCCAGTCCGCCGCCATGGAGGACCGGTTCCAGGAGGCGGAAGCCCTGCTGGCGGAGCTTCCTGAACAGGCCATCGACCCCACGGTGGTCAAGGCTCAAATCTTTCTCAAGAAGGGGGAGCCGGAGGAGGCGCTGAAGGTCACGCAGAAGCGCCTGCACACCCTGGCGTGGCTGGTCCAGAGCTGTTTGAGCGCCATGGTGTTCCCCGGCGTGCTGGACACGGAACGGGCGCTGGAGGTGTGCCGGGTCTATCAGGAGATAGACCGGCTGTTCGGGCTGGGCGGGCTGTATGACGGACTGTTTTTGGAGGTCTACACCAAGGCGGGCCGGTGGGAAGAGGCAGCGGACCGGCTGGAGCGCTACGTGGAAGCCACGCTGGGCACGGTGACGGTCCCCAGGCCGGAGCTGTTTGCGCCGGGGGTGGAGACGGAGGAAAAGCCCGCCTCCTCGCCGGAGGTCCGGTTCCTGCTGGTCAAAGAGCTTGAGGAGGGGGAGGAGTTCCGGCCCGTCCTGGAGCGGGAAAAGGGCCGGGCGGCGCTGGAAAAGCTGAGGGCCAGCGTGTAGGCGTGCTGATCCGATGGACAAAGCCGCCGCGGGACAGGGAGCGCATCCCTGCCCTGCGGCGGCTTTTTGCCGGAACCAGCCCTTTTCTTATTTCAGCAGCCCCTGGATCAAAATCACCAGGATGAGCACCGGCAGCACAAACTGGAAGTAGGGCTTCAGCGCCCGGGGCATTTTCATCCCCTTGCCGGTGTTGGCCTCGGCCAGGTACTTGTCAAAGCCCCAGCCCCACCTGGTGACGCAGAACAGCAGGTACACCAGCGACCCCAGGGGCAGCAGCAGATTGGACACCAGAAAGTCCTCGATATCCAGCACCTGGCCCACGCCGCCGTTGGGCAGGGCGGCCTCAAAGTACCACAGGTTGTAGCCCAGCACGCAGGGCATGCTGGCCAGGAACACGAACACCACGTTGACTAGCACCGCCTTTTTCCGGCTCCAGCCGAAGTTGTCGATGCATCCGGCCAGCAGGTTCTCGAACACGGCGATCACCGTGGAGAAGCTGGCGAAGGTCATGAACAAGAAAAACAGCGACCCCCACAGCCGTCCCCCCGCCATGCCGGTGAACACTTTGGGCAGGGTGATGAAGATGAGGGAAGGCCCCGCGTCCGGCGTCACCCCAAAGGAGAAGCAGGCTGGAAAGATGATCAGGCCGCTCATAAGGGCCACGAAGGTGTCCAGGCCGCAGATCCGGGCGGCCTCCCCCGCCAGGGTGTTGTCCCGGCTCATGTAGCTGCCGAAGATTTCCATGGCGGCGATGCCCAGGCTCAGGGTAAAGAACGCCTGGTTCATGGCGGCGGTGACCACCTTGCCCAGCCCCTGCTCCACCGCCCGGTCGAAGTCGGGCAGAAGGTAGAACTTCACGCCCTCTCCCGCTCCGGGGAGGGTGAGGCTGTGGACCGCCAACACCACGATGAGGCCCAGCAGGCCCAGCATCATCCACTTGGTCACCCGCTCCAGGCCCCCCTGGAGGCCCAGAGAGCACACCAGGAAGCCCGCCAGCACCGTGACGGCCATCCAAACCGTCATCTCGGCGGGATTGGCCCGCATGGCGGAAAACACCCCGTCCACCGCCTCGTTGGGCAGGCCGGAAAAGGCCCCCCCGGCGAATTTGAAGAAATAGCCCAGCATCCAGCCGGACACGGTGGTGTAGTACATCATCAGCAGATAGCAGCCGATCATACAGAACCAGCCGTGGATGTGCCACTTGGAACCTTTCGGCTCCAGGACCTGATAGCCCAGCACGGCGCTTTTGCGGCTGGCCCGGCCCACCGCCAGCTCCATAGTGAGCACGGGGACACCCATAATCACCAAAAACAGCAGGTAGAACAGCACGAACACCCCGCCGCCGTTCTCCCCGGTGACGTAGGGGAATTTCCACACGTTGCCGATGCCGATGGCACAGCCTGCGCTCACCAGCAAAAAGCCCAGCCGGGAGCGGAAATTTTCTCGCTTCATTTCTCTGTTCTCCTTAAGCAGCGGCGTTCCCTTGGACCTGCCGCCAAAAATCACATACTAAAATACCACATTCCCCCGCCGCTGACAACCTTTTTTTCAAAAAGCCAGGACTCCTGGGGGAGTCCTGGCTTTCCGTTAATCCAGTGCCAGAGAGGCGTCCAGCAGTTTTTTTGTGTAGGGGTGCCTGGGGTGGTCGTAGAGCGTGTCCACGTTCCCCTCCTCCACGACCTCACCAGCCGTCATCACCGCCACCCGGTCACACAGCTGATACACCACCGCCAGGTCGTGGGAGATAAACAGGTAGGACAATCCCAGCTCCTCCTTCAAATCCGCCAGCAGGCGGAGGATCTGCGCCTGCAACGTCACGTCCAGCGCCGACACCGGCTCGTCCAGCACAATGAGCTTGCTGCCCTGGATAAGCGCGGCGGCGATGGCCACCCGCTGGCGCTGTCCGCCGGACAGCTGGGCGGGCTTTCGGGACAAGTGCTCCTCCTCCAGCCCCACCAATGGGAGGAAGTCCGCCACCTTTTGGCGGCGTTCAGCCTTGTCCTTTACCCCGGCGGCCCGGAGGGGTTCCTCTAAAATCCATCCCACCGTCTTGGCCGGGTTCAGGGAGCCGTAGGGGTCCTGAAACACCATTTGAGGCCGCCTACTGTTCACCTGCAAAGTACCCGTGGTGTCGGTCACCATCCCCAGCACACATTTTGCCAGGGTGGACTTGCCCGAACCGGACTCGCCCACCACCCCCAGCACCTCGCCGGGGGCCAGGTCCAGGGACACGTCCCGCAGCACCTGCTTGCGGTCCTTCCCCTGCCCATACCAGCTGTTGAGGTGGTCGATGTGCACGATGGGTTCAGCCATTCGCTCCGCCCCCTCTCAGCTTTTTCCGCGCCGGGCGGGAGGAGATGAGCAGCTTCGTGTACTCCTCCTGCGGGTGATAAAACACCTCGTCCACCGGGCCGGATTCCACGATCTTGCCCGTCTTCATCACCACCACCCGGCTGCACAGGGCCTTCACCACCCCCAGGTCGTGGGAGATGAACAGGATGGCGGTGCCCTCCCTGCGGTTGATGTCCTTCAAGGTCTCCAAAATCTGCGCCTGAATGGTCACGTCCAGCGCCGTGGTGGGCTCGTCGGCGATGAGCAGACGGGGCCGCAGCACCAGCGCCGAGGCGATCATCACCCGCTGGCGCATCCCGCCGGACAGCTGGTGGGGATACTGGGTATACAAGCTTTCCGGGTCGGGCAGACCTGCCAGGGCCATGGCGTCCAGAGCGCGGACCCTGCGCTCCTCCTTGGGCAGCTTTTCGTGAATGCGCAGCGACTCCTCTACCTGCTTTCCAATGCGCATGGTGGGGTTCAGGCTGGTCATGGGCTCCTGGAAAATGATGGACAGGTCCCGGCCCTGATACTGCCGCATCTCCTCCCGGGACAGGGAGAGCAGGTCGGTGCCCTCAAAGACCGCGCTGCCGCTCACCGTCACCTGGGCGCGGCGGATCAGGCCCATCAACGCGTGGGCGGTCATGGACTTGCCCGAGCCGGACTCGCCCACGATACCCACCACCTCGCCCCGGTCCATGTCCAGGCAGAAGCGGTCCACGGCTGTGAAGGGTTTTTCCTTCCCCCAGTCGGTGAACACCACCGACAGGTCCCGAACGCTCAGCATCATGACGCCACCCCCATCCGCTCCCGGACGCCCTCGCCCACCAAACCCACGCCTAAGATGAGCAGGATGACCACCGCTGCCGGAAAAATGGTGCACCAAGGCAGGGTAAAGAACACCCCTTGCGCGTCCTTGAGCATATAGCCCAGGCTGGGTTCCGTGGGGTTGACGCCGATGCCGAGATAGCTCATGGACGCCTCCGCCAGCACCGCGTTGTTGAAGCCGATGGCCAGCCCCGACAGCAGCACCGGCCAGGTGTTGGGCAGGATGTGCACGAAAATGACGCGCAGGTCGGACACGCCCATCAGCCGGGCGGACTGGACAAAATCCCGGTCCCGGTACTTGAGGAACTCCCCCCGCACCAGCCGGGCAAAGCTGGGGATGAACAGCACGCCCAGCGCGCCGATGACGTTATACTTCCCCGGCCCCGTCACCGCCAGCACCACCAAGGCCAGCAGGACGCTGGGGAACGCCGCCACGGCGTCGCACAGCCGCATGACGAGCGCGTCCACCGGGCCGCCGTAATAGCCGCACAGCGCCCCGATCACCAGCCCGCACACCGCCCCCACCGCCAGCACCGCCAGGGCAATGGTCAGCGTGGTCCCCGCTCCCTCCAGAGTGCGGGAGAAGATGTCCCGGCCCATGGAGTCACAGCCGAACAGGTGTTTGATGGAGGGCTTCGCCCCCCGGTCCGCGGCGCTTATGGCCGAGGGCACGTAAGGCGTCCAGAAAAAGCCAACAACCATATAAATCAGCATCAGCGCCGTCAAAGTCATTCCAATGGTAAGATACCAGTTTCTATGTGTTCCCATATTCTTCCCAGATATTGAATTGTTCCGTTGTCGTGCGGAAACCATACAGGTTTTGCCCCCTTTGGTGGCGGACTAAAGCTCTTTTTGGTTCTTTTTCTCTCGAGAAAAAGAACTACCTCCCGTCGATCCGGGGGTCCATCACCCGGTAGAGCAGATCGGCCAGGAAATTGCACCCCACCACCACCGCCGCCAGCATCACCACGATGGCCTGGACCACCGGATAGTCCCGGTTGCCGATGGAGGTGATGAGCATGCGCCCCAGGCCGGGCACGCCGAACACCTGCTCCACCACGATAGAACCGGCCATGATGTCGCCGATGGCCATGGCCAGGAAGGTCACCACCGGGATCATGGCGTTGCGCAGCACATGCCGCCGCAGCGCGGACCCCTGGCTGTTGCCCTTGCTGTAGGCGGTGCGGATGTAATCCTGCCCCATCTCGCCCAGGATGGAGCCGCGCAGCAGCTTCACCGTCATGGCGCTCTTGGGCAGGGCCACGGCCAGGGCGGGAAACACCATAAAGCGCAGGTGCGCCCCCAGTCCGTCCTCCAGCGGGACGTACTCCGGCCGGAACCATTTCAGCACCAGGGCAAACAGGAACATCAGCCCGATGCCCATGATAAAATTGGGCACAGACATGGTGACTTGGGTCAGCACCGTCACGATTCTGTCCACAACGCCCCTCCGATACCGGGCGGCAATTAGCCCCAGCGGCAGGGAGATGACCACGATGAGCACAAAAGAGATGGCGGCCATCACCAGCGTGACCTTCGCCCGGGTGACCACCAGCTCGGCCACCGGCATATCGAACTTGAAGGACCGGCCAAAATCCCCGGTGACAAAAGCGGTCAGCCAGCTCCAGTACCGCTGCCACACCGGCAGGTCCAGCCCATGCTCGGCCCGGAAGGCGGCGACCTCCTCCTGCGTGGCCTCCATCCCCAGGACGGAGGCGGTGGGATCGCCGGGGATGACGGAAAAGGCCGTGAAGGCAAGCACGCTTACCAGCAGCAGGGTGCCCGCCAGCAGCCCCGCCCGTTTCAGCAAGGCTTTTCCCAAAGGGCAAGCCCCCTTTCTTTGAAAAAGAGCGGGGCCGTCCCACGGACGACCCCGCCCCATGCCGTTTCTTGGTGGAAAACAGTTATTTGTAGTGGATCGCGGACATGTCGATGACGTAGGTGCGGTAGAAGGTGAACCCGTCCAGCGCGGGGTTCAGCACCGCCAGATCGCACAGGTCCTGAATCCACAGGCTGGCCGCCTTTTCGTTGAGAATCTCCTCCGCCCGCTTGTACAGCCGGGTCTGCTCCTCCTCATCCGCGGCTACCATGGCCCGGGCCACCACATCGTCGTACTCCTCGTCGCTGAAATAGATGAAGTTCTTCTGGTTGTCGCTCATGTACCGAATCAGCATCTCCCGGGCCGTCATGTCTTCGGAGGAAATGCCGCAGACCGTGGACTGGTACTGCCGGCCGCCTTGGCTGCTGTATACGTCGGACAGCCAGCTCTCCCACTCCACGGGCACCAGCTCGGCAGTGATGCCCACAGCCTTGAGCTGCTCGATGATCACCTCGGCGGTCTTCATATGCTGGTCGTAGTTGGACGGCACGGTGATACTCATCTCAAACCCGTCGGGATAGCCCGCCTGGGCCAGCAGCTGCTTGGCCTTCTCCACGTCCTGCCGGTAGTTCTCCGCCAGCTCGGGCATGAAATACCGCTCCCGCGCGGGATACATGCTGGTGCCGGTGGCCACGCCCATGCCGTTGCACACAAACTCGATGATCTCGTCCACGTCGATGGCGTAGTACATGGCCTGGCGGACCAGCTCGTTGTCAAAGGGCTCCACGGAGTTGTTGAGGTAGAGCGCCTGAACCAGCTTCATGGTGTCCTGGTGGATGGTGAACTGGTCCTTCACCTCGCTCTCCAGGGTGTTGGGCAGGTGGACCACCATGTCCAGCGTGCCGCCCTTCAGGCCGACGATCATGGCGTTCACGTCGGGGATGATTTTAAATGTCACCTTGTCCAGACTGGCGGCCTTCTCCTGGTTCCAATAGCCGTCATACTTCTCCATCACCAGGTTGTCCTGGGGGGTGTAGGAGACAAATTGGAAGGGGCCGGTGCCGGTCATGGTCTCGGTGATGGTGGGGCCGGAGTCCTTGGGAATGACGGCGGCGGTGAGGGCGTTGAGAAACTCCAGGCTGGGCTCGGACAGCGTGATGACCACATGGCTGTCGTCCGCGGCCTTGATGTCCGAGACATTAGAAAACGCCGAGACCAGAGGCTTTCCGTTGTTCTCCGATCCGGCGCAGCGTTCCAGGGAATAGACCACATCCTCGATGGTGACGGTCTCTCCGTTGTGGAACGTGACGCCTTCCCGCAGGGTGAAGGTGTACGTGGTCCCATCCTCAGAGATCTCATAGTCACTGGCGACGGCCGGGGTCAGCGAACCGTCGGGGCTGGCCTTCACCAGTCCCTCGAAGATGTTGAACAAGACCTCGCGGATGCCGCCCGTTCTGGCCAGCTGTGGATCGAGGTTGCTCAAATCCTGTGCGATACCTACCGTGACTGAGTTCCCTTCGGGGGGTAACTCGCCCGATTGTGCAGCGGACGCCTCGCTCCCGCTGTCGGTCACGTCCGGGGAGGACGTGCCCTGCGTGTCTCCTGTGCTGCACGCGCACAGTGAGACCGCCAGCATGGCGATGACGGCCAGCAGCAAAAGGGCCCGTTTGACAAACTTGGGCATTTTGCTTCTTCCTTTCTACTGCATTTCTCGCAACTGTATTCAGTTGTCGGGGTATATTGTAACACACCTTTGGGAAATTGCAATAGGCAATTTCCCCAGGGTGTATTACCGTACCCCGGCGGGGTAAGCGGCGGCCTCCGGCGGCCTACTTTCTGCTTGTGCAGAAAGTAGGCAAAGACACACTTAGGGGGCAGCCCTCCGAATGGACACG
>CATLHC010000067.1 GCA_949948775.1 uncultured Oscillospiraceae bacterium
CTTCCTCTACACCGAGGCACAGCAGGCAGAGAGCCGCGCCTACGCGGAGTCGGTCGGTCCGGAAAGCGGCGCCTGGAGCGCCTACATCACCGCCAATGCCAGGCAGCGCAGCCAGCACATGGAGCGTATTGCCGCCATCATGGCGCAAAGCTTCAAGGTATGCCAGTATGACAGCGAGGATAATGTTCCATACAGCTCCAACTGGGATCTGTTCTTTTGGTGCAACGATTTCACCATGCGGGGGCTCCCATCTGATAGAGACTACGGCTACTTCACTTTGTCTTTCAACAGCAGACACAGCCCGGAGCAGCGGCAAAAGATCCTTGACCGTGCCATGCACATCCTGGAGCTTTTTGCCGATGACGAAAACCTGCACGTTGCCGTTCAGTACGAGGCGGTCATGGACGACGCCAAGATCAAGCAGGACGCACGGATGGCCATTCCCAGGATCACCGGCCGGAACTGCGTGTACGGCAACATGGAGGGTCGTGTCGAAACCGACGGGGAGGCCCTGTTTTTCCGGAAGAAACGTTCCCGGAAATATGTGTACCGCCTGACGGACACGGAGATACTGTCGATTTCCTGGCAGTTCTCCGCGTAAACCTGAAACCTTGCTTCGGTCACGAGGGCAGAAGGAGGAGTCTATGATAAATTTGGAACGAGTTAATTGGCATGAGGATTCAGTTACCCGGCGTTTTATCGCAGAGCACGAAGCAGAGCTGGCCGACCCGTCATCCATGACGCCAGACTTGCTTGCGGGCGCGACCACCTATTGCCAGGACATTACTAATCCCTACGCTGAGGAACTGGCAAGGCGGGCGGGTATGCTGGAGAAATACCTGCATACTTCCGGAGCGGAATGTGCGAAAGTCGTGCGGCGCGCGGCAAAAGGCTTCAATATCCTGCTGGTTTAGGCCGTGCCTGGGCATGTTGACCGAGCAGAGTGAACTAAGCAGATGCGCTTACCATTTTTGGAGCAATAACTACGACAAGGTGTTCGACCAGCACTACGACGTGGTGGGCGGGGATGGGAACTACTATCCTGTGTCCAGTAATTTGGATCTTAAATTTTGACGTGCTGTGCCGGGGACTATGGATGGTTTTCCACAGCTCCCGGCATGGCGGAAAGATGAGGTATGTTGTATGGACGAAAACATGGGCAATCAGAGGTTGGACCTGCCCCAGGAGCAGTTTGAACCGCTGCTGTCCCGGTCCGCGGATATGAATCTGCTGGAAACGGAATTCACGGTCAGCGCGTTTGATATCTACGGCGATCATGTATTTAAAACCTGCTATGGGAATATCCGCAAGATCGTAGACGCACTGCGGGATTATTCCCAGATGCTGGAGATGGTGTGCGTGACCTGGAAGCTTGAGGGCTTCCATAAGGCGATGTATGAGCTCCGCGCACAAGAGCTGCGGAAAATTGCCGATCAGTTTCAAGCGGGGATCGGCTACGACTATGACGCCACCATGGAAAAATGCCGCAAAAAGAAAGGGAAGCCACAGAATGAGGATGTCGGCGGCGAGGCCATGGCTATGGGTGTTCTGAAAGCGAAACAGACGGCGGAGGCCAAAGCCAGGAAGGCCGCCGCGAAGAATGGAGAGAACAGGCCTTCTCCGACTGGTGCAGACTCAGAAGAGGAGCCTTTGGAAGCGGATATTTGATGTCCTGTGAAATTACTGAATCCTAGGAGGCACTGCAAAATGCGGGAAAATTACATTCTGCCTGTCGTTGGGCAGATCTATAAAAATCAGAATGGCAGGGAGTATTGCTGCCTTTCCAACGCGTCCTATCCCAATGAAGAGGCCGCGCAAAGAGCGGTGGAGCTCGGAGAGCACCAGGCAAACATGGTCCGTATAGGTGATGGCTGGAGCTTTACGGCCCACGGCCTTCATCAGTACGAGGACGGGACCGTGGAGTGGAACTACTCGACCGGCGGGGCCTTTCGGAAGGACGATTTGGACAAATGCCAGAAAATGCTGCGCAGGAAAGATCCGATTTTGAAGAAATACTTTGATTATTTGGACTTCCTGCGCATGATGGGCACAACCAATATGTTTGGCGCTGTGCCGTACTTACAGCAGGCATTCCCGGAATTGGGATCTGACGCCGTTAAAGCGCACGAGGTGCTGACGGCCTGGATGGACAGCTATTCGGCCCGTTGAATCCGTGCTGGGGACCGAGGTCGGCGTTTTATCCTTATTGAGCCCAAAAACAGATTGATATTTTAGCGTAATTATGCTAAAATTAGCAGCGGAGGCGATCCTATGAAACTGATACGGCCCGTGTCTGATTTGCGGAACAACTTTGCCGATATTTCAAAGACAGTTCACGAGACAGCGCAGCCCGTGTTCCTGACGAAAAACGGGTATGGGGACATGGTCGTTATGAGTATGGAGGCGTTTGAATCGCTGCAATTTGAGAGCGAAGTCTATTCCAAGCTCCAAGCGGCAGAGCGGGAGGCAGATCTGACGGATAAGAGGTACTCTTCAAAAGAGGTCCTGCAAGCGATGCGGGAGGCCATTGGAGGGGAGCCGGTTGTATAAGCTGGAGTATTTGCCCGCAGCCCGTCAGGACATGGTGGACATCATGCGGTATATCAGCCGGGAGCTTTGCAACCCAACGGCTGCGGAACAGCTGGCCATGGAGCTGATCAAAGCAGGGGACAGTATCCCGGGGTTTCCATATGCCAATCCCGCCTATACTCCAATCAGGCCGCTAAAGCATGAGTATCGGAAACAGCTGGTGCAGAACTACATCATGTTCTATTGGGTGGATGAAGGCAAGAAACTGGTAACAGTAGCCCGCGTGATTTATGCAAAACGAGAGTTTGAACGGCTGCTTGAATAAAAATTTACAGGTATATGGAAAAACAGGGCGGGCCTCGGCTGAAGTGAGGTACCGCAACGAAGTATTTATGTACCGCAGGACTGTGACTGTAAAAGGTCACAGTCCTGCCTTTTCAGGCCGTTTTCCGATTCCTACGCCACTGTCCTCTGCCGTCCCCGGCTTCACAGAGGTCGTCAGCGATGTCGATGATCCCAGCGGCCTTGTAGTAAATCTCAATTTTTTGCCTGCGGTGCCCGCTGCTCTTATCAGGAGCGTGGACAATGATTTTGTCAACCAGTTCGTTCAGCATTTCCGCCGTCAGTTCCTCCGGGTCGGTGTACTTTCGGACGCTTTTCAGAAATTGCCGGAGGTCGTGGGCCTCCTGTTCGCCGTTGTCGATCAGCGATTGCAGTTCCCCGATGACCTGCCGTACCTGCTTCTGCTCCTCCTCGTACTGTGTGGAGAGCTTGTCAAACCGCTCCGGACTGAGCCGTCCCGCCACCATGTCCTCATAGATTCGCTTGAACAGCACGTCCAAGTCCTCATCCCGCCGTTTCAGTGTCACAATGTCCAGCTTGGCCTTTTCCACGGAAGTCTGGCGCTTGCGGTTGGCCTTCTCGATCTCCTGCTTTACAAAGGCTGTTTCAAACTGCTGGACATAGGCTAAGACACGCTTCATGTGGGCCAGTACGATCTTCTCCAACGTCACCGCCCGGATAAAGTGGGCGGTGCAAGTCCCTGTGTTGCTGCGGTAGTTGCCGCAGTTGAAGAAATCCTGATTGGGGGAGAAAGCGTTGGCGGTGCAGTATTGCAGCTTTGCCCCGCAGTCGGCACAGAACACCTTGCCGGAGAAAATGCTGACCTTCCCTGTAGCCGTTGGCCTGTGGCGGTGGGCACGTATCTCCTGCACCACCTGGAATGTGTGTTCGTCCACGATGGCCGGGTGAGTGTCCCGGAACAGCTTGCGTTCCTCTTTCGCGGTTCTGACCCGTTTCTTGCTGCGATAGTTCTTGGATACGGTCTTGAAATTCTCCGTGTGGCCCAGGTACTCCACCTTGTCCAAAATCCCAGATACGGTTTTCTGCGCCCACTGGAAGGGCCGCTCTGGAAGCAGTTCACCCCGCTGTTGCGCCTTGTATGCCGTGGGGGTGAGTATCTGATCCCGTTTCAGCCGGTTGGCGATCTGCGTGGGGCCAAGGCCATCACAGCACAGCTTGAAGATGTAGCGAACCGTTTTAGCGGCTTCCCCATCGATTAGCCACTTGTCCTTATCCTGCTCGTCCTTGACGTAGCCGAATGGGGGATTAGTGGTGAGGTGCCTGCCGCTCTCGCCCTTCATCCTGAACGTGGACTTGATTTTCTTGGCGGTATCTCTGGCATAAAGTTCGTTACAAAAATTGCGGATCGGGGTCATGTCAAACTCGGTTTGTACCGCTGAGTCCACGTTGTCATTGACAGCGATAAACCGCACATCATTCTCCACGAACACAATGTCCGTATACATCCCCACTTGCAGATAATTCCGGCCCAGGCGGGACATATCCTTGACAATGACCGTCCCCACCTCACCGGCTTCGATCATCTGCTCCATCTGGCGGAAACTTGGCCTGTCGAAGGTCGTTCCCGAGTAACCGTCATCTACGAAATACTGTAAATTTTTGAAGCGGTGCTGACGAGCGTATCCTTGAAGCAATTCCTTTTGAGATGTGATTTGTCAAGGGTATTTTCACCAATTATAGCAATCTTCCAAATACGTGCCAATGTGTAGGGCGGGACGACTCGGCCCGCCGTTCTATCGAAACCGCACCGTGCTCTACAGAGCATCTTTGTCAGCAATTCTGAACTCTGCTATAATTTTCAGATGCTGATTTAAAATTACAGCCCCACACAGGGAGTTTTCATTTTTTATGAGGACAACCTGTGTGGGTTTTTCTGTTCTGCAAAGCCTTTCGGAGCTTATAAAGCCTTAATGCCAAAAAATACTTCCTTTTTCCATTTTTATCTTCCCTGCTGTATGCTGGTTCCACAGAAGGGAGGTACATTTCATGCGTATGACGAAATCCATTCAAAACCTTGAGCGCGGCTTCGACGCGAGGGCGGAGCGTTTTCTCTGGCACCACCCCATCCTGGGCTTTTTCTCCATCTTCATCGGGATGCCGCTGCTGACCCTGGCCGGGGTCTGCGCCAGCACGGTGCTGGTGGTCTTTCCCATTGGGTGGCTCCTGGGCTGGCTGTGACCTTAACGCGCTTTTAAGGCCGCCTCAAAATGCCTAATGCCATTTTAAGGGGGAGTCTGTTAGACTCCTGTCAGATTTCAAGAAAGGAGAATCAAGTGATGCAAGTCATCATCGGTATCATCGGACTGTGCGCAGCGGCCATGCTGCTGTGGTACGTCTACATCTTAATGAAAGGGGATAATCGGGCATGACAGCCGTGATCCAGTACGCGCTGTACCTGGCCATCCTGGTCGGGCTGGCCATCCCCCTGGGAGCCTACATCAAGAAGGTCATGAACGGGGAACAGACCGTTCTATCCAGAATTCTGACCCCCTGCGAAAACGCGGTATACAAGCTCCTGCGAGTGGACCGGGAAGAGCAGATGTCCTGGAAGAAATACGCCGCCGGCGTGCTGGCCTTCTCCGGCACCGGCCTGGCGTTCCTGTTCCTGCTCCAGCTTTTTCAGGGCGTTCTCCCCGGCAATCCCCAGGGCCTGCCGGGGGTGAAGTGGGACCTGGCCTTCAACACCTCCGCCAGCTTTGTGACCAACACCAACTGGCAGGCCTATTCCGGCGAGTCCACCCTGAGCTACCTCACCCAGGCGTTGGGGCTGACGGTACAGAACTTCGTCTCCGCCGCCACGGGCATCGCGGTGCTCTTCGCCCTGATCCGGGGCTTCGTCAAGGTTAGGGAAACGGGCTTGGGCAGCTTCTGGGTGGACATGACCCGGATCGTGGTCCACATCCTCCTCCCGCTGAACCTGGTCATCGCCCTGCTGCTGGCGGCGGGGGGCGTGGTGCAGAATCTCAAGCCCGCCGAGACCGTCCCCCTGCTGGAGCCGGTGGCGGTGAGCGCGGAGGGTGAAGTCCTGGAGGACGCCGTCATTGACCGGGAGGCCGGAACGGTGACGGTGGACGGCGCACTCATCCCGGACGCGGAGATCGTCACGGAGCAGTTCGTCCCCATGGGCCCCGCCGCCAGCCAGGTGGCCATCAAGCAGTCGGGCACCAACGGCGGCGGCTTTGAGGGGGTCAACTCCGCCCATCCCCTGGAAAACCCCAGCGCCTTTACCAACCTGATCGAGATGATCTCCATTCTGCTCATCCCGGCGGCGCTGTGCTTTACCTTCGGCAGCGCGGTCAAGAACAAGAAACAGGGTATCGCCATTTTTATGGCCATGTTCCTCTGCCTGGTGGTGGCCCTGGGCTGCATCGCCGTCAATGAACAGGCGGGCACCGCCCAGCTGGCCCAGGACGGCGCGGTGGATCTTTCCGTGGTCAATCAGGCCGGCGGCAACATGGAGGGCAAGGAGACCCGCTTCGGCATCGCGGCCTCCGCCACCTGGGCGGCCTTCACCACCGCCGCCTCCAACGGTTCGGTGAACGCCATGCACGACAGCCTCACTCCCATCGGAGGCATGGTAACCATGCTGTTGATGCAGTTGGGGGAGGTCGTCTTTGGCGGCGTGGGCTGCGGTCTCTACGGAATGTTGGCCTTCGCCATCCTGACGGTGTTCATCGCCGGGCTGATGGTGGGCCGGACGCCGGAGTTTCTGGGCAAGAAGATCGAGCCCTACGAGATGAAGTGGTCGGTGCTGGTGTGCCTGGCCACCCCCATGGCAATCCTGGTGGGCAGCGGCATCGCGGCAGTGGTGCCCTCGGTGATGGACAGCCTCAACAACGGCGGCCCCCACGGCTTCTCGGAGCTGCTGTACGCCTACTCCTCCTGCGGGGGCAACAACGGCTCCGCCTTCGCCGGGTTTAACGCCAACACCGTATTCCTCAACGTGAGCCTGGGGCTGGTGATGCTCTTTGCCCGGTTCCTGCCGGTCATCGGCACCCTGGCCATCGCCGGGAGCCTGGCCCGGAAAAAGAAGATTGCCGCCACCGCCGGTACGCTGTCCACCACCAACGCCATGTTCGTGTTCCTGCTCATCGTAGTGGTGCTGCTCATCGGAGCCCTCAGCTTCTTCCCGGCCCTGGCCCTGGGCCCGCTTGCTGAGTTCCTCGGCGGCGTGGCATAAAGGAGGTATTCGATATGAACGCAAAACAGAACCATTCCTTTGCCGGTTCCAAAATGCTGGGCAGAGCGATCGGGGATTCCTTTGTCAAGCTGAACCCCAGAACCCAGGCGGGCAACCCGGTGATGTTCCTGGTGTTCGTCTCCGCTATCCTCACCAGCGGCCTGTGGCTGGTATCCCTGTTCGGGCTAAAGGACGCCCCCGGCGGCTACACCCTGGCCATCGCGGTCATCCTCTGGTTCACGGTGCTGTTCGCCAACTTTGCCGAGGCCATCGCCGAGGGGAGGGGCAAGGCCCAGGCCGATTCCCTCCGGGCCTCCCGGAAGGACGTGGACGCTCACAAGATCCCCTCGGCTGACCAGAAGGACAGCGTCACCGTGATCCCCTCCGCCCTGCTGAAAAAGGGGGAGCTGGTCATCGTCAGGGCCGGGGAGCAGATCCCCGCCGATGGTGAGGTAATGGAGGGCGCGGCCTCGGTGGACGAGAGCGCCATCACCGGCGAGTCCGCCCCGGTGATCCGGGAGGCGGGGGGCGACCGCAGCGCTGTCACCGGCGGCACCACCGTCCTGTCCGACTGGATCGTGGTGAAGGTCACCAGCGAGGCCGGGGAGAGCTTCCTGGACAAGATGATCGCCATGGTGGAGGGCTCGGCCCGGAAGAAGACTCCCAACGAGATCGCTTTGCAGATCTTCCTGGTGGCCCTGTCCATCATCTTCATCCTGGTCACCCTGTCCCTTTACACATACTCCGTCTTCTCCGCAAAGCTGGCGGGGATCGAGAACCCCACCTCCGTCACGACTTTGGCTGCCCTGCTGGTGTGCCTTGCCCCCACCACCATCGGCGCGCTGCTGTCCGCCATCGGCATCGCCGGGATGTCCCGGCTGAACCAGGCAAACGTCTTGGCCATGAGCGGCCGGGCCATCGAGGCCGCCGGGGACGTGGACATCCTGATGCTGGACAAGACAGGCACCATCACCCTGGGCAACCGGCAGGCGTCGGAGTTCATCCCGGTGGACGGAGCCAGCGTGGAGGAGCTGGCGGACGCCGCCCAGCTCTCCTCCCTGGCGGACGAGACCCCGGAGGGCCGGAGCGTGGTCATTCTCGCCAAGGAAAAGTTCGGCATTCGGGGCAGGAGCCTCCAGGACAAGGGCATGAAATTCGTCCCCTTCACCGCCCTCACCCGCATGAGCGGCGTGGACTACGACGGCAATGAGATCCGCAAGGGGGCGGCAGACTCCATCCGGGACTATGTTACTCAGGGCGGCGGCGTGTACTCTGAGAAGTGCGCCGAGGTGGTGAACGACATCGCCGCCAAGGGCGGCACCCCTCTGGTGGTGGCGAAGAACCGCAAAATTTTGGGCGTCATTTACTTAAAGGACATCATCAAGCAGGGGGTGAAGGAAAAGTTCGCCGACCTGCGGAAGATGGGGATCAAAACCATCATGATTACGGGAGACAACCCCGTCACCGCCGCCGCCATCGCCGCCGAGGCTGGGGTGGACGACTTCCTGGCGGAGGCCACCCCGGAGGGCAAGCTCGCCATGATCCGGGACTTCCAGGCCAAGGGCCACCTGGTGGCCATGACCGGGGACGGCACCAACGACGCCCCCGCCCTGGCCCAGGCGGACGTGGCCGTGGCCATGAACAGCGGCACCCAGGCGGCCAAGGAGGCGGGCAACATGGTGGACCTGGACTCCTCCCCCACCAAGCTCATCGACATCGTGCGCATCGGCAAGCAGATGCTGATGACCCGGGGGAGCCTGACCACCTTCTCCATCGCCAACGACGTGGCCAAATACTTCGCCATTATCCCCGCCCTGTTTATGGGCCTGTATCCCGGTTTGGCCGCTCTGAACATCATGGGGCTCCACTCCCCGCAAAGCGCGGTGCTGTCCGCCGTCATCTACAACGCCCTCATCATCATCGCCCTGATTCCCCTGGCCCTGAAGGGGGTCAGATACCGGGAGGTCCCGGCGGGGAAGCTGCTGCGGCGGAATCTGCTGGTCTACGGCCTGGGCGGACTGATCGCTCCCTTTGTCTTTGTGAAACTGCTGGATATGCTGCTGGTGATCACCGGCCTGGTATAAAGGAGGAAATTCCAATGAAGAAAATTGTGAAAAAGGTTGTACCCGCTATTGGCGTCCTGACGCTCATGGCCGTTGGGGTTTTGGGAGCCGCCACGCTGCGCTTTGCGATATTTGCGCCGGAAGTGCTGCGCGACGTGTTCCGGGCGATTGGAGGCTGAAAACCATGAAAATCATCAAAGAGACCGCGCCCAAGTCGCTGGGTATCTTTCTGGTGTTTACCTTACTCTGCGGCGTGCTCTACACCGGCGCTGTCACCGTTCTGGCCCAGGTGTTTTTCCCGGAACAGGCAAACGGCAGCATCATTGAGGTGGACGGCAAACAGTATGGCTGCGAGCTGCTGGGCCAGCAGTACACCGACGGCGCACACCTGTGGGGGCGGATCATGAACCTGGACGTCTCCGCCTTCCGGGACGAAAACGGAAAGCCTCTGCTGTACGCCGCCCCCTCCAACCTCTCCCCCGCCGGCGAGGAGTACGCCGCCCTGGTGGCCCAGCGGGTGGAGTGGCTGCGGGAGGCCGATCCCGGCATGGACGAGACGGCCATCCCCGTGGACTTGGTCACCTGCTCCGGCAGCGGCCTGGACCCCCACATCTCCCCGGCGGCGGCGGAGTACCAGGTGCCCCGGATTGCCAGGGCCCGGGACATGACGGAGGACCAGGTGCGGGAGGTCATCGCCGCCTGCACACAAGGCCGGTTCCTGGGTGTGTTCGGTGAGGAGACCGTCAACGTCCTCCGGGTCAACCTGATGTTGGACGGCATCCTGGAGTAAGCGCCTTTATACGGCCTTAATACCGTTGGCAAAACCCTTTTACCCCCTTTATCCCGTCTGCGGTATGATTAAGACAGGATAAAGGGGGATAAAGATGCTTACTTATTCAAGTGTGGAGGACACGGTCAAGGAGCGAAGGCGGCTGACCTCCGCCCAGATCATCATCCTGGGCTTTTCCGGCGTGATATTGCTGGGGGCGCTGCTGCTGACGCTGCCCCTTGCCAGCCGGAGCGGGGATTTTACCCCCTTCGGGGACGCGCTGTTCACCGCCACCTCTGCGGTATGCGTCACGGGGCTGGTGGTCCACGACACCGCTACATACTGGTCCGCCTTCGGGCAGGGAGTTATCCTGTTCCTCATCCAGATTGGCGGCATGGGGGTCATTACCGTGGCGGCCTCCTTCGCCATCCTCTCCGGCAAGAAAATTTCCCTCATGCAGCGCAGCACCATGCAGGAGGCCCTCTCTGCCCCCAGCGTGGGCGGCATCGTGCGGCTGACGGGCTTTGTGGTGAAAACCACCCTGCTGCTGGAGCTGCTGGGTGCCGCCGCCATGGCCCCCGTGTTCTGCCGGGACTTCGGAGTCAAGGGGATGTGGATGGCCCTGTTCCACTCCGTCTCCGCCTTCTGCAACGCGGGCTTCGACCTGATGGGCGTCCGGGAGCAGTTCTCCTCCCTCACCGCCTACGCCGCCCAGCCGGTGGTCAACGTGACGGTCATGCTGCTCATCATCACCGGCGGAATCGGCTTTCTCACCTGGGACGATTTGCGTGTTAGCCGTTGGCACTGGCGAAAATACCGGATGCAAACCAAGGTGATCCTCACCTCCACGGGGTTGCTGCTGATTGTTCCGTCACTTTATTTCTTCTTCCGGGAATTCGCCGCCCTGCCCTTGAATGAGCGGATCTGGAAATCCCTGTTCCAGGCGGTGACGCCCCGGACGGCGGGCTTCAACACGGCGGATCTGACCGCCCTCAGCGAGCCGGGCGGGTATATCACCATGGCGCTGATGCTGGTAGGCGGCGCTCCCGGCTCCACGGCAGGCGGCATGAAGACCACCACCCTGGCGGTGCTGCTGGCCACGGCGGCGGCCACCTTTCGCAGACGGGAGTACGCCGCCTTCTTCGGTCGGCGTGTGGATACCGACGTGATCCGGAACGCGGCCACCATCTTTCTCATGTACATCGTCCTGTTTTTTGGCGGCGCGCTGGCCATCAGCATGGCGGAGGGCCTGCCCATGTACCTGTGTCTGTTTGAGACGGCCTCGGCCATCGGCACGGTGGGGCTGACCTTGGGGGTAACGCCGGGGCTTGGGGCAATGTCCCGGCTCATTTTGATCGGGCTGATGTTCTTTGGCCGGGTGGGCGGGCTGACGCTGATCTTCGCCGCCCTGTCCGGGGCAAAGAAGACCGGCTCCAAGCTGCCCCAGGAAAAAATAACCGTAGGGTAAGGAGTAGAAATGATGAAATCCATTCTTTTGATCGGCCTGGGCCGGTTCGGCAAGCACATCGCCATGAACCTGAACCAGCTGGGTTGCCAGGTTCTGGCGGTGGACCACAAAGAGGAGCGGGTGGACGAGGTGCTGCCCTATGTGACCAACGCCCAGATCGGGGACAGCACCAGTGAGGAGTTTTTGAAATCCCTGGGCGTGCGGAACTTTGACGCCTGCATCGTGGCCATCGGCAACGACTTTCAGAGCTCCCTGGAGACGGCCTCTCTCCTCAAGGAGCTGGGGGCGAAGCTGGTGGTGGCCCGGGCGGCCCGGGATGTGCAGGAGAAATTCCTGCTGCGCAACGGGGCGGACCAGGTGGTCTACCCGGAGAAGCAGCTGGCCAAGTGGACGGCCATCCGGTGCAGCGCCGACCACATTCTGGACTACATGGAGCTGGACGAGGAACACGCCATGTTCGAGGTGACGGTTCCGGAGGAGTGGGCCGGGCGGACCATCGGACAGATCGACATCCGGCGGAAGCACCATATCAACATCATGGGCGTGAAGAAGGGCGGAAAGCTGGAGCTGACCCTCTCCCCGGACACGGTGCTGGGGGCGGGGGAAACCATGCTGGTGCTGGGAAAGAACAAAGACCTGCAAAAGTGCTTTAAGCTGTAAGATGAGACCGGTATCCGGTCAGGAGGTGAGCTTATGCGGGACCTGCTGCTGCTTTTGGTGGTGGGAGTGATGTTTGTCGGCGGATATTTTTTGATGGACCGGCTGGACCGCTTTCTGGAAAACCTCCATATTGAGGAGGAAACGTTGGAGGAGAACCCGGAGCCGGAAATTTCCCAGCCGGCACAGGTGGAAAACCCATGCCTGCTGTGCTACAATGACAAATGCGAAAAACGTGTCCGATACCCGGCGACTCGCCCCGGCGGACAGGAGGAACAAATATGGAAACAACCAGGCAGGATCCGGACCTGCTTCTGCGTACCATCCGGGAAAATTGCGAAACACCGGGAAAGCTGAAAATCTTCTTCGGTTACGCCGCCGGGGTGGGCAAGACCTACGCCATGCTCCAGGCGGCCCATCAGGCCAAGGAGCGGGGGGTGGACGTGGCCGTGGGCTATGTGGAGCCCCACGCCCGGCCCCAGACCGCCGCTTTGCTGGAGGGGCTGGAGCAGCTGCCCACAAAGCAGTGCCGCCAGGGCGGCATTTCCCTCAACGAATTCGATCTGGACGGGGCGCTGCGGCGCAGACCCCAGCTCCTTTTAGTGGACGAGCTGGCCCACACCAACGCCCCGGACTGCCGGAACGCCAAGCGCTACCAGGACGTGGGGGAGCTGCTGCGCTCAGGCATCGACGTGTACACCACCGTCAACGTCCAGCACATCGAGAGCCTCAACGACCAGGTGGCCTCCATCACCGGCGTGCTGGTGCGGGAGCGCATCCCCGACTCCGTTTTTGACCAGGCCGACCAGGTGGAGCTGGTGGACATCGAGCCCCGGGATCTGCTGGAGCGGCTGGCCGGGGGGAGCGTCTACCGCCCGGAGCAGGCGGCGCGGGCGGCGGAACACTTTTTTACGGTAGAAAACCTCACCGCCCTGCGGGAATTGGCATTGCGCCGTTGCGCCGACCGGGTGAACCTGCGGACAGAGGACGCACGGGTGCAGAGCCGGGGCGATTACCACACCGACGAGCACATCTTGGTGTGCCTGTCCTCCTCCCCCTCCAACGCCAAAATCATCCGCACGGCGGCCCGGATGGCCCGTGCCTTCCGGGGGCGGTTCACCGCCCTGTTTGTGGAGACGCCGGACACCGCCCATCTGGAGGAGGCGGACAAAAGGCGGCTGCGGGAGAACACC
>CATLHC010000068.1 GCA_949948775.1 uncultured Oscillospiraceae bacterium
ACGTTTTGTCCTCTTTCGAGGCGATGGCGTAGTTGATGTCCGAGAAGCGGATGGTCTTGGAGAACTTGCTCCCGAACTGAAAAATCCCATCCGGCCAGAGACGGCGGATGGGGATGGCGTCCTGCACAGACTTGGGGAGGACGAAGCCCTCCCGGTCCTGTTTCAGCGTATTTTGCAAGGTTTTAATCAATCTTCAGTGCCTCCTTTACTGAGGAATGTTCCATCGCCTGGACGTACAGATTCTCCGCCCGAAACACCAGCTTTCTGGGGTACAGCAGCTCCGAGCGGATGACGGCGAGGAGAAATTTTTCAAAGGTCATGCCATTGTAGGTGAAAAAGCCGCAGAGGGCGAAGGGGAAGGCGGCCAGGACGCAGATCCAGCCGATCTCCCCGCTGCCCACCACACTGCGCAGGCCGAAGTACAGCCCCACCGCCACCAGCACGGCCAGCAGGGCGAACAGGAACTGTCGCAGGGACAGCCCGAAGAACAGGCCTTCCTGATAGTCCCGGACTTCTTTGTTGATGCGGACTTCTATGGAGAATCACCTCAATTCGTATTTGGTTGATTTTTTCTTTGACAAATGCTATATTTACTCCAGCGTCAAAACACATTTTGACGAAAAATGGAGGAGAGACGATGAGAATAGAGCATATCGCCATGTATGTGAACGATTTGGAAGCTGCAAAGGATTTCTTTGTAACTTATTTAGGTGCGAAATCAAACGCCGGGTATCATAATGTAAAAACAGACTTTCGCTCATATTTTCTGACATTTGACGATGGAGCAAGATTGGAAATTATGAATAAGCCTGAATTGTCAGATGATGAAAAAGCACTGGCAAGGACGGGCTATATCCACATTGCCTTTTCTGTTGGGAGCAAGGAAAATGTGGACTCTTTAACACAAAGGCTTAAACAGGATGGGTATACCATAATCAGCGGACCAAGAACGACAGGCGATGGTTATTATGAAAGCTGTGTTGTCGGAATTGAAGAAAACCAAATAGAAATCACCATTTGACCGCCGTATTAAGGCAAGAATCGGCGCACAGACCGTTGCAAGGTCCGCCTGCCTATGGTAAGATGCCACAAACTACTCAGAGGAGGTTGTGGCAATGATGTTTATGATTTTAGGTATAGGGCTTTTCCTGCTGCCCATCCTACTCCGCTTGGCCCTGAAGCTCCGGCTTGGCATCCCCATGCTCTACGCAGTCCTGATGCTCACCGCATTCCACGGCTGGTATCAGGCCCACGTAGCTTTGGCGGACGGCATATTTTTCGCCATGGTCGGTATCGCCGCCCTATCCTGGGTAGTGACGCTGCTTCGCCATCTCTGGGATCTGCTGGAGGACTGGCGGGAGGAACGAGCGATGGCGGATCTGCTGGCCTACCGCGTCCGACAGGCTAGGGCCGCTGGCGAGTACGTCATCGACACCGAGGGCCTATGGTAACCATTATCCCAGCCCCATCAGCTCCCGGATCAGCCGGTCGCTCATTTTGATGCAGCCCACCAGCACAAGCATATTAAAGATCAATTCGCCCACATAGTTCCACACGATGGTGGCTGCCGCCAGGGTATCGTCCGCGATGGCGGGCGGCGTGGTGGCGAACGCCGAGAAGATCACACAGGCCAAAACAATGATACAGCCCTCCAGGCAGATGGCAGCGTAGCTCTTGAGAAAAGCAACGCCGATACTGCTGGAGGGCTGTCCCGCGAAGCTGGCCATGGGGATGGGTGCGATGGCGGTGGCGAGGTAGAGCTTGAAAAACCGGGAATAAACCGTTAAAATCATGATAAGGGACAGCACCCAGATGAACAGAGACCCCAGCAGGGTAATGGCCCACAGGGGGATGCTCTCTAAAAAGCCCACGTCCTCGATGATGGTCACCATCTCGCTGGGCAGGGTGGTGTCGGTTAGCGCCGACAAGCCGGAGGCATCCATGATGGTGGAGATCATGCCCTGCGCCACCTTGAAGAGCGCTGTCATCAGCTCCATGCCGTGGGTCACCGCCGCCTGGGCCAGCACAAAACGTATAAAGCACTTGAATACCATTTCGGGCTTCTTTAATTCGGTAAAGCTCGAACACGTTTTTACAATACCCATGACGAAAAACAGCACCAGCAGGGCGCAGCCGATAGCCTGGAGCGCACCGTTGATGCCCTGGATGACCGTCCAGACTCCGCCGCCCTTGAAGTTTTCCGGGGTGGTACTGAGGAGCTGCCAGATCTCCGCCAGCTTTCCGTTCCAGGTCCCCAGGGCGGAGTTGAGGTTGTCCACGATCCAGTTTCCGCTTCCTATTTTTATCACCTCACGATTCGTAATAAAAGTTGGTGGGATAGCCGCATTTGCCGCTATCCCACCATAAATTTAGAATTCAGTTTACGTGGCTTGCTTTAGAAAATGGACACCGATTTCCAATGCATTGATTGTTCTGCGCTGAGTAGCTGCAGACCACATCCGGCCTTTCCATTTCAATCGAAAAATGCTCTTTCACAAAATCCACTGCTGCCAGGACGGAAAGATAAGAGTCCCGCTTGCAGCAGCGCGGCCCACCAACTGTGCCGATTTGCTCCAGCGCCTTTGCCGTCATCAAATGGGATAGAGCAAAGGGTTCGACAGACAGCGGCGTGGATTTTGATATGATCGATACGAACATCCCGGTGCTGATACCTGCCCCGCAGGCGCCCCAGAAACCACAGGCTCCGCCTGGGACGCTTTTTCCCCGGTTCATCATCTCCGAAAGCGCCTGGTGCAGATCAATGTCACCGCCGGCGTTCTTGTAAGCAGTCAAAAGTGCTGACCCCACCATGACATGGTGTTCCGGCCCATGCATATGGCAGAACGGCTGGCCCATCATTTTTTCGAGGATAGCCACCGGGTTAGATGACATCTCGTTCAGACACAGGCCGATAATGGCATCCATACCTGCGGTGTGGCATTCATTGCAAACGTAGTGACCCTTTACACACCTCGTCTTGCTGAGTTCTTTTTTGCGGCAGATGGCACACTCCATCATCTTGTCTGCCTCTAAATATTCCAGCGGTGCTTTACATATTAGACACTCGTCCTTCATGGATGTATCCCCCAAAATGTTTTTTTGTCATTATAGCATGGAATATCGTGCTGGGACAAGGGCCGTTTTATCCCCCGGTGATAAGGGTGAGGATCTCCTTAGTAAAGGTAATGACAATGCCGCCCGCGATGGTCAGCATACCGTTGGCCCGCTGGGAGGGGTCGTGGCTCTTGAGGGACAGGCCAAGCTGGAGGATGCCGAAGCCCAGCAGGATCAGGCCGATGGCCCGGATCAGGGAAAAGATGAAGTCGCTCAGATTGGACACAATCTGCAGGGGATCGCCGCCCGCAGCGGGAGCGGCGAGGGCGGGGACGATCATGACGGCCATGGACAGCACCAGACAGGCGAAGATGGCGTAAGCCCGCTTGGCGCGGCGCTCAATCTTCTTCTGGCGCTCCAGGGTGTTCAGGGGCTTCTTGGGGGTCTGGGACTTCTGGAAAATCTTCATAGGTTTCAGTCTCCTTTTCTTCATCAGATGTTTCGGTTTCCGGGGCGAACAGCGGTTCCCCCTGGAACTTGGGTTCAGGCTTCTCATGATGGTGGATGTAGGGCGGCCCGCCGCCGTCTATGGTGTAGCGGATGGCGGGGTGTTCGGTCAGCTCGTACTTCAGGTCCATCACCGGCTTGGCACCGCGGATGAACAGGATGGCGTAGCGGTTGTCCAGCCCCCGCACCTCATCTGGGGTCAACAATTCGCGGCCGCTCATTTGAAAGTTGGTGGAGTACGAGCCGGATTTCCCCTTGGTCTGGCCATGCGTTTTCGTGTCAATCGTGGCTTTCCCAAGGGCCTCGGAGATGTACTTGTGGGTTGACGCTTCATTGCCGCCCAAGTACAGAATTGTATCCGAATTGCCCGGAATTGTCTCCCAACTATCCTTATAAAGTTCTTTTATCTGCGCCATATTCTGTATGATGGTGCTTGCGGAAATGTTGCGGGAGCGCATGGTGGCCAGCTCACGGGTGAAGCCTGGGAGGGGCATGGCGGCGAACTCGTCCAGCACGAAGTGGACGTGGCAGGGCAAGGCCCCGTGGTGGATTTGGTCGGCGCTGTAGTACAACGCCTGAAACGCCTGGGAGTAGAGCAGGCTCACCAAAAAGTTAAAGGTCTGGTCGTTATCGGGTATGACAGCGTAGAGCGCGCATTTCTGCTCCCCGAGGGTATAGAGATCCATGTCATCCCGGTCGGTGATGGCTTTGATCTGGGGCAGATTAAACGGAGCCAGCCGGACGGCGGTGGACACAAGGATCGATTTTGAGGTCTTGCCCGCCGCCATTTTGAACACCTTATATTGCCGTACTGCCACGCTGTCCGGCTTCTCCCGCTCTATGGATTGGAAGAGCAGATCCAGCGGCGAGACGTATTCCTCATCCTCCTCCTTGACCTCGGCGTACTCCAGCACCCGCATCACCATGGAGAAGTTCTGTTCATACTCCGGGGCCTCCTGCCACAGCATGAGGATGATGGCCTGCAGCAGTGCCGTTTCCGCCTTGGTCCAGAATGGATCGGACTCATGGCTGCCCTTGGGAGTGGTGGCCTGGATGAGATTGTTCACCAGCCGCAGGGCGTCTTTCTCGTCCCGGATGTAGCGGAAGGGGTTGTATCCGTCCGACTCCTCCAGGTTGACGAGGTTCAGCACCCGGATGTCGTAGCCTTGGCTCTTGAGGTAGCCGCCCGTGGCCAGCAGGACTTCAGACTTGGGGTCCGTGATCACATAGTTGGTGTTGGCCTCCAAAATATTGGGCTTGACGTAGCTTCTCGTCTTGGCCGCGCCGGAGCCGCCGATGACCAGCACGTTCAGGGAGCGGCGGTGCTTGTGAGTGTCCAGCCCCAGACGGACGTTTTTGGTCAGCAGCTTGTTTTGTTTCTGAGCGAACATGGCATTGACCTGCCGAGGGGAGGCCCAGGCGGCGGAGCCGTGTTCCTCACCGTCTCTCGTCCGTCCCTGCTGGTCGGCATAGAGACAGATCCCCATGATGTAGGCTCCGGTACAGAGCAGGATGGTCACCAGACTATGCTCTGTCCAGTGGATGCGGAAGGGATGTTCCATGGCCGCCGTCAGGTTGGTGATGATGTCTGGCAGGCTGCCGCCCAGCGATTGGGCGATAAGTAGCGCCGCCCAGACCACGAAAATGTATAAGAACAGGTACACCGCGATACTGCCAGCTTGTTTCTTCAGTATTTCTTCACCTCCATGACGAGAGGGGAACTCCGGCCATCCCGGAATCCCCCTCTCGTCTTTATTTTCCGTTGATCATTACGCACGGAACGCCAATCTTTTGTGCGTAGTCCAGTGTGTTTTTTGTCCCTCCACGCTCTCCGTTAAAAACGGCGATCACCAGCCCGGCGTGGCGGCACATCCATTCATTTCTGGCCTGATAGGACGCATAGGAGAAGCTGGGGCAGATGGTTCGCGCCAGATCCGCCTGTGCCAGTACACTTTGGAACCGATCTGTCCAACCGCCGCCCCAATGCAGGCCGAAGCCGGGATGGGGCAGAGCGCAGATCAGCTTCAGACGCTCGTCCTGCGCTCTCAGCCGCAGAACGATTTCTGCGGCAACGATATCCGTCCCCCTCGCCATGCCTGATATAAATGTGGTAAACTGTTTGTCTATCGCCTTTTGGATCTCCATTTCCAACAATTTTGCCATCTGCCGTTCCGGTATAGTCAGCTTTTCCGGGCGATGCCCGGTGAAACAGCAGCGGTGTTTCCGCAATTCTTTTTCGTCCATGAATAGCGCCTCCTCCACGGTATAGACTATATCATTATCTAATGTACTCGTCTATACCGTGGAGGGGATAAGCCGCTAATATCTAATCATTACATTAGATACTGGGGGCAGGAGATATGGTGCGCTTGAATGTTTTGGATCTGCTGGAGCGGCAGGGTCACACAAAATATTGGCTCTACAAACAGCTTGGAATGAGCTATCAGAATTTCAACAAAATGGTCAATAACGAGACGCAGTCTATTAAGCTGGAGCGCATTGAGACGCTCTGTATGTTGCTGCACTGTACGCCCAATGACCTGTTTGCCATCGATTGGGAGCAGCCAGACTCAGGGGAAAACTGATTACCTCTGCTTGGCCTGTGTCTTGGTCTTGGATCTGGCCGGAACGGACGGTCTCCTCATCTGTACCCGATACCCTTGGAGCCGCGCCTCAATGGAGGGGCGCTCACTCGTCCCCCTCGTAGTGCCGCTCTCTTTGAGTATAGAGGAGCTGATTTTTATAACGTGCGAGTCTCGTTCCGACCGAGAACCGTTTTTTCCCTTGTTCTCCTGACGCTGGGTCACAGGGGCCTCCTGGCGGCCCTGCTCTGCCGACCGCTGGGACACCTCCCGCCTGGGCTGGGACGGCCTCACAGGGGCCTCCTGGGGCCTGACAGTTGCTTTGTCTCGCCGCTCCTGGGACGGACGCTCCTGCCGCCTGACCTGCACCTGCTCCGGGGCCTGCCGCTCCTGGGCTTGGCGTGACCGCTGGAACACCTCATGTCCCTTCTGGAGCGGTTTGGCGGGTCTGCGCTCCGGCTCCGGGGGCAGCGTGTACAGGATGTGCTCAAAAATAGCGTTGGCCCGATCCAGCTCCGTCACCGGCAGGATCACGTCCATCAGCTTGCCCCGGTCATCCTTATCCCGGATCACCGAGAACAACAGCTTGTGCTTTTTCGCCAGCTTTTTAAACTGCTTGTACTGCTGGGGCGTCATGGGGAACCGCCGCAAATCCCGCGTTTCTTTCAGCATCTTGCCCATGTTGACCTTGCCGGAGAGGGTCTTGCGGTTGTGTGCCAGCGCCATGGTCAGCGCCAGCAGGTTCTTCAGGGCCGAGCCGGACAGCCGCATCGCCACCTCCGTGCCGGAGAGCATCATGCGTACCATCTGGTCAGCGGCCTCACCGCCTCCTACGTTCATCGTGCTTCACCTCACCTTCACGTTCTTCGAGTTTGTCAATGTCATATTCCATCTGGGGCAGCCTGCTCTGGATCTCCCGGCAAAGGGCCAGCTTTTTCCGTTCCGCCCGAATGTCACGGTTGATCTGGGCAATCTGCTCATAAATTTCCGCCTTTTCGGTTGAGAGCCGTTCTCTGGGGATGGCGCACTGATCCAGCACAGCCACCGCTTCCACGTACCGGGCGTATTCAGACTCCATACCGGACAGGCCGTCCTCGTAGAGCTGTTTGGCCGGGGCCAGGGCGGCCACATCCGCCAGGGCGTCATACAGTTTTTTTCGCTTCTTTTTCCGTACGTTGAGGATCGTCCGCTGCTTCATCAGATTGGCCAGTGCGTCCTCTGTGTGGGCCTGGAAGGCCGCCATGTCCCCCTGGGTGGCGATATCGTTCTCCCGGAGGAAGTCAAACTGTTCCCGGTATCGCTGGGACTTCATCACCTCCTGCCGGAGCTGGGGCGTCATCCGGGGCGGATACTGCCGCTGCCCGATCTTGCCCAGGACGTAGAGGTAGTGGACATAGAGCGCCATAAAGCCGGTATATTTCGGGTGCTTTTTGTAGGGCT
Source organism: uncultured Oscillospiraceae bacterium (assembly GCA_949948775.1). Lineage (GTDB taxonomy): Bacteria > Bacillota > Clostridia > Oscillospirales > Oscillospiraceae > Enterenecus. The sequence continues at coordinate 7,584 of CATLHC010000068.1, forward strand.
GGAAAGACGGCCTATAAATAACGGCGGGCCTGCGTCCGGCCTCGATGTCCTCCAGGCCGTTCTGGATCGCCGCCCGGATACCGTCCTCGGTGAACAGCGGATTTTTCCTGCCTGGGTACATAAACCGATCCTGGCCCCGCAATCGGAAGCCCAGGCGGTTTCCATGGCTGATCTCATACCCCATGTGTTCCATGAGCATAAAGAAGTGGCCCAGGTCATTGGCATCTTGAATGGCCGTCCGCAGATCCGCCTCCAGCATGGTGCGGAAGGTGGGCTGGCCCTTGGACTGGCGCAGCCATTCGATGTAGCTGACCGCCCTGCGGTCGCTGCCCTCCATAATGACCGACAGGCCATGCTCCCGGCACAGCCGGTCAGAGGTGGCCCGGATCTGCTGGTAGTAGCTCTGGGCGTTGCTGTGGTACTTCTCGCCGGTGTCTGCGTTGACGGAATTGAAAACCAGGTGGGCATGGATATGTTCCTTGTCCACATGGACTCCGATCACCGTCTCATACCCCGGCAGATGCTCCTTCGCAAACTCTGTGGCGATCTCCAGCGCCTGTTCCGGGGTGACCTCCCCCGGCTTGAAGGACTGGATGATGTGGTAATACTGCACACCATCCATCTTGCCATGAACACCCGCAAACCGCTTGGTGTCCAGCATCTGGCGGCACTCCCGGCCAGGGTCGCAGTTCAGATGGGCGGTGAGGACGCGCTCCTGGGTCTTGTCCCCGTTGAGGACGTAGTTGATACCTACGTCCAGGCGGCCCTTCCGCGCCAGTATCTTCGTGACAGCCATTACTTTTTTGCGTTCTGGTACATCAGCTCGTAGACCTGATCCAGCAGGAACAGCCCCCGCTTGGCGTCCTCCGCCCTGGCGATGCCGGCGTTGACGCTGCGGGCGATCTGGTTTATATTGTTTCCGATGTGGTGGATCTCCGTCCGCAGTTCCTTGATCTCCTGGGAGGGACGGGCGCGGACGGGAGTCCCTTCGATCAGCCGGACGAGGTAGGCCCTCTGGGAGAGGCCGCACTGTTTGGCCTGGGCCACCAGCCGCTGGTACTGCGCCGGCGTCAGTTCGATGTGAACATGGTGCCGGCCATGCTTATCTGCTCTGCTCATGCCGCCTCCTTTTCTCCTTGGGAGCGCCGCCGTTTTTCTCCGTCTGGATTTCCCGCTTAAACACCTTTTCCAAATCGAACACATTGCCATAGGGAACGCCCTTTCGACTGTACGGCTTCATGGGCATGGGGATCTGGGCCTGCAGCTCCTTCAGGCGCTCCCAATACTGTGGGAGATATTGATAGATGGCCTTTAGTTCCTTCCGATTCTTGTTTTTGCAGCACCAGCAGGACACCCTGTCCAGGATGTCATACAGCCGGACGCCGTTTTCCTCCCAGAAAAATCCCCGCTCATAGCAGTACGCCAGACAGTCCGCCTCCGTCATTCTCGCTTCGGCCAGGGGTGAACACTTGGGGGCCTCCAGCCGTTCCAGCCGCTCCGGCTCGTCTGTGGCGATGCCCACATAGTGGATATCCGCGTCCAGGGCCACACCGTCTAGGGAGCGGGTCTTGAGCTTGGTTCCCCAACGGCAGGAACCACCGCACCAGCCGTAGCCCGAGTGGAAACCGTTCTTCTTGGAGTTGACCGGCCTCTCCAGCATATTGTATAAAAACGGGACACCCGGCTTCACCTCGGTGAAGCGGATGCCCCGCTGCTCCAGAACCGGCTTGATCCGATCCCGGATATCGTATATGGCCTGAAATTCCATTTCCGAATTGTAAAAGATCACTTCATCCAATCGCGTGTTTCGCTCCAGTAATAGTAAGAGCATGGCGAGGGAGTCCTTGCCAAAGCTCACTGAGGCGACACTTCGCACTCCACGCTCCTTTCTGCGGCTCTGCCGCCGATCTTCCGCCCGCAGGCGGCATAGGGGACAGGGGGATATCCCCCTGCAAGCGCGCAAAATGTACATTTGCGCTATGCTTGCGCCATCGCCGCCAGGGGCGGCGATGGCCTCGGCCCCGCCGTTGGCGGGGCGACCTTCCAAGCGGTAGGGTGATTGGAATTGACGGGCGGAGCCCGCTCTCTTGAAGGGGAAACCATCACCGCTCCCGTTCCCTTAGATCCAGGTTGTCCCGGACAACACCTTGCCGGGCCAACAGCCTCTTATCTGACACAAACGCCGCATAGCGGGCGTAGTCGTATCCCTCACTGTCTACCAGAATACCATCTTGCCTTTTTCGGCTGGTAACCAACAGGCAGCGAAAACCAGTCCTCTCGTCATATCCGGTGAGATCGGTATGTGCGGCAATAAACGGCGCATTGGCCAGCAGGTTTGCTTGAAAGCGGCGGTATTGCGCTTCCGACAGGATGATTTCCCGCACGATCTGAAATGGAGCCGGTTTGATGATGGGGGTATCATCCTGCAAATCTGAGATTTGGATTGGCTTGCGAAAAAAACGGGCACTGGTCTGTCGTTCCATGGTATTTTCACCTCCTGCTGGGTGTCCACGGAGACACCCTTGTCAAATAAATACCCCGATATGTGGACAGGGCAGGGTGTCAATACATAACACCCTGCCTGCCCTTGGCCTACCGCTCCTGGGACTTTTTTTGCTTTGGCTTCCGCTGCCGCGCCTCATCCAGCCCCGGCGCGTCATATCGGGCCAGCTCCTTCATGAGAGCCTCCGCCTGTTTCTGAACAGCGACATTGTCGGAAAATGTGGCGCCGAATCCGGCAACAGCCAGCGCTATCTGATCTGCGCCACGCTTCCCCTCTTTCTGGAGGAACTTGACGATCTCCGCGATCTGCCCGCCGTGGGCCTCGTCATCCGTGGGAAGCGGGTAGCACTCATGCAGTAGAGTACAGTATTGGGCGGCGATCCTGCCCGGTGTGGCGGCGGGGAAATAGGGATTTTCCCACTCCGCAAAGGGAACCACGGACAGCAGTTGCCGGCCACCGTCCGCCTGCTCCCATACCCGCACCCGGTCAAAGCCTATCTCACGGGAGACACGGGAGAGGATATCCATGACCATGGGATCGTCCCGGAGCCGTTCCGACCGGGTGAAGTCGGTGACGAGGTAGTTCTCTCCCTGACGCACATGAAGGATGTCGGTGGCGCTCATGCCGTCCGCACTCTCCAGGCCCAGGGTCAGGCGGGCGGGAGGCTGTCCGTCCGGGCCGGGTTCCACGGCCTCGCTATTGTAGGGGGCACTCCGCAGTTCATCAAACCGGGCCTTGGCTGCTTCAAAAGAGGGGAAATGCTCCAGCTCACTGCGTTCCGCAGCGTTGTCCGCCCAGGTTTTCAAATCAGCGATGATGTAAAAGCCCCACCCGGCAGCGGCGTCCTGGGCTGGTTCCTGCACAGATCCAGCCTGCTCTGGCACAGGCGGCTCCACAGGCAGGGGCCGGAGGCAGTCCAGGTGCTTGGCGGCGTAGATGGCGTTATCGGTGAGCTGCCTCTGCCACGCGCCTACGCTGGGCGCCCATTTGAAGCCGTTATGCCGCATGGCGGAGCAGGTATCCCGGTCAGGCTTCTCATGGAAGAACACCTGCAACCGGTTGGCCTCCCGGTTTACCTTCACCTCGCCGCCCCCGAACGCCCAGCCCTCATATTCCGTTTCCGCTTTCGCTGACAGCTCCGCAATGCGGGACTTGACCTGACGGATGGAGGCGCTGTTGTTGGTAAGCATGAAGCCGGGGTATGGCTTGGGGTTCGCCTGCCAGTCACGGCCCATTGCCGCTTTCCGCTTTTCAATCTCATCCTGGGTCAGCAGAGGACAGCCGTCCAGGGTCTTGTGCTTCCGGTAATAGGCGTTGACCGCTTTCATTTTTTCCTGCTCCCGCTCCAGCCCAGCCAGCTTGGACTTCAGCTTCTGCACAGCCTCCGGATCATCGGCGCTGATGCCGCCCCTGCCCGTGCCGCGGATCTTGTCCAGCAGGCCCTGGATCTGCCGCCACTCCGCCATGTTGGCGTCCGCGGCCCGATTCTGTTTTTCCTTTTGACGGACAGGGAAGTTACTGCCCCCCGCGATCAGGATGGAGGGCACACGGGCGGTGATAGCATTGCTTTGGTTGATATTCTCCGCCAGCCTGCGGGCGTAGGTGTCCAGCAGTTGGTCGATCCGGTCATGGTGGATGGGATCTACCTTCCGCTTCTGCTGCTCCGCGAGACGGGTGGCCTCATCCACAGCACGGCGGTATTCCGCTGTGGCGCTGCCCTCCACGTAGTCGGAGAAGCTGATCATGTTCTTTGCCCTGCGGGCCAGGGCCTCATCGATGGGATAGTATTGCATGGTTCACCTCCATGTAATAAAAGAGCTGCAAAACGTGTTTCTATGAACACGCTTCACAGCTATCGTTCCAGTACTTTTTTCTTTTTCTGCTGTCCTTTTACCGCAGTCGGCGGCAGGAGTTCAACGGGCGGCGCATCGGAGCGCAGCAGCCCCAGGAGGCTGTGCTGCGCCCCGATGTTCGTTGCCGTGATCTCCCTGACGCAGTGCCGCAGCCAAGGAAGCCGTTCCGCCATCCGCTGGGTGAGGACGGCAACATCCAGCGCGGTCAGCTTCTCCGCGGAGACATACACAGAATACTGCCGCCGTTCAAAGCCGTTGGCCTCCATAAACCGCTGGATATCCTTGTAAGCCCGCTTGAAAAACTGCGGGTCCTGAGCCGTTTCCTTGCGGGGATAGTGCTGCCTCAGCGCGTCTTGGCTCAGATCAAAGGTGATCTGCTTCCTGCTTCCCATGCTACACAGCACCCCGCACCTTTCCGGCCTGAGCGAGTACGTCCTCCTCGCCGTCCTCGTCCTGCCAGACGCAGGCGGCGGCGCAGTCCATGAACCACTCGGAGCGCAGCAGGGACAGGATGATATCCCACATACAGGCGAAGTCATCGCCGTGGCCCTTGTCTTTGAAAGACAGGGTGTCGCCATCCGAGACGCAGGGGAGAGCATGGACGGCGAACAGGCTTTTTACCGTCCGATGCACATCCTCCAGCGTGTGGCCCCGCCGCTCTACGGCGGCCTTGTCAAAGGTAAAGTTCACTTGCATTTCTGGCACCTCCTGTTATTTTGGTAGCCCACATCATACCGCACCTTCGCGGCAATATCCACATAAATCGGCAGACAGTTATCGGTCACGCCGCCTGGGCCAGCTCCTGGGCGATCCGCTCCCTGGCGCGGCGGGCGTACTCCTCCGTGACCTCGATGCCGGTGGCGGTGTAGCCCTCCAGCACAGCGGCCAGGATGGTGGTGCCGGAGCCGGCAAAGGGGTCCAGAATGCGGCCACCCGGCTCGGTGATCTTCACGATGTCCCGCATGAGCTGCAGGGGTTTCTCCGTCAGATGGATGCGGTTCTGGGGATTGCCATACTTGAACACCCCCGGCAGGCAGGGGACGGGGCGGTTGATGGGCATATCGCCGTTGGACCCCCAGACGATGTACTCCGCCTGCTGGCGGAAGCGGCCCTTCTGGGGGCGGGAGTTGCC
>CATLHC010000069.1 GCA_949948775.1 uncultured Oscillospiraceae bacterium
AAGGGGGGATGCTCGCCCATGGGGCGCGAGGGGGGGATGCTCGCCCATGGGGCGCGAGGGGGAGCTGGACCAGGTGCGCTTAAACCCGCCCGCCAGCAATGCTCCAGGTTTCAGCGGTGCCCGCCCGGTCGGTCCGTGGTCCCGTCCGGGGTGGTGTTGCGCCCTTGGCCAATCGGAAATCCGCCGGGGAAGTGCGCCCCGGCGAACTGCGGGCGGCAAAGAGCGCCGCCCTTGGCCTTCGGCTTTCCTGGGCCCCCCTTCCGCCGTGCCGCCGTGCGGGGAACGCCTGGTCCTGGGGGTGGTGCGCCGCTGGGGAGGGATCGCGGCCTTGCCAAACCGGACAAGCGGTGTCCTGTTTGATTGACGGAGCGCCCAAGATGTGGTATTCTGCAGGTGGAGGTGGCACAAGATGGAGGACGGAACAACGAACCGGGCACAGCGTCTTTTGCTGAGCCTGACCATGCTGGAGGCGGCGGCGCTCAGCCTGCTCAGGACCATAGACCACGAGCGGGACGAGCTGCGGCACATCGTGGAGGAGGCCGGGACGACACGTGGATCAGTACGATGAGCAGTACAAACCCAGGATAAGCCGGATGCTGTCCATCCCCAGGGACGAGCGGAGCAGACTGGAGGAAATGGCCGCTCTGGCCGCTCCGGACAAGCGGGAGGAGATGGAGCGCGTCCTGCAGGACTATGCCAGGATCAGACACATGAAGCGCCGGGAGCTGAGGCGCAGGACCGAGCGGGACCGGGAGCGCCGCACCATGCTGGCCATCCACGTTCCCTTCGACTATGCCCAGGCCGTGACCGCCAGGGCCGAGGAGGAGGGCATGAGCGTCTACGCCTGGTTGCGCCGAGCCGTGGACCGGGCAATGACCTGACCGGGCCGGGGCGGGCGCGCCCCCTCTCTCCGGGCCTTGCCAACCATGCCCACCCCGGCCCTGCGGGGTGCGCCCGGTCGGTCCGTGGTCCCGTCCGGACACATAGGCATATCACCATGGCCTTGCTCATATATTAGCCACAGAATACGAGCAAGGAGAGGAAGCCTATGGATATGGAACTGCGGCGCGTCACGCTGGAGGGGTACCGCTGTGTGGCGCATGATCTGTTTTGCCAGGAGGAGACCCTGGAGAGCATCGTGCCCGACGCCTGCCCCGACATTGCGCGTATTGTCTTGGTGTCGGGAAAAGCGTTTCTCAAGGATAAGGAGCTGGGGGAGGGCACCCTGCGGCTGAGCGGAACGGCAAAGGTGACGGTGCTGTACATACCCGAGGGGGAGGAATTGCCCCGGTCGCTGGAGGTGTCCATCCCCTTCCAGTGTGTTCGGGACGATCCGAAGTTCCACGCGGGGTGTCCGGTGCTGGCCGATCTTCAGGCGCCCTCGGCGGACGCCCGGACCATTAATCCCCGGAAAATGCTGGTGCGGGTGAACCTGTCCGTGTGGACGGCGGCCTATGAGCGGGAGCGGCGGGAGCTGACCGCCGACCTGACCGGCGGCGAGGGGGAGGGGCTGCAAAAGCAGCTCACGACTCGGAAGTGCTGCATGATTCCGGACGTGGCGGAGAAATCCTTCACCTTCTCCGACGTGCTGCGCCCCCCCGCCTCCCGGCCGGAGCTGGAGGAGCTGCTGCTGTGCCGGGCGGAGCTGGGGACGGCGGACGCCAAGTTCATCGGCAAAAAGCTGGTGCTCAAGGGAGATGTGCAGCTCTCGGCGGTATACCGCTCCGGCGAGGGCGTCAGTCAGGCCCGGTTTGAGCTGCCCTACTCGCAGATTCTGGATATCGGCGAGCTGCCCGACGACGGGGAGCCTGAGGTGGCGGTGACGCTGAAGAGCGTGGACTGCCGCGCCCGGGAGGGCGAGCTGGAGGTGGCGTTGGAGCTGCTGGCTCAAGCGGCGGTGTGGGAGCGGCGGTCCGTCACTCTCATCAGCGACGCCTACTGTGTGGGCCGGCCCATTGATGTGGAGCGTTCCCCGGCGCGGCTGTGTACGCTGGCGGAGCGGTCCGCCCGCCGGGAGATGGGGCGAAAGCTGTGCGAGTCGGGCATTCCTGCCAAGCAGGTGCTGGACTGCGCCGCTACGGTATCCTCCCTGACGGGGGTGCCGGCGGAGGGAGGCATGGAGTTCACCGCTCAGGTGAACGCCTCCATTTTGTACCTCAGCGAGGACGACGCCTTGTGTGGTGTGGAGACGGACATACCCGTTGCCTGCCGGGTGGAGGTACCGGAGGGCTGCGCGTGCGTCTGCCGCTGCCGGACGGTGGGAGAGGCCACTGCCGTTCCCGTCACCGGCGGGTTGGAGGTGCGCTTTGAGGCGGAATTCGGATGGACCGTCACAAAGGAGGAGCAGGCGGCCTGCGTCACAGACGTCAAGCCGGGGACAGCGGAGAACGCCGGCCCCCGCCCGTCGGTGGTCATACGCCGGGTGGAGCAGGGGGAGGCCCTATGGGACATCGCCAAGTCCTGCGGGTCCACCGTGGCCGATATCTGCTCGGCCAACGCCCTGCCCGGCGAGGAGGCGGAGGCGGGTACGCTGCTGCTCATCCCGGCCAGAAGAAACTGAACCGATTTGGGGCGGCGTGGACAAATTCCACGCCGCCCCTGTCATATTCCGGGACGGAACCCCATACAAATGAAATTGAGTATGCGTGAGGAGGGTTCAGCTTTGGAAAACAAACTGTATGAGGATATCGCCCAGCGCACCCAGGGCGACATCTATATCGGGGTGGTGGGCCCCGTGCGCACGGGCAAGTCCACCTTCATCAAGCGCTTTATGGAGACCCTGGTGCTGCCCAAGATCGAGAACAACTACATCCGGGACCGGGCCCGGGATGAGCTGCCCCAGAGCGGCTCCGGTCGGGTGGTGATGACTGCCGAGCCCAAATTCGTCCCCGAGGAAGCGGTAGAGATGGCCATGGAGGACGGGAGCGTGTTCTCCGTCCGGCTCATCGACTGCGTGGGCTACATGGTGCCCAGCGCCCTGGGTCAGCTGGACGGGGAGCAGCCCCGGATGGTCACCACCCCCTGGTTTGACCATGAGATCCCCATGACCCAGGCGGCGGAGTACGGCACCCAGAAGGTCATCACCGACCACTCCACCATCGGCATCGTGGTCACCACCGACGGGTCGGTCACCGACATTCCCCGGGAGGACTACTTAGAGGCGGAGGAGCGGGTCATCAGCGAGCTCAAGGGGCTGGGCAAGCCCTTTATGGTGCTGCTCAACTCCGCCCAGCCCTACGGCGAGCGGGCCCAGACCCTTCAGGCGGATATCGCCGAGCGGTATGACGTGACCTGTTTGGCGGTAAACTGCCTGACGCTGGACGAGGGAGCGGTGAGCGAGATCATCCGGGCGGTGCTCCACGAGTTTCCGCTGAAGCAGATGGACCTGTTCCTACCTCCCTGGGTGGATGTGCTGCCCTTCGACCACCCCATCAAGAGCGGGCTGTACGCCATGATCCGGGAGGAGACGGCGAACCTGATGCGCCTGCGGGATGCGGAAGGGGCGGTGCTGGCCATGGGCGACCGGGAAGAGGTCAGCTCCGCCGTCCTAAACCGGATGGACATGGGCAGCGGGGTGGTCACCGCCACCTTGGAGCTGCCCCGAGAGCTGTTTTACTCCACCGTGTCCGAGCGGTGTGGGCTGGAGATTCAGGACGACGGCGACCTCATCGACCAGCTCACCCAGATGGCGGCCATGAAGCGCAGCTATGAGAAGGTGGAGGGAGCCTTAAAGCAGGTGGAGGCCACTGGCTACGGCATCGTCATGCCCGACCCGGAGGAGATGACCCTGGAGGAGCCGGAGATCGTCAAACAGGGGGGGCGGTACGGTGTGCGGCTGAAGGCCAGCGCTCCCTCCATACACATGATGCGGGCGGACATCAAGGCGGAGGTATCCCCCATCATGGGCACCGAGAAGCAGTCGGAGGAGATGGTGGACTATCTGCTGCGGCAGTTCGAGGGGGACACGGGGAAGATTTGGGACTCCAACATCTTTGGCCGCTCCTTCCACGAGCTGGTAGGGGAGGACTTGAACGGCAAGCTCAAGCGGATGCCTGAGGAGGCCCGGGAGAAGCTGCGGGAGACCCTCCAGCGGATTATCAACGAGGGATCCGGGGGGCTCATCTGCATCATTTTATGAAAAGGAGCGCCTGGTGGGTGAACACCAGGCGCTTTTTCAGACGCTGAAGGCCAAATCTTCCAATCCGTCCCGGTCCAGAACGGTGACCGAGCGATATCCAAGCTCCACCAGCCCCTGGACGGCCAGCTCCCCCAGCGCCCGGCTCACCGTCACCCGGGACAGGCCCACCGCCTGGCCGATGCCCTCGTGGGTGGCTTTGAGCACACCGCCCGCCCCGTCGGGCTGGCCCAGCAGCCACCGGGCCACCCGCTGCTGGGCGGGCAGGGAGGCGGATTCCACGTGGTCGGACAGCAGCCGCACCGTTCGGGCCAAATGCTGGAGCATGGGCAGGGCCAGCTCCGGGTGGCGTTGGAAGGCGGCGTCCAGCTGCGCCTGGTCGACGGTCAGGATGCTGCAGTCCTCCAGGGCCATGGCGGAGGTGACCCGGGGACAGCCGTCGAAAAAGGACGCCTCTCCCATCAAATCTCCGGCCCGGTGGACGGCGAGCACCCGTTCCTCCCCGGAGCCGGTGCTGATGAAGCTGCGCACCGAGCCGGAGATCAGGTAGTAAAAGCATTCCGGGCGGGTACCCTGAAGGTAGATCAGCTGTCCGGCCCGGTATCTCCGGGGACTGCGGCCTTCGGCTAAAAGGTTCCAATCTGCCATATGTTTCTCCTCATATCCTTTCGGCGCGGCCGCCCTTGGCGGGAAACCCGAGAATCCTATTAGCATTGTATCACGCTTTGCATTTTCAAGGGCAGAGTTCTGTCATAATGAGTACACAAAATCGAAACAAGGAGGTATGTTTCATGGGCATGACCATGACCCAAAAGATCCTGGCCCGCTCCGCCGGGCTTGACCGGGTGGAGGCAGGCCAGCTCATCGAGGGAAAGCTGGACCTGGTGCTGGGTAACGACATCACCACCCCGGTGGCCATCACGGAATTTAAAAAGGCGGGGCTGTCCGCTGTGTTCGACCGAGACAAGATCGCCATCGTGCTGGACCACTCCACCCCATGCAAAGACATCAAGTCCGCCCAGCTGTGCGCCGCCTGCCGGGAGTTCGCTAAAGAGCACGCCGTCACCCACTTTTATGATGTGGGCCGGATGGGTATCGAGCACGCCCTGCTGCCGGAAAAGGGCCTGGCCGCCCCTGGTGAGGTCATCATCGGCGCGGACTCCCACACCTGCACCTATGGGGCGCTGGGGGCCTTCTCCACCGGCGTGGGTTCCACCGATATGGCCGCGGGAATGGCCACGGGCCTTGCCTGGTTCAAGGTGCCCTCCGCCGTCAAGGTGAATCTCACCGGCAGGCTGGGGCAGTATGTCGGCGGCAAGGACGTGATCCTACACCTCATCGGTATGATCGGGGTGGACGGGGCGCTGTACCAGTCCCTGGAGTTTGTGGGGGACGGGGTGGCCTCCCTGGAGATGGACGACCGCTTCACCATCTGCAACATGGCCATTGAGGCCGGGGCCAAAAACGGCGTCTTCCCGGTGGATGACAGGACCGTCGCCTACTTAAAGGGCCGGGTGAGCCGGGAGTGGCAGGCGTTTGAGGCCGACCCGGACGCGGAATATACCAGAGAGATCACCATCGACCTGTCCGCCCTGCGGCCCACGGTGGCCTTCCCCCACCTGCCCTCCAACACCAAGACGGTGGACGAAGCGGCGGGCAAGCCCATTCAGCAGGTGGTCATCGGCTCCTGCACCAACGGGCGGCTGAAGGATTTGCGGGAGGCCGCCGCCGTCCTCAAGGGCCGTAAGGTGGCGGACGGGGTGCGCTGTATTGTCATCCCGGCCACCCAGCAGATCTACCTGGACGCCATGGCGGAGGGGCTGGTGGCCGACTTCATCCAGGCGGGCGCGGTGGTGTCCACCCCCACCTGCGGACCCTGCCTGGGCGGGCACATGGGCGTGCTCAGCGACAATGAGTGGGCCATCTCCACCACCAACCGGAACTTTGTGGGCCGCATGGGACCCACCAGTTCCATGATCATTCTGGCCGGCCCAGCCGTGGCGGCGGCAAGCGCCGTCACCGGTGTGGTCACCGACCCGGCGGCGCTCTAAGGGAGGGAAACGACCATGAAAATTTATAAATACGGCGACAATGTGGACACCGACGTCATCATCCCGGCCCGATATCTGAACAATCCGGACGAGAAGTCCCTGGCCGCCCACTGCATGGAGGACATCGACGCCGGCTTTGCCTCCACCGTGGAGGCGGGGGACATCGTGGTGGGTGGCAGCAACTTCGGCTGCGGCTCCAGCCGGGAGCACGCCCCCCTGGCCATCAAGGCCAGCGGGGTGAAGTGTGTTATCGCCAAGAGCTTTGCCCGCATCTTCTACCGCAATGCCATCAACATCGGCTTCCCCATTCTGGAGTGTCCCGAGGCGGTGGACGGCATCGACCCCGGGAACAGCGTCAGCGTGGATTTCCAGAGCGGCGCCATCGTCAACGAGACCACGGGCCAGACCTTCCAGGCCGCGCCCTTTCCGGAGTTCGTCAACGGCATCATTGAAAACGGCGGGCTGCTGAACTCCCTGAAGGCGAGGGGTGTGGCGAAATGAATTATAAAATTGCCCTGATCCGGGGGGACGGTATCGGCCCGGAGATTGTGAACGAGACGGTGAAGGTCATGGACAGGGTGGGGGAGAGATTCGGCCACACCTTCCAGTATGTGGATGTGCTGCTGGGGGGCTGCGCCACCGACGCGGTGGGGGTGAGCTACCCCGAGGGCACCGCCGAGCTGTGCAGATCCTGTGACGCGGTGCTGCTGGGAGCGGTGGGCGGTCCCAAGTGGGGCAGCGACAAGCCCGCCGACCAGCGCCCGGAGACCGCCCTGCTGGCTATCCGCAAGGACCTGGGCCTGTACGCCAACCTGCGCCCCGCTGCTCTGCGCCCCGCCCTGGCGGAGTCCTGCCCGCTGAAAAAGGAGACGGCGGAGAAGGGCATCGACCTGCTCATGGTCCGGGAGCTCACCGGCGGCATCTACTTCGGCAAGCGGGACCGCTACCAGACCGAGGACCGGGGGATAGAGGCCACTGACCTGATGGCCTACTCCGAGAAGGAGATCGAGCGCATCGGCCGCCGGGCCTTCGAGATGGCGAGGCTCCGCCGGAAGAAGGTGTCCAGCGTGGACAAGGCCAACGTGCTGGAGACCTCCCGTCTGTGGCGGTCCGTCATGCACCGGCTGGCAGAGGAATACGCCGACGTGGCCTATGAGGACGTGCTGGTGGACAACTGCGCCATGCAGCTGGTTCGGGACCCGGGCCAGTTCGATGTGGTGGTCACCGAGAACATGTTCGGCGACATCCTGTCCGACGAGGCGTCCATGATTACCGGCTCCATTGGGCTGCTGCCCTCCGCATCTATGGGGGACGGCGCTCCGGCGCTGTATGAGCCCATCCACGGCTCCGCCCCGGACATCGCGGGCCAGGACAAGGCCAACCCCATCGCCACCATCCTGTCCGCGGCCATGATGTTCCGCTACTCCTTCCAGCTGCCCGCTGAGGCGGACGTCATCGAGGCGGCGGTGGACAAGGCCCTGGCCGACGGCTGGCGCACCGCCGACATCGCCCGGGCGGGGGAGAGCGTTATCGGCACCCGGGAAATGGGCGGGATCATCCGCGCGAATATTTGAGCAAACGGCCGGGACGCCAGACGTTCCGGCCGTTCCATTGTCTCCTTGCAATGAGCGGCGTCCCGTGATAGAATAAGCTTTATAAGGGGTAATAGAGATGAGAAGCGATATTTTGTATTATTTGCGGGGGGAGCTCCGGCGCCGCTGTGAGCAGCCCTCCAATCAATTTGGGATGGGCGTATACGATCATATTGAGGCAGTGGTCAAAAACGGGGCTTTTTTGGCGGAGCGGTACGGGGCGGACAAAGAGGTTGTGATGATTGCGGCATGGCTCCACGATATTGCGTCTGTTACCGACTACAGCCTGTATCCCGACCACCACATCCACGGGGCGGAGATGGCCCAAGGCATTCTGTCCCAATGGGATTATGAGCCGGAAAAGATTGCGCTGGTGCAAAACTGCATCCGCAGCCACCGGGGCAGCGTGCCGCTGGACCGGGAGAGTGTGGAGGAGCTGTGCGTGGCGGAGGCGGACGCGGTCTCTCACTTTGACAGTCTGCCCAGCCTGCTGTATCTGGCCTACCGGGAGCGAGGCATGGAGTTTGAGGAAGGGAAGAAATTCGTAAAGGAAAAGCTGGAGCGGAGCTTTCAAAAGCTGTCGCCCCGGAGCAGGGGGCTTTATCGAGATAAATACCGGCGGGTCATGGACATATTGAATGGATGGAGAGAAGGGGAGAGAGGACATGATTTTAGCCATTGACATCGGCAACATCCGCACCACCATCGCTCTGTTCACCGAGGAGGGGAGGCTGTCCTTCCAGTCCGAGCTGGAGACCGACTCCAAGATGACTGACGACCGCTGTGCCATCGACCTGATGGGGGTGTTCCAGCTCTATCGGGCGGATTTGAACGGCGTGACCGGTTCCATTTTGTCCAGTGTAGTGCCGCCCATCACCGGCACCTATGCCCGCACCCTGCGGCGGCTTACCGGAAAGCCCCCCCTGGTGGTGGGGCCGGGGCTGAAAACCGGGCTGAATATTAAGGCGGAAATCCACAACCAGCTGGGAAGTGACATCGTGGCCTCCGCTGTGGCGGCCTCCGCCCTCTATCCCACTCCGGTTATTGTCATCAACTCACGCACCGCCGTCACCTTCTCCTACCTGAGCGAGCGGGCCTTTGAGGGCTGCGCCATCATGCCCGGCATCGACATCGCGCTGGAGGCGCTGTCCCGAAATGGAGCCCAACTGCCCCAGATCTCCATGGCCCAGGTGGACACGCCTCTGGGCCGGAATACGGTGGACTCCATGCGGGCCGGAGTGCTGTACGGCTATAGCGGCGCCTTTGACCGGGTCATTGAGTCCTTGGAGGAGGCGGCAGGTGCGCCCGCCAAGCTGGTGGTAGCCACGGGAGGCCATGCGCCCGCCCTCTACCGCCTGTGCCGGAGAGAGATCAAATACGACCACGATCTGCTGGTGAAGGGTCTGTACCATCTGTACCGTAAAAACACCCGCCGTTGAGCGTGTTTCCCCCGTCGGCATTGGCAGACGGGGGAGCTTTACGCCAAAAATGCAAGCTGCTTTTGCTGTGATTGCAGAAAATACGGAGATTTTCCAAATATACTTGAAATTTTGCAAGGTTGAGAATATAATGTGCACGAAAGAAAGCTAGGAGGGATCACCTTGAAAGAACTTGCCCAAATCGCGTCCGCGGTGCAGGTGTCCAAGACCATGGCCATCGACGCGCTGGCCAAGCAGATGAGGGCGGACGGCGTGGACGTCGTCGGCTTTGGCGCCGGTGAGCCGGATTTCAATACGCCCGACCATATCAAGGCGGCGGCGGAAAAGGCCATCGCCGATAACGTGACCCGCTACACCCCCGCCTCCGGCACGACGGCGCTGAAGGAGGCCGTGTGCCGGCGGATGAGGGAGGACTGCGGCCTGGACTACAAACCCACTCAGGTCATCGTCTCCAGCGGCGCGAAGCATTGCGTGTATATTGCCCTGCGGGCGTTGGTGGACCCCGGCGACGAGGTGATTCTCCCCGCCCCCTTCTGGGTCAGCTATCTGGAGCTCATCAGGATGATGGGCGGCGTGCCCGTGGTGGTGGGCGCGGGGGAGTCCGCCGGGTTCAAAATGACGGCGGAGCAGCTGGCCGCCGCCGTCACCCCCAAAACCAAGGCGCTGATCCTCAACAATCCCTGTAATCCCACCGGAATGGTCTATTCCCAGGAGGAGCTGGAGGCCATCGCCAAGGTGTGTGTGGAAAAGGACCTCTATGTGATCTCCGACGAGATCTACTATAGCCTGCTGTATGACGGGGTACGATTCGCGTCCTTTGCGTCCTTTGGAGAGGATGTGAAGGAGCGCACGATTTTGGTCAACGGCGTGTCCAAGTCCTACGCCATGACCGGCTGGCGCATCGGCTACACCCTGTCCAGCGAGAGGACCGCCAAGGTGATGGCAAACTTTCTGAGCCACTCCACCGGCTCGCCCAGTTCCATATCTCAGGCGGCGGCGGTGGCGGCCCTGACCGGTCCCCAGGACTGCGTGGAGGCCATGCGCCGGGCCTTTGAGGAGCGCCGGGACTATATTGTGGACCGGGTGAACGCCATCGACGGCGTGAGCTGCATCAAGCCCGAGGGCGCGTTTTATATCATGATGAACGTGGAGAAGCTGCTGGGCCGCACCATCTGCGGCGAGAGGATCGACAGCAGCGGCGATTTCTCCGCGGCCCTGCTCAAGCATGGCCTGGTGGCCACGGTGCCGTGCGAGAGCTCAGGCGCCCCGAATTTCGTGCGCTGGTCTTACTCCACCAGTATGGAAAACATTAAAAAGGGCATGGACCGTCTGGAGAAATTCCTCAAAGGCTGGACCGCAGTCTAAAAGTTTCTTTTTTCGCTTCCTTTTTTCTTTACAAAGGAAAAAGGAAGGCCCGCGCAAAAAAACCACAAAATATTGCGGAAAAGATTTGACATTTCCGGCCAGGTCTAGTATAATACCAGTCGTGCCATTATGCGAGGTGTGCCATGAAACTGGATTTGAAGCCCTTAGCCCAGCAGCCCGGCGAGGTGCTGCCCTTTGCCCTTCAGACGGATTTGTCCGATGTGGAGTGGTATGGGGCGAAGCCCTTTACCCAGCCTGTCCGTGTGGAAGGTCAGGTGTGTAACCGGGCGGGAGCCTTGGAGCTGAAGGCCCGGCTGACCACGGTGCTGTCGCTTGCCTGCGACCGGTGCGCAAAACCCTTTCGGCGGGAGAAAACGGTGGAGTACGAGACCCTGCTGGCCTTTGAACTGGCCAATGGGGAGAGCGACGACATCGTTGTGCTGAACAAGGATGGCGAGCTGGAGCTGGACGAGCTGATGCGGGAGGTATTCCTCCTTGAGATGGACACGAAGAACCTCTGCTCTGAGGATTGCAAGGGCCTTTGTCCCGGCTGCGGCGCGGATCTGAATGTGGAAGCGTGCCGCTGCAAAAAGGAGATTGACCCCAGGTGGGCCAAGCTGTCCCAGCTGTTGGAGCCAGAGGGAGGATCAGACCAGTAGGATGTATGTCCACGGACATTGACCAAATAAGGAGGTGTCAAAATGGCCGTCCCGAAGAGTAAAGTATCCAAGCAGCGCAGGAATAAGCGCCGCAGCTCCGTGTGGAAGCTGGAGACTCCCGGTATCAATACCTGTCCCAAGTGCGGTACCGTCACCCTGCCCCATCGCGTCTGCAAGAACTGCATGACCTACAATGGCCGTGAGGTCGCCCCCGCCGACAAGTGAGAAACAAAAAAAGCTGCTGTGGATACGGCGGCTTTTTTGTTGCTTTCTCCCCGGAAATTTTCCCTTTTCCCCCTATCTTTTTTTCCGAGAATTTGGTATACTACATTATAATTGTGTGAATATTGCCCGTTGCGCGTTCCGTTGTGTGCGCTGGGCTTCCAATATTAATTGGTCTGATAGGAGGGATATCCATGGCAAAGCCCCTGGTGGCCATTGTGGGCCGCCCCAACGTGGGCAAGTCCATGCTGTTCAATAAGCTGACCGGAAAGCGGCTGTCCATCGTGGAGGACACCCCCGGCGTCACCCGGGACCGGCTGTACGCCCAGGCGGAGTGGCGGGGGCGCACCTTCGATCTGGTGGACACCGGCGGCATCGAGCCGGGCACCGACGACCAGATTTTGTCCTTCATGCGGGAGCAGGCGGAGATCGCCATCGCCTCCGCCACCGTCATCATCTTCGTGTGCGACATCCGCACCGGCATGACCGCCGCCGACCAGGAGGTGGCCGGGATGCTCCAGCGCTCCCGGAAGCCGGTGGTGCTGGCGGTGAACAAAATGGACTCCACCGGGCCGAACGACCCGGATCTATACGAGTTCTACAACCTGGGGCTGGGGGACCCCATGCCTGTGTCCGCCGTCCACGGACACGGCACCGGCGACCTGCTGGACGCCTGCTTTGCGTTCTTCCCCCCAGCGGACCAGGAGGAGGAAGAGGACGACGCGGTCAAGGTGGCCATCATTGGAAAGCCCAATGTGGGTAAGTCCTCCCTAGTGAACCGGATTCTGGGCCAGGAGCGGGTCATTGTGTCCGACGTGGCGGGCACCACCCGGGACGCGGTGGACAGCTACCTGGAAAGGAACGGGCAGAAGTACCTCATCATCGACACGGCGGGAATGCGCAAAAAGTCCAAGGTGGACGACCGAGTGGAGAAGTTCTCTGTCCTCCGGGCCACCATGGCCATTGAGCGCAGCGACGTGTGCGTCATCATGATCGACGCCCAGGAGGGGGTCACCGAGCAGGACACCAAGGTGGCCGGGCTGGCCCACGAGGCGGGCAAGGCCTGCGTCATCGTGGTGAACAAGTGGGACGCC